>CAMXBD010000127.1 GCA_947179245.1 uncultured Lachnospiraceae bacterium | reverse complement strand
AGCTATTGTCGTCACACCTGCATAGCAGGTGGTTTATTAAAAGATTGCCATACAAATAGAATGGGACCATGTTTCCATAGCCCCAAGCATCATTCTACTGACATATCCACGATTATTTAAATGGAATTACACCACCATCATAATTACTGTTGATAAATTCTGTAATCGTATCTGATTTCAACGCATCTACCAACGCCTTGATTGCATCACTGTTCTCGTTGCCTTCTTTGACAGCAATCACATTCACATAAGTCTGCGCTGCCTCAGAATCAGAACTTTCATAAGCCACAGAATCCTTGCTTACAGAAAATCCTGCTTCCATCGCATAATTACCGTTCAAAACAACAAATGCCACCTCGTCTTTTACTCTCGGAACCTGCGCTGCCTCTAACTCCTGAATCTCAATCTCCTTCGGATTGTCTACGATATCTCTTACAGTTGCCTCTAATCCCACACCATCTTTCAAAGTAAGAATGCCGTTGTCCTGCAATAACAGAAGCGCTCTCGCCTCGTTAGTCGTATCATTCGGTACTGCGATCACATCACCTTTTTCCAACGTTGTCAGATCACTCTTCGTTCCGGGATAGATACCAAATGGCTCATAATGAATGCCGCCTGCATTGACAAGATGTGTTCCCTGCTCTTCATTAAAGGAATCCAGATAAGGAATATGCTGGAAATAGTTGGCATCAAACTCTCCACTCTCCACCACCATATTAGGCTGTACATAGTCATTAAACACTGTCACTTCCAGTTCCCATCCCTGCTCTGCAAGAATCGGCTCAGCCTGCTCTAAAATCTCTGCATGAGGGGTCGCGGATGCTGCAACTGTAATGGTTCCCTTGGATTCTGCCTGTACGTCACCAGAATCTGCCGCTTCATCTGCTTCCGGTGTTTCCTCCGGCTCTTCAGCTGCTTCTGCTTCCGTTACATCAGGTGTCTCCGCCACCGGTGCGCTTGCCGTATCGGAACCTCCACACGCCGTCAATGCGCCAATTGCTAACGCCGCTGTCAAAATGCCCGCGATAAATTTTTTCTTCATAATGTTTCTCCTCCTTTTTTCACGGCATATCTCCTCTTTTATGCCGTGCATTTATATAAAAAGTTCCACAGCCTGCTTCCCTTTTTATAACGTTTTTTAACGTTTTCTTCTATCCAGTTTCACTGACATCTTCATGCCCAGTGTCTGGAAGATCTGTACCAATACTACCAACAACACTACCGCTACAAACATAATCTCTTTCTCATAACGGTAATAACCATAGCGCATGGCAATATCACCTAAGCCGCCTCCTCCGACGATACCCGCCATGGCGGAATAGCCAAGAATCGTACCGAGCGCAATCGTCACACCCACCAGAATAGAAGTCCTTGCCTCCACCAGAAGCACCTTAATAATAATGGTCATGGTACTGGCACCCATGCTCTGTGCCGCTTCGATCACACCATGATCCACCTCATTGATAGAGGACTCAATCATACGACCAATAAAAGGCGCTGCCGCTATCGTCAGCGGCACGACCGTTGCTGCCGTACCGTAACTTCTACCCACAATCAGCTTGGTAAGCGGCATCAGCAGAATCAACAGAATCAAAAACGGAATACTCCTGACCACATTCGCGATCACATCTAATACTTTATAGACTACCGCATTAGGTTTGATGCCGTTTCTGTCAGTCACCGCAAGAGCAATTCCCATAGGCACACCCAGAATATATCCGAACAGGGTAGACAGCAATGTCATGAAAAGCGTTTCCTTCACGCCATCCCACATCATGATCGTCATTTCACTAGTCCACATAACCGTCCACCTCCTCTACTGCAAGACCTCTTTCTATCAGATATGCTTTCATATCCTTCTGCATCTGCGCATCATCTGGCAGACTTAAGATCATTTCTCCTCTGGCGATACCTTCCACATTTTTGGTGTCCGCCCTCAGAATATTGATCGGCTGACCAAACTTCAGCACCATATTGGCAATGACCGGTTCAAAGGACGAATTAACGGAAAAGACGATACGAATGCAACACTTGCCCTTCATCAGATCTTTCTGGTGGCTCTCCAGTGTACGACGCTCCTCACCCCTGCCTTTAACGATCAGCTCCTTGGCTTCTTTTGTCTGCGGATGGGAAAAGATATCTGCCACTTTTCCCTGTTCTACCAGACGACCATTACCGATAATCGCCACATGGGAACAAATTTCCCTGACAACCGACATCTCATGGGTAATGATTACAATCGTAATACCGTATTCTCTGTTGATCTGTTTTAAAAGCTGTAAGATAGACTGTGTCGTCTGCGGATCAAGTGCGCTAGTCGCCTCATCGCATAAGAGGATCTTCGGATTTGCCGCAAGCGCTCTGGCAATCGCCACACGCTGCTTCTGTCCGCCTGATAACTGGGACGGATACGCCTTAGCCTTCTCCGTCATGCCAACAATCTCCAGAAGTTCCTCCGCCCGCTTTCCGGCATCCTTCTTACTCATGGTTCCCTTCGTGCCGCCGTCCTTTTTTCCTACTCCGCCGTACAAAAGCGGAAAACATATATTGTCAATGACATTCTTCTGCATCAACAGATTAAAATGCTGAAAAATCATCGCAATCTCAGAACGCTGTGCCCGAAGCTCCTTCTCCGACATTTTACTCAAATCCCTGCCCTCAATCTCCACAGTGCCCTCAGTCGGACGCTCCAAGAAATTCAAGCAGCGCACCAGCGTACTTTTCCCCGCGCCGGACATACCAATGATTCCATAAATATCACCTGCCTGAATCGACAGATTGATGTCCTGCAAAGCCTCGACATCGGCGTCCTTCGTCACAAATGTCTTACTTAAGTTATGTACTTCTATCATTCCCGCCATCTCATTTATCCTTTCTCGGCACGATCGTGCGGACCGATCAGCCAGACATAATCCTTTATCCTTGACTAACTTTAGTATGTATGGCGGGATTTGTCAAGTTTTTGCAACTTTTACTCTACCGAAAACAGTGGTGTAGACAAATATCTGTCCCCAGAATCCGGCAGGAGTGCAACGATGGTCTTACCTTTATTCTCAGGACGTTTTGCAAGTTCTGTTGCCGCATGAAGCGCTGCACCGGACGAAATACCCACTAATACGCCTTCCTCCACTGCAATGGCTTTACCTGCTGCAAAGGCATCTTCGTTGGAAACTTTGATAATTTCATCATAGATGTCCGTGTTTAATACTTCCGGCACAAATCCTGCCCCGATTCCCTGAATCTTATGTGCCCCTGCCGCACCGCCCGACAGTACCGGACTGCTCTCTGGTTCTACCGCCACCACCTTGATGTCGGGATTCTGCTCTTTCAGGTACTCTCCAACGCCTGTGATCGTACCACCGGTGCCGACACCTGCTACAAAGATATCTACCTTACCATCCGTATCCTTCCAGATCTCAGGACCCGTAGTCGCCCTATGCACAGCCGGATTTGCCGGATTCACAAACTGTCCTAAAATAATAGAACCGGGAGTTGACGCCTGAAGTTCTTCCGCTTTGGCGATCGCACCTTTCATTCCCTTAGCGCCATCCGTCAGAACAAGCTTCGCTCCGTATGCCTGTAAAAGTTTCCTACGCTCAACGCTCATTGTTTCCGGAAGCGTCAGTATTGCCTGATATCCTTTTGCCGCTGCAACCGCTGCAAGACCGATTCCTGTATTGCCTGACGTAGGCTCGATGATCGTCGCCCCCGGTTTCAGCTTACCTGCCTTCTCCGCCTCCTCGATCATGTTGAGTGCAATACGGTCCTTGACAGAACCTGCCGGATTTAAATACTCCAACTTTACCAGAAGTGTCGTATCCGTAATTTCATGATTCTTTTCATAATTAGTAACTTCCAGCAGCGGCGTATTGCCGATTAGTTCTGCCGCGCTCTTCTTAATATCTGCCATAATTTCCTCCATTCTAAAGCATCTACATAACTGTTCAGGACCCTGTCCTTCACAGTTACATTGATGCACAGAAATTATACATCCTGCATAATTTCGCGCGAAAATGCTTCATCTTTTTATTTCCTACTTATTCGGTAGGTTTTATATGAATTGATAATACACCCAGTTTTCCATTCTGTCAACAGATATTTTTAAATATTTTGCCCACTCTCCGTTTATCTACTATAATAGGTATAAATGCTATGACAATTTTATCTTTTGTGAGGAATCAAATATATGAAACAGCAGCCGTCTATCTTAAAAGAAATCCGTCCACACGGCACGAAATCTTTTCCCTGTGCCATTTACCGCACCCATTCTATGGGAAAAGGTGTACTCGTCAAACATCACTGGCATGATGAAGCTGAAATTCTGTATTTTTCCGGCGGAGAATTCCGCTTGGAAATCAACATGGACTCCTTTCCGGCCGGCTCCGAATGCCTGTATTTTATCAATCCCGGAGAACTTCACAGCATTATCACGGAGACATCTGACAATCATTGGGAAGACGCCGTCGTTTTCTCTCCTGACATTCTGAGTTTCGATTCCTATGACGAAGCCCAGATCCGCTTAATTGATCCTATCCGGAGCGGCAGGCTGCTCTTTCCTCGTTGTATTACCCCGGAACACCCTGCGTTTGCCCCAGTCAAAAATGCTTTTCAAGACATCATGTGCTCTTTTGGACAGAAAAAAGAGGAAGAAACCGGTCAGCTATATGTCAAATCTTCCTTATTATATATTCTTGCCACCCTCTCGGAGCACCGCCTCCTTACTCTCACGGAAAAAAATCTGGACAAACGGGTGGAAAGCGTCAAAACAGCTCTTACCTATATGAAGAACAATTATCAGGAGAAAATATATATATCCGATCTGGCAAGGCAGGTGAACCTAAATGAGCAATACCTCTGCCGCCTTTTCAAAAAAGTAATTGGGCATTCTCCCATGGAATATCTCAATGAATACCGCATCAAACAGACACGACGGCTTCTGGAAGAGACCGATCTGCCCGTGACGGAAATCTGCTTAGAATGCGGCTTCAACAATATGGGGAATTTTCTGCGTGAATTCCGTAAGTATACGGAAACGACGCCCCTGCAATATAGAAAGAAGCTCAAAAAGTCAAAATAGTATAATTTTTAATCATATAATCGTAAGACTTCCTCCGTGCAGGTCTATAGAATAAAAAAAGTAAATTCGCTTTGCGAATTAACTTTGCGAGGTCTGCTTCGCAGCCTCGTAAATACAGGATAATTATATCAATCTGAATTTTGCAGGAGGTACGGTTATGATCAAAAAATGGTGGCATGATAAGGTAGCATATCAAATATATCCAAAAAGTTTCTATGATTCCAACGGCGATGGCATTGGCGATATCCCCGGCATTATAAGCAAACTGGATTATCTCAAAGATCTGGGTGTGGACATCATCTGGCTGTCCCCCTGCTATCAGTCCCCACTGGCAGATCAGGGATACGACATCTCAGACTATTACAACATCGATCCCCGCTTTGGCACTATGGAGGATATGGAGCAACTGATCGCCGAGGCAAAAAAACGAAATATGTATATTCTGATGGATCTGGTGGTCAACCACTGCTCCGATGAGCATGAATGGTTCCGTAAAGCCTGCGAAAATCCGGACGGAAAATACGGTAATTTCTTTTATCTGAGAGACAAAAAATCGAGCGGCGCTCGATTACAAGATTCGCTTTGCGAACTCGGTGAGAATGAATCAAATTCCTATACCAGCGAACTGCCTACCAACTGGCGTTCCTACTTCGGTGGTTCCGTATGGGAGGATCTTCCCGGCACCGACAAACAGTATCTTCACCTGTTCCACAAGAAACAGCCGGACTTAAACTGGGAAAATCCTGAACTTCGCGAAGAAGTCTACAAGAATATTAACTGGTGGCTGGACAAAGGCCTTGGCGGTTTCCGTATCGATGCGATCATCAACATCAAGAAAGCCCTGCCTCTACATAGCTATGCTCCGGACAGAGAAGACGGCCTTTGCAGTATCTATGCCATGCTGGAAGAAGCGAAGGGAATCGGGGAATTTCTAGGGGAAATGCGTGACCGCACATTTAAGAAATACGACGCTTTTTCCGTAGGAGAGGTATTTAACGAGAAACCGGAGGAACTACCGGACTTCATCGGAGATAACGGTTACTTCTCCAGCATGTTTGACTTCAACGAAACCATTTTTGGCGGAAGCGCAAAAGGCTGGTATGACGCAAAACCAATCACACCGGATGATTATAAAAAATGCTGTTTTGAAGCACAGGCGAAAGTGGGTGACATCGGTTTCTTATCCAATATCATCGAAAATCACGATGAGCCCCGCGGCGTCAGCCGTTACATCCCCGAAGGAGACTGCTGCACAGAAAGCAAAAAAATGCTGGCGGCGCTGAACTTTATGCTGCGCGGTCTTCCTTTTATCTATCAGGGACAGGAACTGGGCATGGAGAATACAACCTTCACGTCCATCGAGGATGTAGACGATATCTCTACCCTCAATGAGTATCAGATTGCACTGAATGCCGGACTGACACCCACAGCTGCATTAGAAGCCGTATCTAAGTTCAGCCGGGATAACGCACGTACTCCCATGCAGTGGACTGATGGTATAAATGCCGGATTTACTACCGGTACGCCATGGCTTAAAGTCAATCAGAATTATACTTCTATCAACGCCGAAGCACAGCTTACAGACCCAGACTCCGTATTGAATTTCTATAAAAAGCTGATCGCACTCCGCAAAGATCCTGTCTATAGTGAGACTATCGTTTACGGCGCTCTGGAGCCGGTGTGGGAAGATCAGCATAACCTGATGGCTTACTACCGTAAGGGTGACAAGACGCTGTTGGTGGTTGGAAACTACCAGAAGGAAGTACAGGAAGTCGCACTTCCTTCTGCGTATAAAAAAGTACTGTTAAACAATTTGGAAGATATCGCGTCAGAAAATAATATAATCAGACTATATGGGTATCAAGTGTTAATACTGGAAATGTAACTCATGAAAATAAGCAGAAAGGATTGAAAACTATGAAGAAAACTTGGTGGAAAGAAGCCGTTATTTATCAGATTTATCCGCGTAGTTTTATGGACAGTAACGGAGACGGTATTGGCGATATTAAGGGAATCATCAGCCGCTTGGACTATTTGAAATATCTGGGAATCGATGTGATCTGGCTTTCCCCTGTCTATCAGTCCCCCAACGATGACAATGGCTATGATATCAGTGATTATCAGTCAATCATGGATGAGTTTGGTACAATGGCTGACTTCGATGAATTGCTTGCCGGGGCACATGAAAGAGGTATCCGGATTGTCATGGATCTTGTGGTCAACCATACTTCCGATGAACATAAATGGTTTATGGAAAGCAGAAAGTCCAAAGACAATGAATACCGGGACTACTATATCTGGCGTGAGGGCAAAGATGCCCAGACGCCGCCCAACAACTGGGGCTCCTGTTTCGGCGGCTCCGCATGGCAGTACGATGAAGAAACCGCCATGTACTATCTGCATCTTTTTTCCAAGAAACAGCCCGATTTAAACTGGGATAATCCGAAAGTACGGCAGGAAGTATTTGACATGATGACTTGGTGGTGCGAGAAGGGCATTGACGGCTTCCGCATGGACGTCATCAGCATGATCTCCAAGACGAAAGAAATGCCGGATGGCGAAATAAACGGCTTATACGGCGACTTTGGTCCCTATTGCGTCCATGGTCCCAACGTCCATAAATATCTTCAGGAAATGAATGAGAAAGTGCTGTCCAAATACAATATCATGACTGTCGGCGAAACTTCCGGCGTGACAACCAAGCTGGCAAAACAATACGCCGGTGAAGACACCCATGAACTGAATATGGTATTCCAGTTTGAGCATGTAGAGGGCGACGGCAAATACGGGAAATGGACCGATGAAAAGATTCCCCTTACCACATTGAAAAAAACGCTTTCCCGCTGGCAAATTGACTTATACGGTCAAGCATGGAACAGTCTGTTCTGGGACAATCACGACCAGCCCCGCGCTGTCTCCCGCTTCGGCGACGACCGCCCGCAATACCGGGAATCTTCTGCGAAAATGCTCGCCACATGCCTGCATATGCTTCAAGGCACTCCCTATATTTATCAGGGCGAAGAATTGGGCATGACCAATTATCCTTTTCAAAACCCTGAGGACTTCCGGGATATCGAAAGCATCAACGCATATAAAGAATGGTGCGCCGAAGGACCTCTGTCCCATGAAGTATTCTGGCCCTGCATTACCTTCAAAAGCCGCGATAACGCCAGAACTCCGGTACAGTGGGATGACTCCGCACAAGCGGGATTTACCACCGGAACCCCTTGGATCGCTGTCAATCCCAACTATAAGGAGATCAACGCTAAGGCACAGACTTCCGATCCCGGCTCTGTATTCCACTATTATAAGAAGTTGATTGCACTGCGAAAAGAAAATCTCATCATGGTATACGGTAAATACGAACCGCTTCTTATGGACAGCGAAGAACTTTTTGTCTACACCAGAACATTCGAGCAGGAAAAACTGCTTGTGGTATGCAGTTTCTGTGACCATGAAACAACCTTTACCATTCCCGATGAGTTTGTGGGAACGTCCTGCCTGATTTCCAATATGGACAACAGGTATGATGACGCTGAGATGATTTTAAAGCCTTATGAGGCTTTTGTGCTGAAGAAGAAAGCTTAGTTACTTTGATTTTCGGGAAAATCTGCGGATTCTCACTTTGTGTCCTGTACATTTTAGACGTATTCGGCTACACTTTGTTATGGTATAGACACAAACAGTTTCTTAATGCAAGGACACTAAGGAGAATTCGTATGAAGAGGGCAAAGAACATTATTCTATGTGCAATAGTGGTCTTAGCCGGAATCACCATTAATCTGCTTCTTCGCCACCATGTAAGGTATCTAACACTTTGATAACAGCTTCTAATGTAGGATTCAGGAATTTATTACAGTTATAAGTTAAATAATAATCTTTTCTCAAATGTCCGCCGCTGACGGAAAGTATTTTGATTTTGTAAGTTGAACACAGCTTTTCAGCCAATCTCTCCGGCACAAGTGCATACCCCAGACCAGTTTCTGCCAGCTCCATCAGCCCCAGTGTGCTTGTGCTTTCAGCCGCAACATTTTGCGTATAACCATGTTTTAAAAATTCAGCATCTATGCGGCTTCTCATTCCACTGCCCTTTTCCCGTAGCAGTAGTGGCATTTTTGATAAATCTTCCAAGCTGATTTTTTCTTTATGATATTGGTCAATCGAACAGCATGCCGCTATATTGTCATGAAATAGCAGTCTGCCTGTTTTAGTTTGCCTGTCAACAACCTTATCATAAATGGCAAAGTCTATCTGATTATCCGTTAAAAGCCGGTCTATCTGTTCATTATTATGTATATAAACTTTCAATGTGATATCGGATATCGTTTTATTGATTACACTTACAATCCGGGAAAGAAATGTTTCTGCGACAGAAACATTCACCCCAAGCCTGCATTTTGTAAAAGCTTTGCCGCTGCGCAATACGGATATTGATTCATCGTACTGTCCTAATAAGCTGTCAGCATATTGTAACAGCGTATTTCCTTCTTCTGTAAGATATATTTTGCGGTTAATCCGGTCAAATACTTTTGTATGATAAAAGGCCTCCAGCTCTTTTATCGCTATACTGACGGAAGGCTGTGTGATATTAAGTCTTTCCGCCGCTGCTGTAATACTTTTACAATCGCATACTGTCTTAAAAATCTGCAAATGTCTGATAGTCATATTTATCTCTTTTCCATAGGTATTTACTTATGTTTAACATATTAAAATATGAATTGATTTATGTCAATAACAGGGATATTCTGACCATGGAGGTGGAAGAAATGAAGAAAATCATTGTATTGTTTTTAACTTTTTTAAAAATCGGTACATTTACCTTCGGAGGCGGCTATGCCATGATTACCCTGTTAAAAAATGAGTTTGTTACGAAAAGACATTGGATTACAGATGATATGTTTTTAGATATGACTGCTATTGCCGAATCAACGCCGGGACCGGCAGCAATCAACAGCGCTACTTACATTGGCTATCACATAGCCGGATTTCGGGGTTCCCTTGCGTCAACAATCGCTGTCTGTATTC
>CAMXBD010000126.1 GCA_947179245.1 uncultured Lachnospiraceae bacterium | reverse complement strand
GGTGCTTGGATTTACCAAAGAACAGGCGTGGGAGCAGTTCGGATTCCTGTTAAGTGCGTTTAAGTATGGTGTTCCGCCTCATGCGGGACTGGCTTATGGTCTTGACCGTTTCGTGATGCTTCTTACAGGTGCGGATAATATCCGCGAAGTCATTGCATTCCCGAAGATCAAGGATGCCTCCTGTCTGATGACGGAGGCGCCCGGCACGGTGGATGTAAAACAGCTTGAAGAACTTTGTATAGCAGTGATTCCGGAAAGTGATGATAAGGAGGGAGACTGATGAATATACAAAATCCGGCAGCAATCTTTCAGTTGATGAATCTGTGGAGCCGCTTTCAGAAGAATCATCCTAAATTTCCTAAGTTCTTATCGGCAGTGGTAAGAAACGGAATCAAGGAAGGCAGTATCATAGAAATCAAAGTGACTACTGCGCAGGGCGAGAGCTTTGACTCTAATCTGAAGGTCAATGCAGAAGACATGGAGATGATTGAACAGATTAAAAACATGTCGTTTGATCGGTAGTGGTATCGTGTAGTAGAATGACGGCAGAGCCGTAACGGAAAGTTACCTTTCGGGGGAAGTTGAAACGATTTTCAAGTGCCTGAGGGGTAACTTTTTGCGGTATCTGACATATACAATAGGATGGAATAGAATCATGAATAAATTTGTATTAAGACAGTCGATTCTGTTGTTCTTAACAGCAGTGATATGGGGCGTGGCATTTGTGGCGCAAAGTGCCGGTATGGAATATGTAGGTCCTTTCACTTACAACGGAACAAGGTGTATTCTGGGCGGTCTGGTTTTGCTGCCGTGCATTGTGCTGCTCGACAGGATTCAGGGCGGCAGGAATGCGGCGGGCACAGAGGCGGTGAAGGATATGTCCCCGCAGGAAGCAGGCGGTTCCGGTAAAGTTAAAAAGGGAAAGACTCTGCTTATCGGCGGTTTATGCTGTGGTATCATACTTTTTGCGGCAAGTAATTTTCAGCAGGTCGGGATTCAATATACATCAGTCGGGAAGGCAGGGTTTATCACTGCGATGTACATTCTTCTCGTTCCAATCATGGGACTTTTTATACACAAAAAGGTTGGAGTGAAAGTGTGGATCGGTGTTGCCTTTGCGGTCTGCGGACTTTATCTTTTGTGTATGACGAATGGCTTTAAGCTGGAGAAGGGAGATGCACTGGTGCTTATCTGTGCTTTTATCTTCGCTTTGCATATATTGGTGATTGATTATTTTTCACCGAAAGTGGATGGAGTACGGATGTCATGTATTCAGTTCTGGGTCTGTGGTGTTTTATCTCTTATTTGCAGCTTTGTGTTTGAAAAGCCGGAACTGGGCAATATTCTTGCGGCGTGGCAGCCTGTGTGTTACGGTGGTATCATGTCCTGCGGCGTTGCCTACACATTGCAGATCGTAGGTCAGAAAGACATGAATCCTACGGTGGCATCATTGATCTTAAGTCTGGAATCGGTGGTGTCTGTGGTGGCAGGTTTTCTGATACTGAATCAGACAATGAGCCGCAGAGAGTTATTAGGGTGCTGTCTGATGGTGGTGGCGATTGTTCTGGCGCAGCTGCCGGATCGTGGCGGGATGATTGGCAGGGACAAAAAAATTTGATATACTTTAAAGCATGGGTAACAAGTAAAAATATATGGTTATCGCGCACAATATATGCGCAGAAATGAGGAATTGATGGCAGATAATAAATTTGATAATGCGAAGCTGGAAGCGGCGGTTGCAGATTTTGCACAGGACAGACAGAAAGAGAATTATGCTAAAGTCATGGAAATTTTGGAAAAATCGATGGTGTTTATGCCGGCACTGCCGCCTCAGGGAATCAATGAGGAAACGCAGAAGCTGATGAGCGAAGGGAAACCGGTTCAGCTTCCGAAAGAAGCGAAGATACTTCCTTGTCTGCTTCGTAAGGATAGTGGTGAACAGATACTTCCTATTTTTACATCCGCAGCGCAGATTCCTCAGGATAAGAAGAGTCCGGCGCTGCTTGCGATACCTTTTCAGTCATGTTTGTCCATGGTCATGGCGAGCAAAGGGCAGGTCGAGGTTATGGTGCTCAATCCGTTTACGCATAACATGATATTGACGAAGGAAATACTGGAAGTGGCAGTTAAGCGCAGGGATGCCGTAAAACAGCAGAAGACAATCAGAGTGTCGGAGAAGCAGTTTCAGGAATTGGTACACAACAGAGTGACTCTTTATCTTATGCCCAAATATCTGTTTGAACATAAGGAGGAGGGACTTAAGCGCCTGCAGCATGAAGAAGGCGATTTTCTGCTGCAATTTTATAAGGAATCCTATCCTGATAATCAGAAAATATCTGTTGCAGTAACGCCGGAAGAATTTTCTGTGATGACACTGAATGTCACGGAGGATATGCAGATTACCAGAGTGGACATGCCTGACGGAACCGCTAAGAAAGGTATGTGCTACAGGGTTTATGCCGTGTGGATGCATAAGACGCAGGAAGTTATTTACTATACAATGGAAAAGACGGAACAGGGGAACTATATCGGACAGGTTACATCTGACGGCAAGCATGAAATGGTGGAGCCGGCGCCGGATAACGGGGCGGAGATTGAGGCAGTCATGAATCTGGTTACTCGTATGTAGGAGAAAAACGATGATGATTGATACAATAATTTTTGACTTAGATGGAACGCTGCTTAATACACTGGATGATTTGACAGACAGCGTGAATTATGTTATGGAACAATATGGTTTACCGAAGCACACTATTGCGGAGATCAGAGGCTACGTCGGAAATGGCGCGGCGAAGCTGATCGAGCGGGCTGTCCCGGATGGTGCCGGTAATCCGGAATACGCTAAGATGTTAGAGATGTTCCGGGAACATTATGCCTTGCACTGTGAGGATAAGGCGGCACCCTATGAAGGAGTAATAGAACTGCTGGCATCGCTTAAGGAGTCGGGATACCAGCTGGCAATCGTATCCAATAAACCTGACCGGGCGGTAAAACAGCTTTACAGAAGATACTTTATGGAATATGTGCATGAGGCAATCGGAGAGAGTGACGAGGTAAAGAAAAAGCCGGCGCCCGATATGGTGTATCGGGCACTGGCAAGCTTGTCGGCGGATGCATCCCGCGCGGTCTATGTCGGGGACTCAGAAGTAGACCTGCAGACTGCCATGAATGTTCCTATGCCGTGTATCAGTGTTACATGGGGATTCCGGACAAAAGATCAGCTTCTTGACGCAGGTGCTGTAGAAGAGAAGATGATCAAGAATCCGCAGGATCTTCCTTTGCTGCTTGCTCGTCTTCGGCAGGCAGAGTGATCAATACTTTGACGATACGATTATCTTTAATACCGTCTGCCAGCAGAGATATGCCGTTGTCGAGAACGATGGTTTCCTGATCCTGCGGCAGACGTTCCAGTTTCTCAATGATTAGTCCGCCGATGGAATCATAATCCTCGGAATTTAGTTCGATGTTTAAGGCATCATTGATGTCATTTACTTTCATACTTGCTTCCACAAGATATTTGTCGTCTTCCAACTGTTGGATCAATTCTTCCTCATCGGCATCATACTCATCACGGATCTCACCCACCAGTTCCTCGATCATATCTTCCATTGTGATCATGCCGACCGTGGCGCCGTACTCACTCAACACAAAAGCGATGCTGAGTGATTTCTCACGAATCTCCAATAACATATCGGATTAGCTTTTGTATTAATAAGTATAGTAAGCTTCACGCAGTATTTTTTTCAACTGAAATTTTTCTTTGTCTTTTACCAGAATGAAATCTTTGATATTGACGACGCCGACAATGTGGTCGGGATCATCCTCGTAGACAGGGATTCTGGTAAACATCGAAGCCTGAAAAGTGGACAGCAGTTCCTGATAGGAAGCGTCAATGGGTACTGTGGTCATCTGAATACGGGGAATCATGATGTCCTTGGCAACCGTATCGCCGAAATCAAATACATTGTAGATCAGCTCACGTTCTTCCGATTCGATCACACCGCCCTCGTGGCTTACGTCCACATAGGTCTTCAATTCTTTCTCAGTGATACTGAAATTGTTGCCGTCAGAACTGATATGTAGGAAACGCAGGATCCAGTTGGATATCTTGTCAACGATGAATATGACTGGCGTTAGTACCGTCATCAGCAGGGATATTATGCGGCTGTACATCAATGTAATCGTTTCTGCCCTCTGCATTGCCCATGTTTTGGGTATGATCTCACCAAACAGAAGAACGGCGAGGGTCAGAATACCTGTCATGATACCGACGGCACGGCTGCCCCATGTTCTGATTGCAAAAGTGGTAGCAACGGAAGAAGCAGAAAGGTTTACAATATTATTGCCGATTAAGATGGCACTGAGCATCTTACCGTATTTATCCAGAATGCCAAGCACCCGGATGGCTCCTTTATTTTCTTCCTCGGCGAGTGTGCGAAGACGCACACGATTGACTGTCGAAAAAGCTGTTTCGGCAGAAGAAAAGAAAGCTGATAATAAAACAAGAACCAGCAATGTTACGATTTGTATGACACCTGTGGTATCCAATGAAATGTTCACTCCTTATTATGTTTATATTATGCCCATGTCATAAAGCACGAATTGTCCCTTGGACAGTTACAGAAATATTACTATGGAATATAAGAATGTGTCAAGTTTTTCTGCCGCCCGGAATATATATTTAGTATCTTTATAGTTGTTTTACGGGAATGGAGGGAAATATGGGGAAAAAAGAGATTTATGCGGAGAAAGTGGTCTTCATTACGAAGTGCATGCTGGCGGCATACATTTTAACGGCAGGGCTTTTACTTCTTCTGGCATTCATGTTGTATCGGTTCGGACTTTCTGAAAAAGTGGTGTCTATATGTATCATAGGTATCTACATAGTGGTCACTTTCGCGGCAGGGCTTTTGGCAGGCAAGCGTGCAGGCAAGAAAAAGTATCTGTGGGGGCTTGCCATGGGAACAGCCTATTATGTGATTCTGGTGCTCGTATCCATGATTGTCAACAGGGGACCGCAGGATATTGCGGGAAATATGATTACGGTATTTTTCCTGTGTGCGGGAAGCGGGATGCTTGGAGGGATGATTAGTTAGACAACGGGAATAAAAATTTGTAAAAAATACTTTGCGTATAGGTAAAACTGTGGTATACTACAAAAAGTTATAGAGGCGGCAAGGTAATTGTTGCTATCTCTATAAAATATGAATATGGAACGAGATAATAGCGTGACAATACATAAGGAGGATATAACCTATGAAACATATTAAGACATTGAGCACAAGAAATCTGAAAGAATCCATGAAGAAGGGCGGATGCGGCGAGTGCCAGACGTCTTGTCAGTCAGCTTGCAAGACATCCTGCACAGTAGGAAATCAGAGTTGTGAGAAAGCAAGATAATTGATTTTGTTTTAGCGAAAAGATAGGAAATATAAGCAGCGATCTTATGTCGCTGCTTATTATGCGTGTATAGGCATAATCATAAAACATACGAAATGTTTTGAGGATGTCTGGGCATGATTATTTGGAAGGATAACGGGAGAATAAGAAGTGATACATCAATATGTAAGTAACGGATATCATATCGTGTTAGATGTCAACAGCGGCTGTGTACATGTGGTTGATGAGACGGCGTATCGAGTGATACCGATTATGGAAGAAGCGCTTGCGCAGAATATGAATATAGACGATAAGGAAGCCTTTGCGGCATATGTTTCAGAGCGGCTTTCTAAAGAGAATGACAAGACGTCAGATGAGGACATGGCTGTAGATGATAACGGGACGGTGAGTGCCGAAGAACTTCAAGAGGCGGTGGATGAGATTCTTGAACTGTATCAGGCGGGGATGCTCTATACAGAGGATGTCTACGAAAAATATATCGGTGAATTTAAGAACCGTCAGACCGTAGTGAAGGCTTTGTGTCTTCATATTGCGCATGATTGTAATCTTGCCTGCAAATATTGTTTTGCGGAAGAAGGCGAGTACCACGGCAGAAGAGCGTTGATGAGCTATGAAGTGGGCAGGAAGGCGTTGGATTTTCTTGTGGCAAACTCTGGCAGCAGAGTGAATCTTGAAGTGGATTTTTTTGGCGGCGAACCGCTTATGAACTGGCAGGTTGTTAAGGATCTGGTGGCATACGGAAGAAGTCTGGAGAGTGCGCACAACAAGAAATTCCGGTTTACGCTGACGACCAATGGCGTATTGCTTGACGATGAGGTTCTGGAGTTTGCGAACAAAGAGATGGCAAATATTGTTTTGAGTATCGATGGACGCAAAGAGATTCATGATCTGATGCGGCCGCACAGAGGCGGACAGGGAAGTTATGACGAAGTGGTACCCAAATACAAGAAGGTTGCCGAGAGCAGAAACCAGATGAATTACTATGTGAGGGGAACTTTTACAAGGAACAATCTGGACTTTACCAAGGATGTCAAACATCTGGCAGACGAAGGATTTGAACAGATTTCCGTAGAACCCGTAGTGGCGGCGGATACGGAAGATTATGCGCTCAGAGAAGAGGATGTTCCGGTAATCCTTGCCGAGTATGATAAACTGGCGTTAGAATATATTCGCAGAAAAAAAGAAGGAAAAGGTTTTAATTTTTTCCATTTTATGATAGATTTAGAAGGTGGTCCCTGCGTGGCAAAGAGATTGTCGGGCTGTGGATCTGGAACAGAGTATCTTGCGGTGACTCCTTGGGGAGATTTTTATCCGTGCCATCAGTTCGTAGGGCAGGAAGAATTTCTGATGGGAAACGTGAATGAAGGTATTACCCGCACGGATATCAGAGATACTTTTAAAACATGTAATGTCTATGCGAAGGACAAGTGTAAGGACTGTTTTGCAAAGTTTTACTGCAGCGGCGGCTGTGCTGCCAATGCATACCATTTCAGCGGTAATATCAACGGTTCTTATGACCTTGGCTGTGAGTTGCAGAGAAAGCGTGTTGAGTGCGCAATCATGATAAAAGCGGCGCTTGCCGATGAGGAAAAGGAGAGAGCATTATGAAAAAGAACAGAGCGGTTATAAGTCTGATCGTATTTGTATTGATACTCGGACTGCTTGGCTACACGGCAGTTTTCGGTGTCGGTTCAGACAGATCCGGCTCGGCATCCGGCATTAAATTAGGTCTGGATCTGGCGGGCGGCGTCAGCATCACCTATCAGGTTGTCGGTGACGAGAAACCAAGCGATGAGGATATGAGCGATACGATCTATAAGTTACAGCAGCGTGTCGAAAACTACAGTACAGAGGCGCAGGTATATAAGGAAGGTTCTGACCGGATCAATATCGAGATTCCCGGCGTATCTGATGCCAATGCCATTCTGGAAGAGTTAGGTAAGCCCGGAAGCTTATATTTTATCGCACAGACAGACAGTGAAGGAAATCAGAACTATGGGGGCACATACGGTGTAGATGCGGATGGTAATATTGAGATACAGTATATACTTACGAAGTCGATCGATGAGCTGATGGCAGACGGATCCATTGTCTTGACAGGTACGGAAGTGGCAGATGCGCAGGCAAGGGCGCAGCAGAATTCTATGGGAAATCTGGAGAATATAGTTTCACTTAC
Organism: uncultured Lachnospiraceae bacterium; assembly: GCA_947179245.1. Taxonomy (GTDB): domain Bacteria; phylum Bacillota; class Clostridia; order Lachnospirales; family Lachnospiraceae; genus UBA3282. The sequence goes on along the minus strand of CAMXBD010000126.1, from coordinate 2,616 downwards.
GTTAAATGATACGGGTACGACAGCTTTTGCACAGGCGACTCAGAAAGCATTTGACAATGGCGAATCCATTGCGATTTATTATGACGATGACTTTGTCAGTGTGCCGAACGTGCAGGCAGTTATCACTGACGGCAATGCGGTTATTACGGTGCCGTCCGGTGCGGCAGAAGCAGAGCGCATTGCTTCCACGATTCGTATCGGTGGTCTGAAGCTGGAGTTGGAGGAACTGCGTTCCAATGTGGTAGGAGCACAGCTTGGTTCGGAAGCCATTCGGTCCAGTCTGATTGCGGCGGCAGTTGGTTTTGCGCTGGTGGTTGTATTCATGATTGCAATATATTATGTTCCCGGTCTGGTGGCATCACTTGCATTATGCCTGTATACAGAGCTGATGGTCATTCTGTTATATGCATTTGAAGTGACTCTGACACTTCCGGGTATTGCGGGTATCATCTTATCTGTAGGTATGGCGGTAGACGCCAACGTTATTATTTTTGCCCGTATCAGAGAAGAACTGGCTACCGGCAAGACAGTACAGTCTTCCGTCAAAATAGGTTTCAGCAAAGCATTATCCGCTATCATTGACGGTAATATTACCACATTTATCGCGGCGCTTGTGCTTGTTGCCATGGGAAGCGGTACAATCAAGGGATTTGCGGTCACATTGATACTCGGTATTATTTTGTCTATGTTCACAGCGCTGTTTGTTACCAAATATCTGTTGAATGTATTTTATGCGCTGGGTGTTCAGAGTGAGAAGGCATACGGTGTGGGTAAAGAGAAGAAGACGATGGATTTCTTATCCAAGAGATATCTGTTCTTCGGTTTATCCGCAGCGATTATCGTGATCGGATTCGTCGTGATGGGAATCAACAAGTCACAGATGGATATGCCGCTCAATTACAGTCTTGATTTTGTGGGTGGTACTTCTACGACCATGACATTGAATGAAGATATGAGCATTGAAGAGATTGATGCGCAGATCGTTCCGATGATTGAGGATATCACGGGTGACGGCAATGTGCAGACGACCAAGGTGGCAGGTTCCAATCAGGTTATTATTAAGACAAGAACCTTAAATGTGGAAGAGCGTGAGCGTTTTGCGGACACTATGACGACTAACTTCGGTGTGGATGCAAGCAGCATCACAGCAGAGACGATCAGCGCGACAGTCAGCTCCGAGATGCAGGCGGATGCCATCAAAGCAATTATTGTATCGACCATACTCATGCTGTTATATATCTGGTTCAGATTTAAAGATATCCGATTCGGTGCGAGTTCGGTACTCGCATTGGTTCATGACGTGCTTGTAGTGCTTGCCTTCTATGCGGTCGTAAAGATTTCAGTGGGTAACACATTTATTGCATGTATGTTGACGATCATAGGTTATTCCATCAATGCGACCATCGTTATCTTTGACCGTATTCGTGAGAACTTAAGGGATAAGAAGGATAAGGAAAGCTTGGAGGAGGTGCTCAATAAGAGTATTTCGCAGACGTTGTCCAGAAGTATTTTTACTTCTTTGACGACCTTCTTCATGGTGGCAGCGCTTGAAGTGTTCGGCGTATCTTCCATCAGGGAGTTCGCATTGCCGCTGATTGCAGGTATCATCTGCGGTACTTATTCTTCAATCTGTCTGGCAAGCGCATTCTGGTATGTACTGCGTACCAAGCTTGCGAAGAAAGCGGCTGCAAAATAAGTAGTGCAGCGGAAGATATACAGAATCATATTTTGATCAGGAAAAGGCGTTCTGTGATAAGCAGGACGCCTTTATAAATAAATGAAAGGCAGGGGTATGAATGGCGAAATGGATGGTATCTGCCAAGAAGGCGGATTTTGCTAAAATTGCGGAGCGTTTTCAGATCGATCCGGTGATCGCAAGAATTATCCGTAACAGGGATATTGAGACGAATGAGAAGATTGGTGAATTTCTGCATGGAACGCTTGATAATCTGCACTCTCCGTATCTGCTTAAAGACGTGGAGAAGGCAGTGGAGATTCTGCAAGGTAAGATCGAACAGGGGAAAGCTATCCGCGTTATAGGGGATTATGACATTGACGGTGTCTGTGCTACCTATATTCTGCTTACAGGATTGGAGAGCTGTAACGCAGTGGTGGATGCTGTGATACCGCACCGCATTCAGGATGGATACGGGCTGAATGACCATATGATCGCTGAGGCGCACGAGGCGGGAGTTGATACGATACTTACATGTGACAATGGAATCGCGGCGAGAGACCAGATTGCCTATGCCAGATCGCTTGGAATGACCGTGGTGGTGACAGATCATCATGAGGTGCCCTATGAAATACAGGAGAATGGTGAAAGGCTGGAATGTCCGCCGGCGGCGGATGCGGTGGTAGATCCGAAGCAGCAGGATTGCGGATATCCTTTTGACGGGATCTGTGGTGCGGTGGTCGCCTATAAGCTGATACAGGTTCTGTTTGATAAGATGTCGGTCAAAGGAAGCGGGAAACTGCTTCAGGATCTTCTGGCATTTGCGGCATTTGCCACTGTGGGCGATGTAATGGAGCTGGTGAATGAGAACCGTATTATCGTCAGATATGGGCTGAAACAGATCCGAGAATCATCTAACACAGGAATGCAGGCACTTATAT
>CAMXBD010000125.1 GCA_947179245.1 uncultured Lachnospiraceae bacterium | reverse complement strand
ATTTGACTATTCTAAAGCAGATTCCTTTATTGGTGAACATGAAGTGGAATCCATGAAGAATTTGGCGCTTGATGCGAAGGAAGTACTTGTATCAAAGAGCGGAGCGGGAAACGATTTCTTAGGATGGATCGACTTGCCGGTTGATTACGATAAGGAAGAGTTTGCAAGAATCAAACAGGCGGCGGCTAAGATTCAGAGCGATTCAGAGGTTCTTATTGTAATTGGTATTGGTGGTTCCTATCTTGGCGCCAGAGCAGCAATTGAATTTTTGCGTCACAGTTTCTATAACATAGTGGATAAATCTGTCAGAAAGACGCCTGAGATTTATTTTGTAGGTAACTCTATCAGCTCTACTTATATCAGGCATCTGATCGATGTGATCGGTGACAGAGATTTCTCTATCAATATGATTTCCAAGTCCGGTACGACTACAGAGCCGGCAATCGCATTCCGTGTATTTAAGGAGATGGCTGAGAAGAAATATGGTAAAGAGGGCGCAGCGAAGAGAATTTATGCAACCACTGACAAGGCGAGAGGATCCCTTAAGAATCTTGCAAATGAAGAAGGATATGAGAGCTTCGTAGTTCCGGATGATGTAGGCGGACGTTTCTCCGTACTGACAGCGGTAGGTCTGCTTCCGATTGCAGTATCCGGTGCAGATATTGATAAATTGATGGAAGGCGCGGCAGAAGGCAGAAAGATGGCGCTGGAGGCTCCGTTTGAGGAGAATGATGCAGTGAAGTATGCGGCGCTTCGTAATATTTTACTCAGAAAAGGCAAAGTGATCGAGATTCTTGCCAACTATGAGCCTAGTGCACATTATGTGTCTGAGTGGTGGAAACAGCTTTACGGTGAGTCAGAAGGTAAAGACCAGAAAGGTATTTTCCCGGCAAGTGTTGATCTTACTACAGATTTACATTCCATGGGACAGTTCATTCAGGATGGTTCCAGAACGATGTTTGAGACAGTTCTCAATATCGAGACAAGCAGGGAAGAGATTATTATCGGTGAGGAGCCGGTAGACTTGGATGGTCTGAATTACTTGGCAGGAAAGAATGTAGATTTTGTCAATAAGAGCGCTATGAACGGTACGATTCTTGCGCATACGGACGGACAAGTTCCTAACTTCATGATCAATGTACCTGAGGTGAACGAATTTTATCTGGGCGAGTTGTTCTACTTCTTTGAGTTTGCCTGCGGCGTCAGCGGATATCTCCTTGGTGTGAATCCGTTCAACCAGCCGGGTGTTGAGAGCTATAAGAAGAACATGTTTGCACTTCTCGGTAAGCCGGGCTATGAGGCACAGAGAGAAGAGCTGCTTAAGAGACTTGGATAAATCGCCGTATGATGCGACGATTAAATAGCTATAAAAAGGCGCATATCTTTGGGATATGCGTCTTTGTTACGTAATGGATATTTAATTGCAGTCAGCCAATCAATACTTTCTTTCCTTCAAAAGCAAAACCATATTTTCTAATATGTTCTGGCGGGATTCCCTCTGCTTCAAGTGATGCCGCGTAATGTTTTTCCTCTATCTGTAAGAGTGCCGCGTCAACTGTATCTTGCAAGGTGTTCTCGTCGTCTGCGTCATGTACTTTGAATTCTATGATAATAGCGTCACCTGCGAAGTCATTATTTGTAGTTTTGCTAATCATATTTTTGGGTTTGAGCATTACATCATAGCGTCCGAATCCGCTTTCACGGTTGGAAGTAATTGTATACCTGTCTGAAAGGTCTACCATAAGTCCAAGTACGAATCCATGGTAAAAACGTTCTGGTTCTGCACTTTCGGATGGCTTATTTCCGGTATCAAAGTTGCTGAAAGTGGCAAGTGCAACTTTATTCATGTAATGATTCATTGCTTTTTTGTCATTTAGCAATAGAGCCTTGATGAAATCGTTGTATGCCGGGGCATAGGCTTTAAACCATCCCTCAATCATATTTCGGAACATCAGTTGGACTTCTTTATTCGTGAGTTTTAAAACGTATTCTTCTTTTTCGCTGTCTGGATCGAAAGTATAATTTTCCACTTTTAAGTAACCACTGGCAAGCAGCAGGCTCCATATTGCATATTCGTTGTGGTCAAGCTGGCTAAATACAATCTGTTCATCAATCTTCGTGCAGAGAGTGCCGCCGTCGAGCAAATCTTCCATGATGATTTTTATATCCTTACTGCCTTCCCGTATCAGTTTTCCGACAAGGCTGTTGCTGCTGGTGTTAGCCCAGTAGGTTGAGAATCTCTTTTCTTCAAGGAAATTAATGATTGACCATGGGTTGTATATGTCTGTTGCTTTACCAAAAGTAAAACCATCGTACCAGTATTTGACAGAATTTTCCATATCAGATACGCCAAATTCACACAATGCCGCAGATACTTCCTGTTGCGTAAAGCCAAAGGCATCGGCGTATTTGTTTGAAGTCGAAGTTATTACTGTCAGATTGTTTAGGTCAGAAAAAATACTTTCCTTACTCACTCTCGTGATTCCTGTCATAATTGCTTTCTCTAAAAATGGGTTTGTCTTGAAAGTCGAATTAAACAGATTTCTTATAAAAGTTACAATTTCATTCCAATATCCGTTGACGTATGCTTCCTGCATGGGTGTGTCATATTCATCTAACAGGAGGATAACCTTTTTACCATAATATCTCTGCATAAAATCACATAATTTATGTAAAGATATTGTTGCATCCGTTTCCGACATATGATCAGATATTCGATTGAAATATTCCAGATCCCTGTCTGTAAGAACATTGCTGTTTCTTAGGAAGTCAGTTTTGATATACAGGTCAGAAAGTATTTGGCAAATTCTGATTTTTGCATTTTCATATGTGTTTTCTTTTACATTTGCAAAGGAGAGGCTGATTACCGGATAAGTTCCCTGCAAACAGCGGTATTTTTCTTCTTTCCATATATTCAGTTCTTCAAAGATATCGCCCTGTCCGGCATATTTTACTGAAAAGAAGCGCTCCAGCATACTCATATTAAGAGTTTTACCAAAACGTCTTGGACGGGTAATTAAAGTCACATCATCATCGTTTTCCCACCATTCTTTGATAAACAGAGTTTTATCTACATAAAAATTATGATGTGTTATAATCTTTTCAAAATCTTGCATCCCAATTCCGATTGTTCTTGCCATAGTGCGTATCTCCTTTAATATTTAAATTCTAACATATTTTTTATTGCAGTAAACATTTTTAATTAAAAAACAACAGCGCTGTAACTACAAACAAATCATCTTTCACTTCAAATTCCAGACTGCCGTTATAGTTCTCTACTTTTTCCCGGACATTGCGAAGACCGATTCCGTGATGGAGGGCATCAGCTTTAGTTGTAGGGAAAAGACCAAACAATTTCTTGGGCGGCAGGCAGGGATTTTGTATTTTAATAATTAGAAACTGGTGGATACGGCGGATGGTTACATCGATAACGGGTTGACGATTCGTTTTCCGCATATAGCGCAATGAGGCTTCGACAGCGTTGTCCAAAAGATTAAATAAAATCACACATAAATCATCTGACGTGATTGTGCTGTTTGGAGGAAACTCCACGTTTACTTTGATCTGGATGCCTTGCTTGCGGGTTTCAAAAACGGTGTGGTTTAGAATAGCATCTACCATATCAACGCCGCTCCATATCATGTCGGAAAGCTCATTGATTGGGGCACTGATGGAATTGATATATTCCGTGATTTCGGATATGCCTTTATTCTTTGCAAGATGATAGATCATCTGTAGATGATGATTCATATCGTGATATAAATGCTCGTTTTTTTGGTAAAGCTGTGTGAGCAGATGGTAATTTTCTTCCAGTACTTGGTTTTTGCGTTCCAGAAATTTAATCTTATTTTTATGTGTCTGTAACATTATTTCCTCTATTCTTATGCCATGTGTCCATTTCTGTGGGTAATGAGTCAGATAAACATTCGCAGATAACCCCACTATATTTTATTCTTCCAATATCTGTTCAATTTCTTTTTAAATTCCGGCAGACGGCTCTGGGAGATCGGCAAATGTGTCTGATCTGTAAGAATACAGTCGGTACGGGAGATTCCTGACACATGTCGTAAATTTACAATAAATCCCCGCTCGATAAAATAAAATTCTTCCGAATGCAGTTCGTCAAAAACTTCGGTAAGGGTTTTGCGGATGCGCCTCGTTGGAGTAGATTGATTTTCTGTTGGATCTTCCGTCCGATTTCCTGTCATAGTGGTATGAAAAACAGCGTTTTTCCCGTCTTTTTCAATGAATAAAATCTCTTTAAGAGGGATTCTTTCGAGACGGTTCTGACTGCTGATAATGTATGAATCCGTATTCTGGATTTCCAGAAGAGAAACAGCGTCTTTCAGTGCATGGGGAAGCCGGTCCATTAGCTGATTCTTGGGAATATAGCGGAAAATATGGAGTGCATAGGCATCCACGGCATACTTGTAGTGTGCGGTAACAAAGATCATAAGGGAATCGGGAAGCAGTTCGTGAATCCGATGCGCCAGTTCCATGCCGGAAATATCGGGCATTTCAATATCGAGAAGCAGAAGGTCAAAATGTTTGCCATCCTGAATATCATAGAGAAGCATTTTACCGTCTGTGTAGGTAGACAGAACGGAAAAAGTCTGCTGCTTTTGCAGACAGTCGTCGGTAATTCTTTTTATCTCATCCAAAAGAAGTGTTTCATCATCACAGATACCAATTTGCAGCATAAGTTCCTCCGTTGCGGCATGTTTATTGTCTATTATCCCATAATCAGTATAGATAATATTCAGAGGACATGCAATGAGAATTAAAGGACAAAAAGACGGGGTTGAGGGACAGTCAAATTGGACGTTGAATTTTATGTGGTATACTATACCATGCACGTAGCCAATACAAGAGCAGTATGCAAAGGGAGAATCCCGTGAACCCGGAAAGCCGGAAGACTTCCGGGTGCGTACTGCGGAAAAAGAGAATAAATAGGGGCGAAAACGGAGGAAAACAGTGTGAAAGATACTTTTATATACAGAACATTTACTTCCTGCAAATTTGCGTTACAAATTGGGTGGAAGATTAGCCGCAAGAGGGTTATTACAGAATTTTTGTATTGGTTTTTCTTAAATACGTGCAGGTTAATCATTTCCTGTGTTTTGATTCGGTTTATTCTTGATTTGGCAATGAAGAGAACAGGTTTTGGAAAGATGATGTTGTATGTCTGGGGTGTTGTGGCGCTGGATTCCTTAATTGAGATATTTATCCAATGGTTTGAGACGTACGTTAAACCTGTTACGGATGTGGAACTGTATGCCGGCATCAATAAGATGTTGTATGAGAAGGCGTGTCAGGTAGACATGATCTGTTATGAGGATAGCGAGTTTTATAACGAATATATGATGGCGGTCAGTCAGACGCATATAAGATTGCCGGGTGCACTGGAAGGAATCTGCCAGATTGTGGCAGGATTTACTGCTATGATTGGAACGGCTATCATTATTTACCAGATTGATCGTTTTGCGATTCTGTTTACTATCTTTCCAATTCTCGGCAATTTTGTATTTTACGGAATCTTAAACAGCAGAATTTTTCGTATGGAAAAGGAAAACATTGTATTCCAAAGAATGGCAGACTATGTAAATCGTACTATTCATTTGGGTGAATATGCCAAAGAGATTCGGATGACGAATGTGTTTCGACTGTTGAAAAAACAATATGACAGAGCGGTTGTTTCCATACAGAAGGTGATTGGTCATTATTCGCTTGGGAATGTAATTCTTTTTTGCATGTTTCAGTATTTTACCTTTATTTTTTTGAATGAGGGGGCAGTACTTTACGCCGGTTATCGTGTGCTGGTCAGTGAAACGATGGTTTTTGCGCAGATGGCGGTAATTTTGACGACCATGAATTCTACTACATGGATCTTGAATGGTTTCGTGGAAGCGGTGACAAGTGTAGTGAAAAGCAGTCTATATATTGAGCAGACAAGACGTTTTCTGGAGTATGAACCTGCGATTCCGGAGGATCAGGACGGAATTGTGCCGGAACTTCCAATCCGTTCTGTTGAGTTTGAGCATGTGTCCTTTGGCTACAAAGAGGACGGATATGCATTGAAAGACGTTCATTTTAAGATAGAAGGAAATCAAAATGTAGCGTTGGCGGGGTATAACGGTGCGGGTAAAAGTACATTGATGAAGCTGCTGATGCGGCTCTATGATCCGGATGAAGGGCGGATTCTGGTGAACGGAATCGACATACGGAAATACCAAGTGAGCGCTTATAGAGATTTGTTTGCTGCTGCATTCCAGAATGGCAGAATTTTTGCAGACACCATAGAAGAAAATGTACTGATGGGACGGTACACCGATGAAGAATATGACAGGGAACGGGTACAGCAGGCGCTTAAGCTGGCGGACATTTATGAAGAGGTGATAAGCCAGCCATTACAGGAAAAGACTATACTCACACGTGAGTTTTCCAAGGAGGGCGTGGTGTTCTCCGGCGGGCAGAATCAGAAAATACTGGCAGCCAGAGCATTTGCGAAGGATAGTCCGATTGCGGTATTTGATGAACCCAGCAGCGCACTTGACCCGACTGCTGAATATCATTTATTTGAAAATATAAGGAAGTACAGCCAAAACAGGATGTTGTTTTTCATTTCTCACAGACTATCTTCTGTTCGTGATGCAGATGTTGTCTTTTATATGAAAAACGGCAGGATTCAAGAAAGAGGGTCACACAGTGAGCTGATGCGGAAGAATGGAGAATATGCTTCTCTGTACAGGCTGCAGGCAAAGAACTATCTAAGTTAGGAAAGGGTATAGACAATGAAAGAAATGCTTACATTACGGCAGGTTTTGGCGCAGCAGTGGTATCTGACAAAGCTTTGTTGTCGGAAAGCACCGGGGTTTATGGCGTTACACCTCTTTGAAAGTATTGAAATACAAGTTTCTATTTTTGTGGAGTTTACATGGATGGTCAACTACATTCTGACTGCGGCAGAACAGGGAAAAGGTTTTAATAAAATTCTGATAGGAATAGGAATCGTGATGGTGTGGTTTGCCTTGGCTACACTGCCTTATGGAATTTATAATCACTATGCGTTGCCGAAGAATAAGCAGGTATTGTATCAGGCATTGCGGATGGAGATTTATGATAAGGCAAAAGAAGTAGACTTGTCCTGTTATGATGATAAGGATTTCTATGAAACGTTTATTCTGGCAACGGCGGAGACAGACCGTTGCATAGACAGATATCTGGAATTTGTACATGATGTGACAGGTTATTTAGCTGGTGCGTTATGTGCGTTATTTTATTGTGCCTATATCAATCCTGCCGCATTGCTGGTTATGGTAGCTATGCTTCCGCTGGAGCTGTTTTGCGTTGCACAGGAGAACAAGAGAACGGTGTCAGCGCGGATGGAACGGGTTTCCCATGAGCAGAAAAGGGAGTACGAGAACAGAGTGTTTTATCTGTCCGATTATGCCGGAGATCTCCGTTTATATCCGCAGATGAAAAAGAAATGTGGAATTGACTACACAGAGGCAAACTATAGAATACAGTCGGTGAACAGGAAGTATGGAAAACTGTTATTCAGATATGGTTTGTTTCATGAGGCCATATTGTCCCGTGTTGTCAAAGAGGGTGTTATTTGGACGATTCTTCTGTATCAGATGCTTGTCCGGCAGACATTATCGGGGGCACACCTTGTTACAAGCCGTTCTTGTATACGAAGAATATCCGTTAATATGGCACGTATGATTTATGGGTACAGATTGGCGGTAGAAAATTCTGCCTATGTTTACCGAATCAGAGAGTTTTTGCAGACGGAGCCTACGATTATCTCGAATGAAAATGAAGTTGTTCCAAAGGGCGTCGGCGGTCTCTCAGTGAAACACGTCAATTTCAGTTATCTGAGCGGTAAACCGGTACTTAAGAATGTCACTTTTGCGGTCAAGCCGGGGCAAAAGGTTGCGCTGGTAGGCTACAATGGCTCCGGAAAGACAACTTTGGTGAAGCTGCTTTTGCGGTTGTATGATCCCTCGGCGGGAAGAATCTGTTATCATGGCAAGGATATCAGGGAATATCAAATAATGGCATACCGGCGCAGTATCGGTTCCGTGTTTCAGGACTTTAAGATTTATGCGGCAACTCTTAAAGAGAATGTGTTGATGGATGTGGAAGACGGGAGCAGGGAGGAGAACTATCTGGTAGAGAAGGCACTGTATGATGCACATTTTACACTGGAGGATAATCGGCTTACTTATCAGATTGAAACGCCGCTCACTACAGAGTTTGAAAAAGACGGAGTCAATCTGTCGGGTGGAGAAGCACAGAAGGTTGCTATTGCCCGTACCCTTTATCGGAAACAGGATATGATCATTATGGATGAACCAAGCAGTGCATTAGATCCGTTGGCGGAATACCGTTTGAATCAGGAATTGAATGAGATTGCGAAGGATAAGACGGTTATTTTTATCTCTCACAGGCTGTCTACGGTTCGTGACGCGGATTGTATTTATATGATGGAAAACGGGGAAATCGTGGAGTCTGGAACCCATGAGGAACTGCTTGCAGAGAATGGAAAGTATGCGGATATGTGGAAGATACAGGCGGGATTGTATGCGGATGTCTGCTGAGTAGATATATAGTAAATGACATAATCAGGAGGAAAGAACATGAAAGACAGCTTTATATACAGAACATTTACTTCCTGCAAATTTGCATTACAGATTGGGTGGAAGATCAGCCGCAAGCGCGTCATTTTAGAATTTCTGAAATGGGTTTTCGCGTATATAGACTGGCTGGTTATTTCCTGCGTTCTAATCCGGTTTATTCTTGACATGGCGATGAAGCAGACGCCTTTCGGGAAGATGATGGTGTATGTCTGGAGTGTTGTGGCATTAGGCGCTTTATCAGAGATGTTTGGACGGCTTTTTGAGGTGTATGTCAAGCCGGTCACGGATGTGGAACTGTACGATGGCATCAATAAGATGTTGTATGATAAGGCTTGTCAGGTGGATATGCACTGTTTTGAGGATAGTGATTTTTATAATGAATACATGATGGCGGTCAGTCAGGCACATGTAAGGCTGCCGGATACATTGCAGGGGGTCTGTCAGATTTTGGCGAGATTTGTTGCTATGATAGGGGCAACGGTCATTATATATCAGATCGATCAATTTGCAATTCTGTTTACTATCTTTCCGATTCTCGGTAATTTCGTTTTTTACGGAATCTTAAACAGCAGAGTCTTTCGGATGGAAAGGGAAAATATTGTATTTCAGAGAATGGCAGACTATGTGAACCGGACGCTTCATCTTGGAGAATATGCGAAAGAAATAAGGATGACAAATGTGTTTCGTCTTTTGAAAAAGCAGTATGACAGGGCAGTAGAAGCGATTCAAAAAGTAATTGGCCGGTATTCTATTGGAAATATGATTTTGTTCTGGTTGTTTCAATATTTTACTTTTACGCTGCTGCAGGAGGGAGCGGTGCTCTATGCCGGGTATCGTGTGCTGATTAGTGGGACGATGGCTTTTGCACAGATGGCGGTAATTCAGACGACCATGAATTCCAATACATGGACGCTGATTGAGTTTGCAGATTCGGTCATGGCTGTGGTGAAAAATGGTTTATATCTGGAGCAGACTTGGAACTTTCTGAACTATGAACCTGCGATCCCAGAAGATCAAGATGGGTTGATTCCGGAACTTCCAATTCAATCTGTTGAGTTTGAACATGTGTCCTTTGGTTATAAGGAAGGCGGATATGTATTAAGGGACATTCATTTTAAAATAAAAGGCAATCGGAGTATAGCGTTAGCGGGCTATAACGGTGCCGGTAAAAGTACCATGATGAAATTGCTGATGCGTCTGTATGACCCAGACGAGGGACGTATCTTAGTGAACGGGATAGATATTAGAGAGTATCAGGTGAAGGCATACAGAGATTTGTTTGCCACAGCTTTTCAGAATGGCAGGATTTTTGCAGACACCATAGAGGAGAATATTCTGATGGGCCGGCATACAGAGAAGGAGAAGGATAGGGAAAAGGTGCGGCGTGCACTTGAGCTTGCAGATATTTATGAAGAAGTGGAAAGTCAGCCGCTTCAGGAAAAGACGTTACTAACCCGTGAATTTTCCAAGGAGGGCGTGGTATTTTCCGGCGGTCAGAATCAGAAAATATTGGCGGCGAGAGCGTTTGCGAAAGATAGTCCGATTGCGGTGTTCGATGAGCCGAGCAGTGCCCTTGACCCGATTGCGGAGTATCATTTGTTTGAAAATATAAGAGAGTATGGTAAGGACAGGATATTGTTTTTTATCTCACACCGATTAT
>CAMXBD010000124.1 GCA_947179245.1 uncultured Lachnospiraceae bacterium | reverse complement strand
TGTTATTACTAATGGAATATGCGCAATAGCAGTGCCGGGATTCTTTTTTATTTCCGGATTTTTACTTTTTTCAAAGAATTTTACGTGGACCGGCAATATGAAAAAGAAGGCGCGGAGTATTTTGCTGCCCTATTTTCTGGTTAATTCATTTTGGATTCTGTTTTTCAAGATTATGCAGTCAATCGAATTGACGGCGCCCTATTTTGCAGGGGATGATTATCGGATCATCGGGATAGAAGGTATTATCAGGGCGTATTTGGCTCCTATTCCGCTATATTATCCGTTCTGGTTTTTGAGGGATTTGTTTATTCTCAATATACTGGCAAGCCTGATTCGGATCGTGATAGATAAGTTCCCGGTTCTGTCGATGATAATCATTATTGTACTGTGCTTTGATATTGTGAAGATTCCTCTTTTGGTCAGCAATTCCTCTTTTTATATGTTTGCAATAGGATATTATGCAGTGAAGTATAGAGAAGGAATAAAAAAACTGGAGAGTGTCAATATTTTGTCTGCCGGAATATGCTTCATCATATTTACAGTATGCAGGCTGTGTTTCGGAGGATACGCGTCTTTGGTCATGCCGTTTTATTCATTGTCCGGTATGCTGTTCTACTATGCGCTTGCCGGTTATATCAGGAAAAGCAGAACTGTTTCTAAAATATTATGGTGTTCACAGTTTACGTTCTTTATTTATGCCTTTCATGAATTCTATGAAGCTATGATAAAAAAGGTAATCATGATGATTGTGCCGCAATACGGAATTGTACAACTGTTGGAGTATTTTATACTGCCCGCGGTCATTGCAGGTTTATGTATTGCAGCAGGGGCTTTTATGAAATCAAGAATTTCCAAGCTGTATTGTCTGTTGTGCGGTTGCCGGTAAAAGATAGAGAGGAGAGAAACAAATGACCTACAGACTAAGACCCATAGAGCAGAAAGATTGTGCCGGTATGCTGGAGTGGATGCACGATCCGCAAATTAATTATTTATATACGGATAAAATTAAAAACGCGACGTCAGCAAGTGTAAGCAGATTTATAGAGGATGCACAGGAACTGATGAAGCAGCAAAAAGCATATCATTATGCGATCGTAGACGAGAAGGATGAATATCTTGGTACGATCAGCCTCAAGGATATTGAAGAGGTTAAAGGCGCGGAGTACGCGATAAGCATGCGCGGCGCATATCAGGGGAGAGGTATTGCATCATGGGCTACGCAGGAAATTTTGCGGATAGCCTTTGAAGAGATGGGCTTACATAGAGTTTACCTGAATGTACTTTCAGATAATGAACATGCGAATAAATTTTATGTCAGAAACCGCTTCCGTTATGAAGGGGAATCGAAGGAGTGTATTCTGATAGGTGGAGAAATCAAATCTCTGAAGTGGTATGCCATGCTTGCGGAAGAATACGGTGGAAACTAATGATTTTTCCCGATTAGTGTATTATAATATAACATAACTGATTGTTTTGGAGAAAGTACAATTATGTGAGGGAGACACAACATGCAGGTAGTAATTTTGGCAGGGGGACAGAGAAGTACGATCAGCAATGAGCAGGAAGGTATTCCGAAACCGATGGCGGAGATTGGCGGGAAACCGATGCTATGGCATATTATGAAGAGCTTCTCGGCTTATGGATTCAATGAGTTTATCATATGCGGCGGATATAAGGTGGATATGATCAAAGAATATTTCATGGACTATTATATTTACCAGTCTGATATTACCGTGGATCTTAAGACGAATACTGTTGAAATACACAAGAACCGCACCGAGGATTGGAAAGTCACGGTAGTGGATACCGGTATTTACACATCTACCGGACAGCGTGTTGCGCGGATTCAGGAGTATATAGAAGAGGAGGAGTTTATTGTAGTTTACGGAGACTGCCTCTCTGATATTGATGTGAGCAGCATGGTGGAGTATCATAGAAAACAGGGCAGGATCGCAACGATGGCAGTTGCGAGACCGACCGGACGAAACGAGGCATTGGAAATTGACGCGGCAGGACAAATCAGGGAAGTAAAGCATGACGAGGAAGGAAGCGATGCATGGACTAATGCATGCCTGTATGTTTTGAACAGAAAAGTGTTTGATGTTCTGCACGGAGACTATAATCTGGAGATGCTTCTTACTCGTAATCTGGCGGGAAAAGGTCAGTTGATAACGTATAAGCATAATGGTTTCTGGACGCCGGTAGAGACATATCGTGACAGAGTGAATATGGAAAATCTCTGGAATGCAGGGGTTGCGCCGTGGACGAAATAAGAGGGTTTAAGTATGAAAGTAGTCATTTTAGCGGGCGGTAAAGGCAGCCGGATCAGCGAGGAATCGGTGTCGAAGCCGAAACCGATGGTTGAGATAGGGGATAAGCCGATTCTTTGGCATATCATGAAAATGTATTCAGCGTACGGGCATCACGATTTCATCATATGCTGTGGCTATAAAGGTCATATGATCAAGGATTATTTTGTCCACTACTATATGTATCAGTCGGATGCAACTTTTCATCTCAAAGATAAGCGAAAAGAATATCACAATTCAACCGCAGAGCCATGGCGGATCACGCTTGCCAACACAGGGCTTGAGACATTGACGGCAGGACGTATCTTGAGAATCAGGGATTATATCGGTGAGGATGAATCTTTTATGCTGACCTATGGAGACGGCGTGGCGGATATAGACATTCCGGCGTTACTTGCTTTTCACAGGAAGCATGGCAGAATCGCAACAATCACGACGACCCAGCCGGCAGGACGTTTCGGGGCTATTAAGATTGATGCAGATGGAATCATAGAGAGTTTTAAAGAGAAGGCAAGAAAAGATCAGTCGTGGGTTAATGCCGGATTTATGGTGTTAAATAAAGAGATTTTTGACTATCTGGGAGACGGTTCGGAGATGTTGGAGGCAGCGCCTTTTGAGAAACTGGCAGCGGACGAACAGATGGCGGCATACAAACATCCGGGATTCTGGTCCCCGATGGATACAGTGCATGACAGGGCGTATTTGGAAGGGCTGTGGAGCAGCGGACAGGCGCCGTGGAAGATCTGGGAATAAGAAATATAGATAGCATAGGAGACACACATGAGCAACAAGACAGAACAACAGGCGAAAGAGGAAATTTTAGGTCTGGTAAAAGAGTATTGCGAGACATATCACAATGTGAAGAAACCGTTTGAGGAAGGACAGCGCATTCCTTATGCATCCAGAGTGTATGACAGTGCGGAGATGGTTAATCTGGTGGACAGTGCATTGGAATTCTGGCTTACTTCCGGAAGATATACTGATCAGTTTGAGAAACAGCTTGCGGATTATCTTGGGGTGAAGTACTGTGCGCTTGTCAATTCCGGTTCATCAGCAAACCTGCTTGCTTTTATGGCACTGACTTCCCCTTTGTTGGGAGAACGGGCAGTGAGACGGGGTGATGAGGTGATCACGGTGGCAGCGGGCTTCCCGACAACGGTTGCACCCATGATTCAGTATGGCGCAGTGCCGGTTTTTGTGGATGTAACGATTCCGCAGTACAATATTGACGTGAGCATGTTAGAAGAGGCATTATCGGATAAGACAAAGGCAGTTATGATTGCCCATACGCTGGGTAATCCTTTTGATTTAAAGGCTGTCAGTGGATTTTGTAAGAAACATAACTTGTGGCTTGTAGAAGATAACTGCGATGCGCTTGGCTCGGAATATACGATTGACGGCGAAACTAAGCTGACGGGAACGATCGGTGATATCGGAACGTCCAGTTTCTACCCGCCGCACCACATGACGATGGGTGAGGGCGGTGCAGTTTACACGGACAATCCGCTGCTGAATAAATGTGTCCGTTCTTTCCGCGATTGGGGCAGAGACTGTGTGTGTCCTTCCGGACATGACAATTTATGCGGACACCGTTTTGACAGACAGTATGGCGAACTGCCTTTAGGGTACGATCACAAATATGTTTATTCGCATTTTGGCTATAATCTGAAAGCGACCGATATGCAGGCGGCAATCGGCTGTGCGCAGCTTGATAAATTTCCATCTTTTGTGGAGAGAAGAAGATACAATTTTGACCGTTTGAAGGAAAACCTGCTGGCTTCGGACGACAGTGCACACATTTTGGATAAACTGATTCTGCCGGAAGCGTGCGCGGATTCTGATCCGAGCTGGTTCGGGTTTGTGATCACCTGCAAAGAAGGAGTTGACCGCAGCCGGGTAGTACAGTATATGGAGGAGCATGGTATTCAGACGAGGATGCTGTTTGCGGGAAATCTGACCAAACATCCGTGTTTTGATGAGATGCGTGCCGCAGGGGAGGGATACCGTGTTGTCGGGGAACTTACCAACACAGACCGCATTATGAAAGATACTTTCTGGATTGGCGTTTATCCGGGCATGACGGATGAGATGATCGACTATATGGCAAAGACGCTGACCATGGCGGTAAGGGTGTAGAAATGTCTGGCTTGATTGAGGCAGAGCATATCTTGGACGGTGTGTATTTATGGTGGCTTATGAAGGGAAAAAGTGGGATATGTTTGATTTCGGTTTAGATTTTTATAGTGGCAAAAGAGTCTTAGTGACCGGGCATACCGGATTTAAAGGGACGTGGATGTGTGCGGTGCTGTCACAGGCAGGGGCGCAGGTGACGGGCTATGCATTGGAAGCACCGACCAAGCCAAGTGTTTATGAACTGAGCGGCATAGAGGCAAAGATCCACTCTGTCATAGGCGATATCCGGGATTTGGAACATTTGCAGAAAGTGTTTGACGAGGCACAGCCGGAAATCGTGATTCATATGGCGGCACAGCCTATTGTGAGG
Organism: uncultured Lachnospiraceae bacterium; assembly: GCA_947179245.1. GTDB lineage: Bacteria > Bacillota > Clostridia > Lachnospirales > Lachnospiraceae > UBA3282. The sequence continues at coordinate 5,535 of CAMXBD010000124.1, read as the reverse complement.
GAGTCTTACCGCAATCCGGTTTATACTTATGAAGTAAATGTGATGGGAACGGTCAATGTACTGGAATGCGTCCGTACGCATTCGTGTGTCCGGTCTTTTGTGAATGTCACGACGGACAAGGTATATCTTAACAGAGAGTGGGAGTGGGGATACCGTGAGAATGAAGAGCTGAACGGTTACGACCCGTACTCTAATTCTAAGTCGTGTTCGGAGTTAGTGACAAGCAGCTACAGGAATTCTTTTTTTGATGGTACAAGGTGCGGGGAAGAAGATCAACCATGTCCGGCGGCGATATCGACGGCGCGCGCGGGCAATGTGATCGGCGGCGGGGATTTTGCGGCGGACAGAATTATTCCCGATTGTATCAGGGCGGCACTGGAGGAAAAAGAGATCGTTGTCAGAAATCCCTATTCTACAAGACCGTACCAGCATGTGCTGGAGCCGGTAGCCGTCTATCTGATGATTGCCGCAAGGCAGTACGACGACCGGAGGTTTGAAGGAAGTTACAATGTGGGACCGGATGAGAATGACTGCTATACAACAGGGGAACTCGTAACATTATTCTGCGAGAAGTGGAATGAGGCGGCAGGACCGGGCGTTGCGTGGAAAGAAGAGTATGACGGCGGACCACACGAGGCTAATTTCCTGAAATTAGACTGCTCCAAGCTGAAGAGAACCTTTGGATGGAAACCGGTCTGGAATGTGGAAAAAACGATGGAGATGATTGTAGAATGGACTATAGCATATCGTGACGGTAAATCGGTGGAACAAGTTATGGAAAAACAGCTGCGGGAGTTTCTTGGAGTCTGATAGAAAGACAGGGTAAATGATAATGAGAAGTGTAGTGATCTCCGGTCCGACCGGCGCTATCGGCATGGCGCTGATCGAGAAATGTATTGCAGAAGAAACGCATGTTTTAGCAATCTGCCACAGGGGTTCCGGCAGGATAAAATATATTCCCGATTCACCCTATGTCAAGATAGTCGAGGCGGATCTGTCCGAGTATTGTGATCTGTTTATTGAGGAAGTATTGTCGAAAGAGTATGATGTCTTCTATCATTTTGCGTGGAGCGGAACAGTGGGAGATGCCAGAAACGACATGCATCTGCAGACCGATAACATAGCCTATACGATGGACGCGGTAGAACTGGCGGAGCGATTGGGATGCCGCACTTTTATCGGGGCAGGCTCTCAGGCGGAATACGGAAGAAAAGAGGGGAAGCTGACACCGGACATGCCTGCCGATCCAGAGAATGGATATGGTATGGCAAAATTATGTTCAGGTCAGATGAGCCGTGTACTGTGCCGTAGTAAGAATATAAAACATATATGGACACGGATATTAAGCGTATATGGTCCTTATGACGGGGCAGGAAGTATGATCATGAGCGCCGTCAGGAAAATCCGGAATGGGGAACCGACCGCATTTACGCCCGGAGAGCAGGTGTGGGATTATTTGTACAGCAAGGATGCCGCCGAGATTTTCTATGCGCTTGGAACACAGGGTGCGGACGGCGCTGTGTATTGTGTGGGGAGCGGACAGGCGCGTGCGCTGAAAAGCTATATCAAAGATATCTATCATGTAGTCAGGGAATATCAGGGAGAAGAAACTGCGGAGACTGACGTTGAACTGGAGGAGAAACTAGGAATCGGTCATATTCCTTACGGTGAAAAACAAGTGATGTATTTGTGTGCGGATACTACGCTGCTGGAACAGCATATTGGTAAAATAGAGCATACGGATTTTTGCCGTGGTATACGCAGTATTTTGGAAGAAAACAAAGACATGCCAGCATAGAGGTTCGTTATGCAGAAAGTATCTTTATTGATAACAACTTATAATGTGAAAGATCAGATATCAGCCACGCTGGACAGCATCCGGTCACAGGATTATGCTTCCATAGAGACAGTTATCGTGGACGGGGGTTCGCAGGACGGGACGCTTGACGTGGTTCGTGAATTTGCGGCGCAGTATCCGGCTTATGAAAGCTGTTTGGAGAGCAAAGACTTGGATGAAGCGGCGGGAATTATTGTGAAGTGGATTTCCGAGCCGGACAGAGGGCTGTATGATGCCATGAATAAGGCGTGGGCTATGTGCAGCGGGGATATCGTGGCAGTATGTAATGACAGGTTATGTACGCCTGACGCGGTCACGAAGCTGGTCCGGGCAATCGAGAAGGGCGGCAGGGATTGTATAGGCGCGCATGCGGATCTGGTCTATATGGACGGTGAGCGCGTTATCAGAACATGGCATATGGGAGAAGGGCGGCTGGCGCAAGGATGGATGCCGGGACATCCCACTTTGTTTCTTAAAAGGGAAATCTATGAGAAGTATGGGCATTATGATATCAGTTACCATTGTGCCGCGGATTATGAGTTTATGGTTCGTTTTCTGAAGGATGAGAAAAATCATCTGGCATATGTGCCGGAAGTGCTGGTTTCCATGTTTTACGGGGGGACAAGTAATGCCGGACTTCGCAATTATCTGGTATCTTTTAAAGAAGGATATCTGGCGCTTAAGAAAAATGGAGTACCACACCCCTTTCTTATTACGGTCAAGAGGACGTTCCGGGTGCTTCGGCAGTTTTGACAGACAGGTTAGCAAGATATATGTTCTCCTATAGGAAATTGCTCCGTGTTTTCGAGTTCGCGAAGCGAATCTCGCAATTGAGCGAAGCTCAATTTTTTATAGAGGGTGGTTAATGTTCTTATCCAGTATGCTTTGAAGGGTGTAATTGCTCATTTTCACAAGAGGAATGTTGAAGGAATCATCAAACAGTAAGGCAACAGCAAAAAGGTTCACATCATATTCGTTTTTCAAATTTTTGTCTTTATAATTATGTTTGTGCTCATGGTTAAAAACTGCATGTCCCAGCTCATGGGCACACAGAATATTTCTGGAGACATCATCATATTTTCTGTTTATGAAAATGGCTTTAGTCCCATTTTCGTATCTGTATGTATTTGCTTTGATAGAACGGATATCTGCATCTACAAAATTCACTTCATACCCCAACTGATGGGCAATTTCTGTTGCATCTGTAGTTTCAAAGATACTGCGAAGCAATCTGGCATACAAAATGATGTTTTCTTTTGTCATTATCAGCATCCTCCCATACTTATTTTAAGTATAGAATATGCCGAAAAGAATGTCAATATATAGTGCATAATATAGAAAAAACACAATATTTTGTATGAATGGTTATTGTGCCTGAATGCAAATATTGATTTTGGAAAAGGATGCGGATATACTGTAAACATAAGAAATCGGAAGAAGCAATAGGCATGGAAATGGAGGAAGGGAGAAAGACTTATGACGAGAACGGTGGGAATCGGTCATCAGGACTTTGAAAAAGTCAGAATAAGTCATAACTTTTATATAGACAAAACAGATTTTATCATAAAGTGGTGGGAAGCAAATGATGACGTGACGTTGATTGCGCGTCCGAGGCGGTTTGGCAAAACTTTGAACATGAGTATGTTGGAGAAGTTCTTTTCCATAAAATATGCAGGGCGTGGTGATCTGTTTGAGGGGCTTTCCGTGTGGGAAGATGAAAAATACCGGCAGATTCAGGGAACATGGCCTGTGATCTCTCTAAGCTTTGCAAAGGTAAAGGAAACCTCTTATTTGAATGCCAAGAAGCGAATATATCAGATTATTACGGATTTATACAATCAAAATGACTTTTTGCTGGACAGCGGAAAACTAAATGAGAATGAGAGGGAGCTTTATAGGAAAGTTTCGGCTGATATGGAGGATTACATTGCTGCAGATTCTTTGAATATGTTGTCAGACTATCTGATGAGGTACTATGGCAGGAAAGTCATTATCCTTCTGGACGAGTATGACACACCGATGCAGGAAGCCTATGTGAACGGATACTGGAACGAAATCGGTGCTTTAACCAGAAGTCTGTTTAACTCTACATTTAAGACGAACCCTTATCTGGAGCGCGCTGTCATGACAGGAATCACAAGGGTAAGTAAAGAGTCGATCTTTTCAGATTTAAACAACCTTGAAGTGGTAACAACAACCTCGACGAAATATGCAGACTGCTTCGGTTTTACAGAAGGAGAAGTGTTTGCGGCACTGGAAGAATATGGTATGTCCGAACGGAGACAGCAGGTCAAAGACTGGTATGACGGGTTTACATTTGGAAACAGAACGGATATCTATAATCCGTGGTCCATCATTAATTTTCTCTCTGAGAAAGAAGTAGGCGCTTACTGGGCCAATTCGAGCAGCAATAGTCTTGTTGGAAAGCTGATCAGGGAAGGGAGTCCTGAGATCAAGATGACGATGGAGAAGTTGTTAAGGGGAGAATCTTTTCATACTACACTTGATGAACAGATTGTCTTCGATCAGTTAGATCAAGGGGACGATGCCGTGTGGAGTCTTCTGCTTGCAAGCGGATATCTGAAAGTCATACACTATGAGTTCAACATAGCCCGGCGGAAAGCGGAGTTTGATTTGAAGCTGACAAACACAGAAGTCCAAGCAATGTTCGAGCGAATGATTGAAAACTGGTTCAGTGGGTGCCGCAGGCTTAATAATGCATTTCTTCAGGCGATGATGGCGGATGATGTAAAAGCGATGAACACCTATATGAACAGAATGACAGTGGAAATGTTTAGTTATTTCGACACAGGAAAAGGTTCGTCCGGGGAAGAGTCAGAACGATTCTACCATGGGTTTGTGCTGGGACTGATGGTAGAACTGGCTGACAGGTATATCATTACCTCGAATCGTGAGAGTGGTTTTGGAAGATATGATGTAATGTTAGAGCCGAGGACATCTGAAGACAGTGCGGTTATTCTCGAATTTAAAGTGCAGGAAGAGGACGAAAAGGAACTTTCCGATACGGTGGAGAGGGCGCTGAGGCAGATTGAGGAGAAAAAATATAAAGCGGTGCTGATGGCGAAAGGTATTCCGGAAGAACATATAAAGGCATATGGGTTTGCTTTTTGCGGAAAGAGGGTGCTTATTGGGAATAACTGTAGTCATTCAAATTGATTTATGGTAGAATAAAATGCGCCTCTTTGAAAGGCGATTAGGAGGATAAAGTAATGAAAATAACAGTAGCTGGAACGGGATATGTCGGCTTGGTAGCCGGTGTGTGTTTTGCGGAGATGGGGCACGATGTCACATGTGTGGACGTGGATGAGAAAAAGGTAAAAATGATGGAGAGCGGAATATCTCCGATTTATGAAGAGGGCTTGGAGGAGTTAATGCAGAAAAACAACGCCACGGGAAGGCTGCATTATACGACGGATTATAAGAGGGCCTACAAAGACGCAGAGGCCATTTTTATCGGAGTGGGAACACCGGAGCAGCCGGACGGTTCCGCCAATTTAAGTTATATTGCGACAGTGTCAAGGCAGATTGCGGAATCTGTGGAGCAGGACTGTCTCGTAGTTGTCAAGTCCACCGTTCCGGTCGGCACCAACGATAAAGTGGAACAGTTTATCAGAGATTTCCTGAAAAGAGATGTGAAGATCGAGGTGGCGTCCAATCCGGAATTTCTGGCACAGGGG
>CAMXBD010000123.1 GCA_947179245.1 uncultured Lachnospiraceae bacterium | reverse complement strand
GTGACAAAAAGAATCCTGCGATTATGCGGGTTCTGGCGTTTCGCAAACGCCTATGTTATTTCGAGATAAAGAAAGGAGACATTATGGAGCACAAATTTACAACAGCTAATTTTGACAAGGAGGTACTTGAAGCCGATACACCGGTACTTGTAGATTTCTATGCGGACTGGTGCGGACCCTGCAAGATGATGGCGCCTATCATAGCGCAGCTTGCGGAAGAGTATGATGGTAAAGTTAAAGTAGGAAAGTGTAATATTGACGAAGAGGATGGGCTTGCGAGAATGTATCGTGTCATGTCAATTCCTACCATGAAGGTTTTTGTGAAAGGTGAAACAGCGGCAACTATTGTGGGAGCTGTGTCGAAAGAAGAACTGGAAGAGGAGATTAAGAAAGTTCTATAAAAAAATTTCCTACAAAATAAGAAACCGGAGACAATTGTCTCCGGTTTGTCGTCGAAGCGACAGGATTTGAACCTGCGACCTCTGCGTCCCGAACGCAGCGCTCTACCAAACTGAGCCACGCTTCGTTTCTATGAACAATTACGATAATACAACATTTTGAGGGTAGTTGTCAATGATTCTTGTGAGAAATTTGGAGGAATAATGAATAATCATCTACTTAAGATACCATGTAACGCGATGCCTTTTGTATGTGAGGCCGATTATAGCATAAATTTAGGGTCGATGATTCATGCGGACAGGACGGTGCCTTTTCATGTAGCAATCTATTTATTGCAAGGTTCAATGGAGATTGTAGAAGATGGAATTAATTATCATATTATGCCGCACCAGCTTTTTTTCTTAAAGAGCGGTGTGCATCATTGGGGAGAGAAACCTTTTGAACAAGGTTCGTCATGGTATTATGCGCACTTTTATTGTGAAGAACCTCATGAGCAGATGGGTGAGCTTCCCGAAAATGTTTTTTATGATACAAAAGTGTGTCTGGATAGAACCGCGAATGAAAAGTATATTGTTATTCCAAAATTGTCAGATTGTACCGGGACTGACCACATCAGGAGTTATTTTGAGAAATTGATTGAAGCGCATGTCCACGGTAACATCCCTCAGGCTTCTGTAAGATTATGGCAGATTTTTCTGGAGAGTACACAGAGTATGCGGGATGAGAGTGTGGAAGGAGTCTATGCAGGACAGATTCGGGAATATATCAATAGGCATTATGTAGATGGATTTACTTCCAGAGATATAGAGCAGGTTTGTGGATTATCGTACAAATATGCAGGGACATTGTTCAAAAATGCTACCGGTCAGACGATCAAGGAGTATCAGAACACATTGCGGCTGCGCAAAGCAGAGCAGCTTCTGGCAACAACAGATAAACCTGTTACGGAGATTGCAAGACTGACAGGGTATTCAGATGTCTTTTATTTCAGTAAAATTTTTCATAGGGAAAAAGGATGTACACCCAGAGATTACCGGAAGGATTATATACCAAGAATATAATAGGAAAATAATACAAATATTTCAGAATAATATCCATTTTATATAGCGTGTAATGAGACTATAATACATATTATAAACTATATGTGTTATACGGAGGGACAATGCGATGGGTGATTTAAAATTGGTCAAAAAATTTGAAGTGACGGATGGTTTTTGGGGCAGATATGAGAAACTGGTCAAAGAAGTAGTACTTCCCTATCAGGAGAATGCTTTGCATGACCGTATCGACGGAGCAGAGAAGAGCCATTGTATCGAGAACTTCCGTATGGCGGCGGAGAAGCTGCGCACAGGAAAATGTGACGGTGAGTTCTATGGTATGGTATTTCAGGACAGTGATGTGGCGAAATGGCTGGAAGGCGCGGCATATTCATTGGCACAGCAGCCGGACGCGGAGCTTGAGCGCAGATGTGATGAGATCATAGAATTGATTGGGGAGGCTCAGCAGGAAGACGGATATCTGAATACGTATTTTACGGTTAAGGAACCGGATAAAAGATGGACCAATCTTCACGAAGCGCATGAGTTATACTGTGCGGGACATATGATCGAGGCGGCAGTTGCCTATGCGGAATGTACCGGTAAATCAAGACTTTTGGAAATTATGTGCGGTATGGCGGACCATATCTATAAACATTTTATTGAGGAAGGCGCAGAGGGATATCCGGGACATCCGGAAATTGAGCTGGCGCTTATGAGGTTATACCGTTGTACCAAGGAAGAAAAATATAAAGAGCTGGCACTTCATTTTATTAATGTAAGGGGTGTCAACAGCGATTATTTCAAACAGGAAAAGCGCAGAAGTAATTGGACAGTTTGGGGTAATAATGCTGAAGATAAAGAATATGCGCAGAATGTGGCGCCCGTCAGAATGCAGAAGAAAGCAGTGGGACACGCAGTCAGGGCAGTATATCTCTATACCGGAATGGCGGATGCTGCCATTGAGACAGGTGATGAGAGTCTGACGGAGGCATGCAGGACGCTTTGGAATAATATTACCCAGCGCAGAATGTATGTGACGGGTGCGATTGGTTCTGCGTATGAAGGTGAGGCATTTACAAAAGATTATCACCTGCCGAATGATACGGCATATGCGGAGACTTGTGCAGCGATCGGTCTGATCTTTTTCTCCAATAAAATGTTATATCTGGACAGGAACAGTAAATATGCAGATGCGATGGAGCGTGCTCTGTATAATTGTGTACTGGCAGGTATGCAGTTGGATGGCACACGGTTTTTCTATGTAAATCCGCTGGAGGCGCTTCCGGGAATATCCGGTGAGGCACAGACACATAAGCATGCTCTGCCTGTCAGACCGAAATGGTTTGCCTGTGCCTGCTGTCCGCCCAATGTGGCAAGATTGTTATCTTCTTTGTCAGAGTATGCATGGCATGTGCTTCCGGGCAAGCTGTTTTCTAATTTATTTATAGGAGGAACTCTCGATTTAAGTGATACGTTCGGCGGCAGGATCACATTGCAGACGGCATATCCGTATGATAATAAGATTGAATATTATTTTCAGCCGGAGCAGGAGACGATGAACGTGCCACTGGCAATCCGTATTCCGGCATGGAGTGAGAAGACTACGATCTGCATCAACGGAAAGCAGGTTAAGTATGAAATGGAAGACGGGTATGCAGTTATTATCAAGGACTTTAAGGCAGAGGACGTGTTGACAGTGGAACTTGACATGTCTATCCGTAAGATCTATACGAGTAATAAGGTATCCGCCAATACCGGTAAAGCAGCGGTAGAGAGAGGTCCATTGATCTATTGCGTGGAAGGAGCCGACAATGAGGACGATGTGCTTTCTCTTTCCTTGAAAAAGGGTGGGACGGTTACAGTCAGCGAATATCTTCCGGATAAATTATGCGGAATACAGGAGTTATATGCGGAAGGGTATAGAGAGATTGTCAGTGAAAATCTTTACAGCTATGAGGCTCCCGAAGAGAAAGAGTGTACGGTTACGCTGGTTCCCTATTATACATGGGGAAATCGTGGGTTGAATCAGATGAGGGTATGGATACCGGAGAAAAGATAACAGTAAATCAACTAATTACTATAGAAATGCTATAAAAATTACTGTAAAAATCAATTGTATATCATGGAATTTCCCGATATACTATAATTATTCAGAATTAAAATTTAGGGAAGTGTGAAACAGCAGAAGTTTTGTTGTTTCCGCTTCCCTAAAATGGAATAAGAATATCGGAAAGGGATTTGTAATTATGAAAGCGGACGCAAAGAAAAATAATAAGAAAATGGAGAAAGAGATCGAAAAGCTTCTTAGTAAAATGACTCTTGATGAGAAGGTTGGCATGCTCCATGGGGCATCTCTTTTTCAATCTGGCGGAGTAGAGCGTCTGGGGATTCCGGGGGTTATGACTTCCGACGGACCAATGGGTGTGAGAGCAGAGTTTATGCGTGACAGATGGATTCCGGCAGGCAATAACGATGATAATGTATCATATCTGCCCAGCAACAGTGCATTGGCATCCACATGGAATCCTTACAGAGCTTATGAGATGGGACATGTCCTTGGTGCAGAGGCAAGAGGACGCGGTAAAGATGTCATACTGGCTCCGGGTATTAATATTAAACGCAGTCCGCTATGCGGAAGAAATTTTGAATACATGAGTGAAGACCCGAAACTTACAGCCACACTTGCAGTACCGTTTGTCAAAGGCGTTCAGGAAAATGATGTTGCGGCGTGCGTAAAACATTTTGCGGCTAATTGTCAGGAGACAGACCGCCTGATGGTTGATGAGGAGATTGACGTAAGGACATTATATGAGATTTATTTCCCGGCGTTTAAGGCAGCAGTACAGGAAGGCAATGCTTACTCTATTATGGGTGCGTACAACAAGATCAATGGTTATCATTGCTGTGAGAATAAGAATCTTCTGGATCTGGTGCTGCGTAATGAGTGGGGATTTGACGGAACCGTGATCAGTGATTGGGGCGGTGTGCATAAGACCAAGGAAGCAGCAGAGTGTTCATTGGATATAGAAATGTCGGTATTTCCGGATTTTGATGAGTATAAGCTTGCAAATCCGCTTAAGGAAGCAATCCGAAAAGGTGAGATATCGGAAGAAACTGTTAATGCCAAGGTGCGTAATATTCTGCGAATGATGTTCCGTCTTAAAATGATTGGCAAACAGAAAGAAGAACGTAAGAGAGGTTCTTATAATACACCGGAGCACAGAGAGATGACCCTGCGTACCGCGGAAGAATCCATGATTTTATTAAAAAATGAAAATCATGCATTGCCGCTCAATGCAGATAAGATCAAGAAACTGGTAGTAATTGGCCAGAACGCCGCGAAGATTCATTCGGATGGAGGCGGAAGCGCAGAGATCAAAGCGTTGTATGAAATTTGTCCACTTATGGGTCTTAAGACATATCTGGGCGGTAATACAGAAGTTCAATATCTGAAAGGCTACCATGTGCCTGATAAGCCCAAGACGTTTGACCATAACTGGCAGGCGGACAGCTTAGATGATTTGAAAGATACAAATATCGGAATGGCAGTCAGGGATGAAACGAATATGAACGAGATGCACCGCAAAGGTGAAGAGGAGCGTCTGGCACAGATAGAGAAAGAGAAGGCGGAAGTTCATGAGAAAAATAAAGCGCTCTTTACTCAGGCAATCGAAGCAGCGAAAGATGCTGATGCTGTGATTTTTGTGGGCGGTCTAAATCATGATATCGATAGTGAGGGATTTGACCGGTCTGATATGAAACTGCCGTATGAGCAGGACATGCTGATCGATGCGCTCTTAGATGTAAGAAAAGATATGATCGTAACATTTATTGGCGGTTCTCCAGTAGAAATGCCGTGGAGGAATAAAGCATCAGCTATTCTGTGGAGTTATTATGCAGGTATGGAGACGGGCAATGCCTTTGCGAAGATTATTTTCGGCGATGTCAATCCTTCCGGTAAGCTTGCGGAAACATTTCCTCAGAAATATCAGGATTGTGTTACTGCCAAGAACGGTCAGTTCGGTGTATGGGGCAAAATCAAACTGGAGGAAGGTTTATATTGCGGATATCGTCATTTTGACAGGCAGCATATTGCTCCTGCTTTCTGCTTTGGACACGGTTTGTCTTATACAGAATTTGAATATAGCGGACTGACATTGAAGACAGAGAAGGGCAGGGACGTAAAACTGACCTTTACAGTTAAGAATACGGGTAAGCGGATTGGTTCGGAAGTGGTTCAGGTTTATGTAGCACCAATAGCGCCTAAGACAGACAGACCAGACAAAGAACTTAAAACATATGCCAAAGTTGAACTGGCTCCGGGCAAATCCAGAAAAGTAAGCCTGACTCTGAAACAGGAGGATTTCGCATATTTTGATGAACATTTACATGAATTTATTGCAGATGCCGGAGATTACGAGATTCTGGTCGGCGCATCCTGTGAAGATATCCGGTTAAAAGGGATTGCGACACTGGCATAAAATATGTATATTTCTTAACTATCCTGTACATGCTAAAAAAGAAATGAAAAACATGGGAAAGTACAGGAAGGGTGGGAATAGAATGGATTACAATGATTTACCGTTGAGTCTGGGATTGGCGATCACGACAAACCGTGAGGCGATGGATCGGTTTGTAGATATGACAGATGCTGAGAAAGAAGAATTTATTGAAAGAAGCAGTGATACAATGTCTAAAAGTGAGATCGAGAAATTAGTCAACTCATTGGCAATAGATGAGGAAAAACCGGATGTTCATCTAGAGGATGTAAATAATATTTTTAAAGGACCAAGTATCGGCTAGAAAAGTTGCACTAAGCTGCTGTATAAAGTATCTTAGTGCAACTTGCTTCTTATGGAAGATAAGCCGATAGATATAGAAGAGGAGTTTGTATGCAGATACAGTTGCCCGATAAAGTGAATAGAATTATAAATGCATTGATGGCAGCAGGATTTGAGGCATATGCAGTGGGCGGATGCGTTCGGGATTCAGTGCTGGGAAGAGCGCCAAATGACTGGGATATTACAACTTCAGCGAAACCTGCGGAAGTGAAAGAAATTTTTCCAAGAACGATTGATACCGGAATTAAACACGGCACGGTAACGGTCATGCTGGATAAAGAAGGTTTCGAGGTTACTACATATCGTATAGATGGTGATTATGAGGATGGCAGACATCCTAAAGAAGTTACTTTTACCGCATGTTTGGAAGAGGATTTGAAGCGCCGGGATTTTACCATCAATGCTATGGCATATAATGAACAGGATGGTCTGGTGGATATTTTTGGCGGAATTCAGGACATAGAGCAAGAAGTGATCCGCTGTGTCGGCGATGCACAAGAGCGTTTCACGGAAGATGCGCTTCGTATGCTGCGTGCGGTCAGATTTTCAGCGCAATTGGGATATCAGATTGAAGAAGGTACGCAGGATGCCATTCGCAAGATGGCACCGAATCTGAAACTGATCAGCGCGGAACGGATTCAGGCGGAACTGGTAAAGCTGGTGGTTTCACCGCATCCGGATTATCTGCGCACTGCTTATGAGACAGGTATTACGGAACAAATATTGCCGGAATTTGATCTTTGTATGGAAACAGAGCAGAACAACCCCCATCATTGTTACAATGTGGGAGAGCATATTCTTCATGCCATGCTGGCGATAGAACCGAATAAAGTGCTTCGTCTCGGTATGCTTTTTCATGATATCGGGAAGCCGCAGACATTGACGATAGATGAGGAAGGAATCACTCACAATAAGGGACATGCCGAAGTGGGTGAAAAAATGACGAAGGATATCCTGAATCGTCTGAAATTTGATAATGATACTCTTGACAAAGTTCTTAAAATCGTGCGTTATCATGATCACGAAATCGGGCTTAACGAAAGTGGTGTCAGACGTGCGGCTAACCGTATGGGTGAAGATTTCTTCCCCATGCTTTTTGCGGTACAGCGCGCGGATGTTCGGGCGCAAAGTGATTATATGAGGGAGGAAAAGCTTCAAAAGCTTGCATATATACAGCAATTATATGAAGGAATCTGTCAGAGACGGGAATGTTTGAGCTTGAAAGATCTGGCAGTAACCGGAAGTGATTTAATTGCGCTCGGTATGCCGCCGGGCAAAGAGATGGGGACGATTCTTCATGAATTGCTTGAATTGGTTTTGGATGAGCCGAAACGCAATACCCGCGAAGAATTATTACAAATTTCCAGAGAAAAGATAAAGAATTACAAATAAATTTAAGATGTTATGTTTTTTTCATACTTTTCAACCGCTTCACATAAGATAGGATAGACGACAAAGCGGGGGGTATTCGTGTGAATGACAGAGCAGTCAGCTTATTGGAGCAATATGAGATAGAGGTAAACAAGACATGGAAAGGGAGAGGAGCGATTCTGTGTGACTCTGACAGGGGATTGTTTATCTTAAAAGAGTATTGTGGGCCTGCCGACAAAGTAGAATTTCAGGATTATCTGTTAAGACATATTAATGAAAGCGGCATTGTGCAGGTAGAATCTATCCTGCGGACAAAAGAAAATGAAATAATCGTGTATGATCAGGACAGAGTTGCATATATCGTTAAGACATATTGTGACGGCAGAGAATGTAATCACAGAGATGCAGAGGAATGCAGGCAGGCAGTGTCTACTCTGGCAAAGCTTCACAATGTCTCTGATCTGTCGGGATGTGATATATTGCATGATCAGCCGGTCTACCGGGTGGAAAAGGAATATGAAAAGCATAATCGGGAATTAAAGAAGGTCAGAAAATTTCTGCGTGAGAAGAGCCAGAAAACAGATTTTGAGATATATTTAATGAAACATTATGATTATTTCATGAATAATGCCTTGCAAATTACCGATGAATTGCGTTATTATGCCTATGAGGAAGATTCCTACAAATTTCCTATTGTGTGTCACGGCGATTATCAGTACCATAATATTATGCAGACAGATTCAGGAAGTGTCTTACTCAATTTTGAAAAATGTGTAAGAGATTATCCGGTGCGGGATTTGTACTTATTTCTGCGTAAGCTTTTGGAAAAAAATAACTGGTCGCAGACACTTGGTGATATGTTGCTTGAGAGTTATAATAAAGAGAGGAGTCTGACAGACAGGGATTATAAACAATTATATTATCGATTGGCATATCCTGAGAAATTCTGGAAGATTGTAAACTTTTATTATAATACCGGCAAAGCATGGATACCCGGAAGAAATATGGAAAAAATAGAAAAACTGTTTGCTCAGGAGAGAGAAAAACAGCTCTTTTTAGAGAGCATATTTGAATTATAGAAAGGATAAGATTCAGAATGCACGGAAGAATTTTACAGGCAGCAGCAGTCACACTCATATCTGCATTATTGATTAGTGGTTGTACCTCACAGGCAAGCAATATAGGTATGGCTAAAGATAAGGAAGGCGGTGCAGTGGATACCGGATTTACTGTTACTACAGTTGGCAGTTATGATTCGGCGGACACGGCGGTGGTCATGTCTACAGACCAGCAGAATAACAGCGTTACCTTCATGAATATGAGTACAGGCAAACAATATACATTGTACTACGATGGGACTACTTATGTGAAAGACAGATATGAAGGTCCTATGACGATTTCCCAGATCAGGGCAGGAGACGTGGTGGATGTGAATTTCCTCAAAGGGAAGAGGCAGATTGCCAGTATACAGTTGTCTCCTGCGGCATGGGTCTATGATAATGTAGAGAATTATGATTTTGGCGGAATCAATAATACGGCGAGCATTGGTTCCGGTACTTATTCCCTGCCGGATGACGTTGTGGTGCTCTCAGAAGGTAAACGCGTGGAAGTGATGGACATTGTAATGCAGGATGTTGTATCAATTCAGGGAATTGATCGTAAGATATACAGCATCAATGTTGAGAGAGGGCACGGATATTTACGGTTGAAAAATGATCAGCCGTTAATCGGCGGCTGGATAGAGGTAGGCAATACTGTAATCCGGGAGATTACGGAGGACATGCTTTTAGTTGTACCGGAAGGGGATTATCAGGTATTTTTGTCAAATAACGGTGCTACATGTACTAAGAGTGTAAGTATTGAACGTGACAAAGAAGTGGTACTGGATGTAAGCGACCTTGAAATTCCGGAAGATAGAACCGGCAGAATATTATTTTCAGTTACACCTGAGAGCGCTAAAGTGACGATAGATCACAAAGAAGTTGATATCAGCAGTCCCGTAGAATTAAAATACGGAATCCATCAGGTACATCTGGAAGCAAACGGTTATGACTCTTTGACAAAATATATTCAGGTCGGCTCGGAATATGCGAAGATTTCTTTCACTCTTGAAGAGGAAAAAGAAGAAGATACCAGTAATTCTTCAATCAGCCAGAATGATTTGGAAACAGAAGAGCCGGATTTATTGACAGAAGAGGATAAACCTAAGTCGAACAGTGTTTCTTCCAACGACCTTTTCTCCTCTGTCAGTGATAATACAGTGAGCGCTTCAAAGGTCAATAAAGTATACATTGACTCACCTAAAGGCGTGGAAGTGTATTTAGACGGTAATTATGTGGGAATCTCGCCGGTTAAATTCAATAAAGTGGCGGGAAGTCATACGATTACACTTCGGAAGAGCGGATATTTGACTAAGAGCTATACGATATATCTGTATGATGATAAAGAAGATATAACATACTCCTTTAGTTCGCTGGAGAGAGAGAACAATCAAGGGACGAATAATAATACGACATCATCGGGAACTACCAGTGACAAGACAACGTCTACAGGTACGACAAGCAGCGGGACGGCGAATGGTGAGCATAAACACATTTATGATAATGGCAAATGTACGATATGCGGAGAAATAGACCCAGATCATGAGCATAGTTACGAGAATGGCAAGTGTACGATATGTGGAGAAATAAATCCAGATCATGAGCATAGTTACGAGAATGGTAAGTGTACGATATGTGGAGAAATAAATCCAGATCATGAGCATAGTTACGAGAATG
>CAMXBD010000122.1 GCA_947179245.1 uncultured Lachnospiraceae bacterium | reverse complement strand
TTCCTGTCTAATATCGGTATGGGTATTATGCTCGTTTTCTCAGTGATTCTGATCTGTATTGCATTAATTATTACATGGCACAGCATTAAGAATTTCATAGACGGTAATCTGAAAAATCTGGGGATACTCATGGCTTCCGGTTACACAAAGAGGCAGCTGATGGGAAGTACCTGTATGGAAATGTTCTTGCTCTCGGTGACAGGCTCCTGTTTCGGACTGATCATTGGAGGTCTTTTGAATAAGACGGCGGGAACGCTTGTGTCATTGTTGATTGGGCTTAAATGGAATCAGCCCTTTGACGGTTCTACGGCGGTGCTTGTGTTTATGTTAGTGAATGTGGCGGTTTTTCTGGTTACGCTGCTTTCCGGCAGGGTCTATGGCAGGATAGAAATATTGGAAGCGCTCCGCGGCGGAATCAAAACCCATAACTTCCGAGGAAATCCGATGCCTCTTGTCAAATGCCCTCTGCCGCAGCCGCTTGCTTTAGGAATCAAAAACATACTGGGTGAGAAACGGAAAAATGCGGCGATCATGGGCATTGTGACACTCCTTGGATTTGCCAGCTGCATCGGGTTTGCGCTGTTTCAGAATTTTAGTTTGGATAATCAGGCATTGATAGAGATGATGGGAGTGGAAACAGGAACGGCTCTGCTTAGTGGGCAGGGAGTAGAAGAAGCAGGGCAGAAGATGGAAATGTGGGATGAGGTCAGGAAAGTCCTCTATTATGATAACCGCAGCGTGAAGCTGACTGCGGGGGAGGAACAGATTGTGCTCACCTGCGATTTCTGGAAAGATCCGGAACAGAACGAATGCACCGCGCTCATAGAGGGACGTCTTCCCAAATATGATAATGAGATCAGTGTGACGGCGGTCGTTGCAGATCAGCTCGAGGTGAAGGTTGGAGATGTTATTTACGCGGAGGGCGATCAGGAGAAGAAGGATTATATGATATCGGGCATTACCCAGCAGATGGAAAATCTGGGTTGTAAGGCGACAATGACAATGGAAGGAGCCGAGAGGATTAACGGCAGATCCGTGGTCAATCAGATCCGTATTTACACGGCAGATGATTGTGCATACGAGCAGATTGAGAAGAAGATTAAGACAGAGTTTCCAGATCTGGAAATCACGGATCTTCACAAGAATATGGAGATCGTTCTCTCCTCCGTCAGGGCAGCAATGCTGGCTCTGTGTGCGGTATTTGTCATAATTACTGTTGTTATTGTCATGTTGACCATTATTCTGCTTGTGAGGACGAAGATCACAAGAGAGTGGAAACAGTACGGGGTCTATAAGGCACTGGGATTTACTACAGGAGAATTGATTGTACAGATTCAGATGAGCAGTCTGCCGGTTTTCCTCGCAGGAGCAATACTCGGAGCAGTTTTGTCCGTATATCTGCTAAATCCGCTGGTACAGACATGTTTGGGTTCAGCGGGAATCGTGCAGAGTGATCTGACAGTTCATGCATTATGGATTGTTTTGTCTGTGGCGATTATTATGGCAGTATCGATGGGTGTATCATTTCTGTGTGCTTATCGGGTGCGCAAGGTGGAGCCGGTGAAAATGCTGACAGAGGAATAAACGAGTCAGCGGGCAGGACAAGTTTGCAGGGAGTGTTATGTTTTATTTTCAAAACAAGTTTATTTTTTTGTACAAGAAAGATAAAATCTGGTTGTAATATGTCACTATCTCGGATATAATAAGAGTAACCTGAAATGTGCGACAAAGTCTTGTTATTTTGAACCTACAGATACTTTAAACGGGATTCCTATATTGCCATATAGATGTCAGGCCTCCGGCTAATAAGGCCTTATGCAGTGGAAGACAGAAGTATGGTTGCGGTTACCCACCTAGCTTAGCTAGGAGTCAAAATACAAGATTCGGCATTTTGGGGCAATACCAAAGACAAAAAGCAGTCGTTTTATGCGGCTGCTTTTGTTTTGGACATACATAAGGGACGCACGGATATAACGAAGAAATATTTTTATGTAATAGAGTACAGGCACAGATATATAATATAGTAGAGGTAAGGATTGCGGTTCGTATTACATAAAATTAAGATACTTTTTGTAAAAGGATTCGGAAAACAGAATGAAATTTGACACTAAATTATTGACAAAACTAGCACTGATTTTTTTGGGGCTTCTCTTTTTGATCTGCATCTTTTTGGGGCGGCGGGAACAGGCTGTGAAACCGCCAGAAGGCACAAAGATTACTTGCTGCGATGTGGAAATCCTGTTAAGAGTGCTTGATATTGAGATCCCGGATGTAATAAAGGAAGCAGATATGGAGTCGTATCTGACTTACGGACAATATATGTCGATCTATGAGCAGATTGGAGGAGAAACGTTCGGTATTCCGGATTATGCAAAACATTACAGGACAGATTTTGAAATATTGAAGAAAGACTGGTATGATGCGTACCGGCTCATGCTGGCGCATCTGGACACAGAATCGTCTGTATGGGAAACGGAAATTTTTCTGTTAAAGATTGATGAAGAGAATGGAGAAGCCTACACAGAAAACGGGGCGATTCAGGCGCCATACAGTTATTGTACGCCGGAGTTTGAACAAAATGTTTTTCATAAAATAAAAACATATGTGAAAGGAAATGAACTGCTGACAGTCGTTGAGACGATTCCCGATGAGTATGAAATTGAGAATGTCTGGGTAACGGAATCTGAGGAGGGTGTGCTGGAATGTTTTTACCGGCAGGTCGTTTTCAGAATAGAGACAGAACAGAAGGTGGAAAGAGAAAGTATCGCCGACTTGACATTTAAGGATGGCAGGGTAATAAAGGCGCGCGAAAAAGATGAAAAAATACACGGCAAACTGTTGTGGGTTTCAAATGAAGAGTTAGAAATCGAAGGAAGCGGCGTCTATCCGATTTCGGAGAATATGGAGGTGTATAAACTCTATGGCAGTATGGAGACGTTGAGAAGAACAGACTTAAAGATTGGCTATGAGGATACCGACTATGTAATCAAAGGAGGAGAAGTCTGTGCCTGTCTGGTGTCCGAGAAAGAGGCAGCGGACAGGATCCGGGTTCTTCTGAAAAATACTGCCGCAAACAGCAATTATCATAATGCAGTGGAAATTGATGTGGATGGAGAGCAAATCCGTATAGAGACAGAAGATTTGGATGTCGGTGAGCGCAGGATATACCGCTGTAATGCGTTGACTGATAGAGTCATTGTAAAGATGGAAGGGATTGAGAAGGAGAATAATGATTACCGTGGAGCGATTGAATGTTATCGGAGCACTGAGGGAATGGTGCTGATCAATGAGCTGCCGTTGGAAGAATATCTGTATGCGGTGGTTCCCAGCGAGATGCCGGCATCTTATCCTATAGAATCACTCAAGGCACAGGCGGTATGTGCCAGAACATATGCGTATCTGTATATTCTGCATGCGGGACTTCCGGAAGTTGGAGCACATGTGGATGATACCACATCTTATCAGGTATATCACAATTGTGATGAGAATACGGCGACAACTACCGCAGTCAAGGAGACGGACGGGATGCTGCTTACCTATGAAGGGCAGCCGGCACAGAACTATTATTATTCTACTTCCTGCGGTGTCGGAACGGATTCAGGAATCTGGAGTGGAAACGGTGATGATCTGTCATATATTCAGGCATCTTTGCTGCGTATATCTCAGAGCAGTATGACAGATATGAATGACGGTAATACCGCAGATACATCGGATGGCAGTCGTGATGCCGATTCACCGGATGATTTGCGCGATGAAGAGAATTTCCGGCGTTTTATCACTTCTGTTGATGAGAATGATCTGGAGAGCGGGGAACCGTGGTATCGTTGGACATATACTGTAAAAGAAATAGATAGTGATGTCATGTTGTCGCGTATACGGGAGAGATATGCGGCAAGCCCGGAATCTGTGCTGACTGAGGCGGAAGGGGGATATTTTGTATCCCAGCCTGTTGACAAATTGGGCAGGATCAGGGAGCTTGGCATCACACAGAGAGGAGCGGGCGGCGTCGCGGATGAACTGCTTATAGTGACGGAGACAGGAAGTTTTAAGATACTTTCAGAATATAATATCCGAAGCGTGCTGTGTGACAAAGTAAGTGAGGTAATTAAGCAGGATGGAAGTACAACTGTTCCAAGGACACTTCTTCCCAGTGGATTTTTTGTGATTGAAACTAGTAAAAAGAAAGAAAGTGTGGTAGGATATACGTTAATTGGCGGCGGATACGGGCATGGCGTGGGAATGTCACAGAACGGCGCTAAAGCCTTGGGGAGTGAAGGCGCTTCATACCGTCACATTTTAGAATTCTTTTTTCCGGGATGTGAATTGGAGGACATAGGAAATACTACCGATTCATAGACATATAAGGTGATTTATGAGAACAATCTATAGACTTTATTACATATTTCGTGACTTTAACTGGCAGATGACGAAGAAGAATATAGCGGCTTTTGCAGCGAGTACGGCGTTCTTTCTTTTTCTCTCCATGATTCCGCTGTTGATGGCGCTGTGTGCGATTCTGCCTTATACGAGACTTACGGAAGAAAATCTGATTAATGCGATCACGCAGTTTACACCGGATGCCATGGAAGTTCTTGTTGTCAGTGTGGTGTCTGACGTATACGCGCGCTCGGCAGGAACGATTACAATATTTGCAATCGTTACGATCTGGTCAGCATCCAAAGCGATGCTTGCACTGATTCGTGGACTGAATGCAGTCAATGATTTTGAGGAGAGGAGAAATTATTTTATCCTGCGTTTTATTGCCTGTATTTATACGGTGATCATATTGGCAGCAATGATTCTGGCGCTGATTGTCATGGTTTTTGGTAATGTAATCGTTAATCTTCTTTTAGCGGATATTCCGCCGCTGCACATATTGATGCAGTTTGTCATGCATTTTCGATTTCTGGTCTCGTGGGCTGTATTGACGCTTATCTTCGCGTTGATTTATGCTTATGTGCCCAACAGTAAGATGCGTTTTAAAGTACAGATTCCCGGAGCGGCTTTCTCAGCGATCATGTGGAGCGCGGCGTCATATGTCTTTTCAATATATGTTGATAACTTTAACGGATTTGGTACTTATGGTGGATTGACCACGATAGTCATTTTGATGATCTGGTTTTATCTGCTTATGTATATCCTGTTGATCGGTGCGCATATTAACCGATATTTCGGTCCGGTATATAAATTTCTGTTCGGATGGCTTGACAAGTCGGGTAAAAGTCACTAAAATGGCAATAGATTTATAGAACAAATAACTTAATCGATGTATAAAGGCTGTGAAAGTGTCAGTAGAAAATTATTTTCCGACAGAGAGAGGGAGCCATCGGCTGGAAGTTCCCTTCGGTTCAGATAATCTTTTGAATTTCCCACTGGAGCTGCTTGGATGAAGCCAGTAGTCCAAGACGTTATGGCACGTTACGTCAAATGAGGTGTCTGTCTATGTACCCCGGAACGTATGATCCGGGTGGAATCTGACAGGAAACTGGGTGGTACCGCGGATATAATTCGTCCCATGTGTATTGTGCACATGGGATTTTTTGCGCGTATAAGTAAAATAGGAAAAGGAGAACAGCGATGAAGGAGAAATTGGAACAGATTAAAGCGGAAGCGCTGCGTCAGATTGAGGCGAGTGACGCACTGGAAAAATTGAATGAAGTAAAAGTCAATTATCTTGGTAAAAAAGGTGAGTTGACGGCGGTATTAAAGAGCATGAAAGATGTAGCTCCGGAAGACCGTCCGAAGGTAGGACAGCTCGTCAATGAAACGAGAGAGGAGATTGAAAGAGTTCTGGAAGAATCTGTCAAGCGGATGGAGAAAGCAGTCAGAGATGCAAAGATGAAAAAGGAAGTTATCGACGTAACTCTGCCGGCTAGGAAGAACAATGTAGGACATCGCCACCCGAATACGATAGCATTGGAAGAGGTAGAGAGAATCTTTATCGGCATGGGCTATGAGGTTGTGGAAGGACCTGAGGTGGAGAAAGATTATTATAATTTCGAAGCGCTAAATATTCCGGCGGACCATCCGGCGAAAGATGAGCAGGATACTTTCTACATTAATGGAGATATTCTGTTGAGAACGCAGACTTCATCAGTACAGGTGCACGAGATGGAGAAGGGCAGCCTGCCGATCCGTATGATTGCTCCCGGAAGAGTATTCCGTTCCGATGAGGTGGATGCTACCCACTCACCGTCTTTCCATCAGATTGAAGGTCTGGTCATTGACAAGAACATTACCTTTGCAGATCTAAAAGGTACACTGGCAGAGTTTGCAAGGGAACTGTTCGGAGAGGATACAAAGGTTAAATTCAGACCTCATCACTTCCCGTTCACAGAGCCCAGCGCAGAAATGGACGTGACATGCTTCAAGTGCGGTGGCAAAGGATGCCGTTTTTGTAAAGGCGAGGGATGGATTGAGATATTAGGATGCGGTATGGTACATCCTCATGTGCTGGAAATGAGTAATATTGATCCGGAGAAATATACGGGTTTTGCTTTCGGTGTAGGACTGGAGCGAATCGCATTGCTGAAATATGAGATTGATGACATGAGACTGTTGTATGAGAATGATATCCGTTTCTTAAAACAGTTCTAAAAAATTGTCGCTGCATTTTTGTATATAACTAGATGGAGGTTAAATAATGAATACTGCATTATCATGGATTAAAGCGTATGTGCCGGATTTAGAGTGCACAGATCAGGAATATATGGATGCTATGACATTATCCGGAACAAAGGTGGAAGGTTATAGCAGACTGGACAAAAATTTGGAGAAGATTGTTGTAGGACAGATCGATAAGATCGAAAAACATCCTGACGCAGATAAGCTGATTGTCTGTCAGGTCAATATCGGTTCCGAGGTCATTCAGATTGTGACCGGAGCGCCGAATGTCAAAGAGGGAGACAAAGTACCGGTTGTCTTGGACGGCGGTAAAGTTGCAGGAGGTCATGACGGCGGTCCGCTGCCGGAAGATGGTATTACGATTAAGGCAGGTAAGCTGCGCGGCGTACCTTCCAACGGTATGATGTGTTCTATTGAAGAACTTGGCTCCGACAGAAATATGTATCCGGAAGCGCCGGAACTGGGTATCTACATTTTCAAAGAAGATGTGGAGGTGGGCTCTGATGCTATAGATGCACTAGGGTTGAGGGACACTGTGTTTGAGTATGAAGTGACGTCCAACCGTGTAGATTGTTATAGTGTGATCGGTATCGCCAGAGAGGCGGCGGCAACGTTCCGTAAGCCGTTTTATCCGCCCAAGGTTGAGGTGAAAGAAAATAATGAAAAGGTAGAAGATTATATATCTGTGGAAGTGAAAGACAAAGAACTGTGTCCAAGATATTGTGCAAGAGTGTGCACCAATATTAAGATCGCTCCGTCACCGAAATGGATGCAGAGACGTCTGGCAGCAAGCGGCATCCGTCCCATTAATAATCTGGTAGATATTACCAACTATGTAATGGAAGAGTATGGACAGCCGATGCATGCGTTTGATCTGGATACCATTGCCGGACACAAGATCATCGTGCGCCGTGCAAACGATGGTGATGTATTCCGCACGCTGGATGGGCAGGATAGAAATCTGGATTCTGATGTGCTGATGATTTGTGATGCTGAGAAGGAAGTCGGTATTGCCGGCATTATGGGTGGAGAGAACTCCATGATCACCGACGACGTCAAAACGGTGCTGTTTGAGGCGGCAACCTTCAATGGCGCCAATATCCGTAAGTCCGCCAAGAGAATCGGACTCAGAACAGATGCATCAGGTAAGTTTGAGAAAGGACTTGATCCTTATAATGCAGAAGCTGCCATTAACAGGGCATGCCAGTTGATCGAAGAGCTTGGCTGCGGTGAAGTAGTAAGCGGTATTGTGGATGTGCATGGCGATATGAAAGAGAAGGTTGTACTTCCTTTTGAGCCGGAACGATATAACAAACTGCTTGGCACAGATGTATCGAAAGAGGAAATGTTGGATATCTTTAAAATGATAGAGGTTGATTATGATCCGGAGACAAATAATCTGACAATGCCCACGTTCCGACAGGATCTGCTGCGCCAGTGCGATATAGCAGAGGAAGTGGCCCGTTTCTACGGATATGATAAGATTCCGACTACACTGCCCAACGGTGAAGCGACTACCGGTAAACTGCCTTTCAAACTTCGTATTGAGCAGAAGGCAAGAGATATTGCTGAATACTGCGGTTTCTCACAGGGTATGTGCTATTCTTTCGAGAGCCCGAAGGTATTTGACAAACTGCTTCTCTCTACGGATGACCCGGCTCGTCAGGCAATCATGATCTCCAATCCGCTTGGTGAGGATTTCTCCATCATGAGAACAATCTCCCTCAACGGTATGCTTACAAGCCTTGCGACTAACTATAACAGAAGAAACAAAGATGTGCGTCTTTACGAACTGGGTAATATTTATTTGCCGAAAGCACTGCCGCTGGAGGAACTGCCGGATGAGAGAATGCAGTTTACGCTTGGCATGTACGGCGATTGTGATTTCTTCACGATGAAAGGTGTGATCGAAGAGTTCTTCGACAGCATCGGTATGCGTAAGAAGATCACTTACGATCCTAATTCAGGTAAGAATTTCTTACATCCCGGCAGACAGGCAAATATCATTTATGAGGGAACGACTCTTGGTTATCTGGGTGAAGTACATCCGGAAGTGTGTGACAATTATGATATGAAGACAAAAGCTTATGTGGCAGTGCTTGATATGCCGCAGGTAGTGCCGTTTGCGACTTTCGACCGCAAGTACGAAGGAATCGCTAAATATCCGGCGGTGTCAAGAGATATCAGTATGGTGGTGCCTAAGGATATTTTGGCAGGGCAGATTGAGGCGATTATTGCACAGCGCGGCGGCAAGATTCTCGAAGACTATCAGCTGTTCGATATCTACGAGGGCGACCAGATCAAAGAAGGATTTAAATCGGTGGCATACTCCATCACTTTCCGCGCTAAGGATAGAACATTGGAAGAAGCAGATGTAGCCGCTGCCATGAAGAAGATTTTGAATGGTTTGGAAGGAATGGGAATCGAACTGAGAAAATAAGTAGATTCCTTCGGAATCAATTTAGCGGGATTTTCTTAGCAAACTTGAAAAACAGAAAGCAGGTGTAAATATGGAGCATAAAAATACATGGGAAACTTATGATGCGAAACAGCTTAAAGAAGTAGAGGATTTTGCAAAGGAGTATATGACGTTCTTAGATAACGGCAAGACCGAACGTGAATGTATCGATCAGATCGTCAATACAATTGAGAAGGCAGGCTATAAGGAGTTAGAGACATTGGTCGCATCCAGTGCGAAATTAAAGACTGGTGATAAGGTTTATTCCGTCTGGATGAATAAATCGATTGTAATGTTCCAGATCGGCAAGGAAAAAATGACAGACGGCATTAATATTCTTGGCGCACATATTGATTCCCCGCGTCTTGACATCAAGCAGAATCCGCTGTATGAGGACGGTGGTTTTGCATATCTTGACACCCATTATTACGGTGGCGTAAAGAAGTATCAGTGGGTGACGCTTCCTCTTGCAATTCATGGTGTTGTAGTTAAGAAAGATGGCACCACCGTGGAGGTAAATGTGGGAGAGAATGAGGACGATCCGGTATTTTTCGTGTCTGATCTGTTGATTCATCTGGCACAGGAACAGATGGAAAAGAAGGCAAATAAAGTGATTGAAGGAGAGGCACTGGATATTATTATCGGTAACAAGCCTCTTGTGATCGACAAGAAAGATACAGCGAAAGAAAAAAAAGAAGCAGAGGAGGAAGCTAAAGCCTCAGAAAAAGATGCGGTGAAAAAAGGTATTCTTGAGATTCTTCAGAAGACTTACGATATTGAGGAAGAAGACTTTATCTCTGCGGAACTTGAAGTGGTTCCGGCTGGTAAGGCAAGAGAAGCCGGTTTTGACAGAAGTATGATTCTTGCATACGGACAGGATGACAGAGTCTGTGCCTTCTCTTCGTTAAAAGCGATGCTGGAGATCGGACAGCTTGACCGTACTGCGTGCTGTATTTTAGTTGACAAGGAGGAAGTCGGCAGTGTGGGCGCTACCGGTATGCAGTCAAAGTTTTTTGAAAATGCGGTGGCGGAAGTAATGGATCTGGCAGGAGAATATAGTGAATTGAATGTTCGCAGATGTCTGGCTCGTTCCTGTATGCTTTCTTCTGATGTGAGCAGCGCATTTGATCCCACTTATGCGGCAAGTTTTGACAAGAAAAACGTGGCATATCTGGGCTGTGGTATGGTATTTAATAAGTTTACCGGCGCCCGTGGTAAATCCGGTTCCAATGATGCCAATGCGGAATATCTGGGACACATCAGAGCCATTTTTGAGAAAGAGAGTGTAAATTTCCAGACGGCGGAACTTGGCAAGGTTGATTTGGGCGGCGGCGGCACAATCGCTTACATTCTGGCACTGTATGGCATGAATGTGATCGACAGCGGTGTTGCAGTCCTTAACATGCATGCACCTTGGGAGGCAACCAGCAAGGCGGATGTCTATGAAGCAAAGAGAGGATACGTGGCATTTTTGCAACATGCTGATCTCTAAAAATAGATAAACTATGGTGTAAGCAACCATATGGCGAGGATTAGGATGGAAACAATTAACAAATCAGATTTTTATTTTGAACTGCCGGAAGAACTGATTGCGCAGGATCCTTTAGAGGACCGTTCAGG
>CAMXBD010000121.1 GCA_947179245.1 uncultured Lachnospiraceae bacterium | reverse complement strand
TCCCAGAGCAGTCTCCGACATGATCAACGCATAACCGAAGGTCAGCATCAGAATCAGATAGGTCAGAAGAAATATCCCGCCGCCGTATTTTGCCGCCAGATAGGGAAACCGCCAGATATTTCCGAGTCCTACCGCCGAACCTGCAACCGCGAGGACATAGCCCAGCTTACCTGAAAAGGTACTTCGTTTCTTTTCTGTATGCGATGTAGTTTTGCTGTTTTCGTTTCCAGCCATAGACGTTGACCTCCTCGTCAAAATAAAAGGTTTCTACCAGCTTAACATCAACGTCACATACATTCAAGCGTAATATCAATAAATCGACAAAAAATCAGTTTTCACGCAGGTTTTTTAACATATCCATACGCATTTTCACATTTTCGGCAAATTCTTCATCGGAATATTTGGGTTCCCTCGTCTTCATCCAGATCTCGCAGGGCACCGCCTCGTACTCCCCACATCTCTGTATGTGTCTCATTGTATTTATATGGTGTTGCCTTCAGCGGCATATATTTGGTGTTGTACATTTTGTAATACTCGTTTACGAAAGATTTTTGCAACTTAAATACATTTTTCCTTCATATATTAGTATAAGTACAGCAAAAAGGCAATGTTAGCATTCCTTATAATGAATACTAAACCATTGCCTTTTTTATAATTATATAAACTTATATTGCTTTGATTACATTCTCTACATATTCTTCTATTTTTTGTGAAATTGTACTCCAATCATATTCTTGAACCGGAAAAATATCATCTTTCTCTATCACATTCTGCACTGAAAGAGAAATACCAGTATTCCATACAGCATTATAAGGAATCACTTTGCACTGAATAGTATCAAGCGCATTTGCTATTGTATCATTGACCATTGCTTTATAACTTTTTAATGCCCAGTCAGAACCTCCACCATGTGAAATAATTCCCACAGGCAATCCATACACCTCTGATTGATATGTATTATCTTTCCACCAATGTAAAAAAGTAATTTCCTCCATTTTTTCCAACAGCATGCATAATTTTGCCGGAATCGGGGCGTAATGCGGAGAAATGAAAAAAACTGCATTGACTTTTACAATCTTATCATAAATTTTATTAAAATCAGTATCACTACAACATCTTTTACTATCAAAACACTTACCGCAGCCGATACAAGGATGTAAGGAATAATTTCTTAAATCTATCATCTCGCACTCAATATTTTTTGCCTTTAAAATCTCCGCTACTTTATCGCAAAATATTTTCGAGATGCTATGGGCGTTACTATGTATAATATTTGAGGCTGATATGCATACTGCTTCCATTTGATTATTACCTTTCTTAATTCTCAATTTCTTTATCTGTAATTAAAAATCATTTACAACTTTTCTATAAACTATTTCATCCATTATTGCCCCTGTCTATACTTCTTCCAAATACCGCCTCAGACTCACACACTGCCTAATAAACTTCCGGCGCATCCTTCGGCAGATCATGCACATGCTTAAGAAATTCCGCTGCCGCCTTACCTTCCTCACGGTCATAGGTATACCCTAATCCCTCTGCCACGTACTCGGTTACGCACTCAAACAGCTCACACATAGAAAAAACTGCTTCCCATGCCTCATCCACATTTCCGCCAAAATAAGTGCCCAGATAACGCTGGTATTCTTCCTCACCAATCCACCTGTACAAATACTTAGCCGACTTACCGACACTCACGCTGAAGTCCGTAATGATACCCACTTTCCACGAAAGCATCTTTTCTAACTGCTTGCGCACGACAAAATTTGTCATATCCTGAACATACGGCATTTCTCCGCGCCACAGGCCTTTGGCAATGTTATTACTGCACCACCAAAATTCATTGCTGCACGCCCGAAACTGCTCTAACGACGGTTTCTTCACATGATAATCCGAATCCGTAGAGTCCGGCACTTCTGGCAAAATATGCTCTTTATCTAACAGAATCCGGCAAAGCTTATCGTCGTGGATATGCTCCTTGGCAAACGTGGCAGACTGCGCGGTCAGATCAACCCGGATACCGTCATCAAACTGCATCAACCATGCATACCTATTCTCCTTATCGCTCGGCTCATTCGGACTCTCGTCGGGATACTGCATATACAAAACATTCCCAAATTTACGAGTCCAGTCTTTATCTTCGATAAAAGGTTTTGTCTCCTTTACCACATACACGATATCATAATCTTGAAAAATATCTTTCGGCACATTTGCATTTGTCCTTGAGCCATTCATATATACCGCCAAAATTCTGTCATCCGCATTTGCGATATCCAAAAAAAGTTTATACATTATTGATTCATCACGCATAAATAGACGTCCTTTCTTTCTCAACACTTCATGTTATCATCTGTTTATTATAGTAAGGTAACTGCATCAAGTGCCAGCTCCATCGCCGCTGCAAAAGTATCATTGCCCCAGTTTCTTCCGTCGTGTTCATCCACATTTGCCAGAGAATCCGCCGTAAAAAGCAACTGTCCAAATACCACACCCCTCATCTTTGCACAGGCGGCCATGGACGCACATTCCATCTCCACTACAGAATATCCCTCGCTCCTGCGATAGAGCACCATTTCTTTCGTTTCCCTGTAAAAACCATCGGTAGTCCATGTTTTACATCTGCGGTATGGCAATCCGGCTTTCCTTAATGTCTTTTCTATGGCAATGACCGCCTCCTCGCTCAGTTCCACATCTCTTGCGGGTGGTAAATACTGGTAAGAAGTGCCCTCCTGCCTAAGCGCGGCTGTTGGCACAAAGAACTCTCCCTCTGCGCCATCCTCCAACGCTCCACAGCATCCTGCCGCAATAATCTGTTTCGCACCTCCGGCGATGACCTGCTCCATAATCTGCACTGCACCGGCTCCGCCAAGAGGGACTTGCACAAATGTAACTTCTGTGTCCTGTATCTTTGTTTTATATGCGTAAAATATTTTGGTAACACATTCAAATTTACCAACTTCTTCGCAGTGATGTGCCGTCACATACTCATCTATTTCCGACTCCATAAACAACAGTACAGCTTTTTGAGAAAAATGACGTTCAATTCGTCCCGGCATAAGAACCGCCTGCCTGTCTGTATCGTATTCTAAAATGGGAATTTCATTTTTGATAAGTGCCATAATCTCACCTGCTGCCATTTCGCCCAAAAGTTAAATCGGCAGCTTCTTAATCCTGTCAACCGCCTCAACCGTGTTTTCATAACTGCCGAAAGCTGTCAGGCGGAAGAACGTCTCGCCGCTGGGCCCGAATCCAGATCCCGGCGTGCCAACTACATTGGCATTTTCCAACAGGTAATCAAAAAATTCCCAGCTCGTCATATTATTCGGTGCTTTCAGCCAGATATAAGGTGCATTTATACCACCGGATACACTGAAACCGGCGGATTTCAAACCATCTAAAATATAGGCTGCATTTTTCATATAATAGGCAACCAATTCTTTGGTCTCTTTCTTACCTGCCTCGCTATACACAGCTTCTCCGGCTCTCTGGATAATGTAAGGCGCACCGTTATACTTGGTGCCGTGGCGCCTCGCCCACAAAGCATGAAGTGACACATCTCCCACTTTTAACTCCTTCGGGATAACCGTAAAACCTAAGCGCACTCCCGTAAATCCTGCATTTTTGGAGAAGGAACGAAGTTCAATCGCACAGGTTCTTGCTCCCTCACACTCGTAGATTGTGTGTGGTACGTCCACCTCTGATATATATGCCTCATAAGCCGCGTCATAGATGATAACGGAACCGTTCTTATTCGCGTAATCCACCCACTCCTGCAGCTGCGCTTTATTAATAGTAGAACCTGTAGGGTTGTTCGGGAAGCACAGATAGATCAGATCCGGCACTTCCTTCGGTAACTGCGGTGCAAAATTATTTTCCGCCGTACAAGGCATGTAGATTACGTCACTCCATTTCTCCGCATCCGCATCGTATGTACCTGTTCTGCCAGCCATTACATTAGTGTCTACGTAGACCGGGTATACGGGATCGCAGACTGCAATCTTGTTGTCCAGTGCAAAAATCTCCTGTATATTGCCGGAATCACATTTCGCGCCGTCCGATACAAATATTTCATCTGCCTCGATCTGACAGCCTCTCGCCTTGTAATCATTATCCGCAATCGTACTTCTCAAAAACTCATATCCTAAATCCGGCGCATAACCACGGAATGTCGCCGCATCCGCCATCTCATCCACCGCACCGTGTAATGCACTGATAACTGCCGGAGATAACGGCTGTGTCACATCGCCGATGCCCAGTCTGATAATCTTCTTGTCAGGATTAGCCTCTGTATAGGCATTTACCTTTTTAGCAATTGTAGAAAAAAGATAGCTGCCCGGTAATTTTAAATAGTTGTCGTTTACTTTAACCATAAATTCCTCCGTTTAATCTCACATAATTTCACCTTCAAAAACAGTCGCCGCCGGACCTGTCATATAGACCAGATCAGCTTCTCTGTCCCACGTGATCTCAATTTCACCACCTAATAGTTTAACAGTAACTGTGTTATCAGTCAAACCATTTAAAACACACGCAGCCACTGTCGCACAGCATCCCGTTCCGCAGGCGAGGGTTTCTCCTGTTCCCCGCTCCCATACACGCATCTGCACGGTTTTTCTGTCCAGAACTTTAACAAATTCTGTATTGATACGGTTCGGAAATCTCTCGTGGTTCTCGAAGTGCGGACCGATTTTCTCAATTTCCAGATTCATCACATCGTCCATAAAAACAACGGCATGGGGATTTCCCATTGACACACATGTCATTTTATATTCTTTACCCCGTACCGTGATTGGTTCATCGATGACATTCTCGTAATTCTTCTCTGCCTCAGACTCAACAGTCACTGGTATATACTCAGGCCTTAGTTCCGGTGCACCCATATTGACTCTGACAGAATCGACTTTTCCTTCTTTTATAAATAGCTGAAGGTATTTTACCTTGCCACAGCTTATGACACTTATGTCGGCTTTTCTCGTTAAGCCCTTATCATACACGTATTTTGCCACACAGCGGATACCATTTCCACACATCTCCGCACGGCTCCCGTCGGCATTGTACATCTCCATCTCGAAATCTGCTTCTGTAGAAGGATTAATAAAAATCACACCGTCACCGCCGATTCCGAAATGCCTGTCACTGAGACGCCTTACCAGTTCCGGCTTTTCTTCCTGCGCAATTTTCTCTGTGAAACCGTTAATGTAAATATAATCATTTCCGCATCCGTGCATTTTCGTAAATTTCATGCTGCTCCTCCTTTTTAGTGGCGCACATTTTCTGCAACAACTAAAGCCAGCTCCATATTTTCATGTTTACCGGGATGCACAGCATCTCTCGTAAATGAGCTTGCCCTTTTAAAATCATATCACACTCCTGTAACAAATAGAGCACATTAATTGCATAATACTATGCAAAATGTGCTCACATAAATCTATCCCTTCGTGCATTGCACCTTATAATTTTATCTTCTCCGCTTTCATGATCCTTTGTGCCGCAAATTTTCCCGTCGATGCCGCTACAGGCAGCCCTCCGGGACCCATAAGCCACTGACTTGCTATCATCACATTTGAAAGCCCTTTGATTTTTCCGGGAACTGTCCTGCTCTTTGCATTTCTAGTCACAATAAAGCTCATATAAGCGCCATTCCATGCATTGCAGTATCTGTTGTAAGTAGCAGGGGTCCACACATCGAGAATACGTACTCTTCCTTTTAGCTGCGGGTAATTTTCTATCAGACGCTGTTCTATTTCTTCCGACAATTCCGCTTTCTTTTTATGATAAGCCTCTTTATCCTGATATAACTTCATCCAATACTCATAATCTTCTTCTGTCTGAACAAACATGCTCTGTACGATGCTTTTCCCTTTAGGAGCAAAATCAGGTTCATAAGAATAATTATTAACGCTCATCCTCTCTGTGCGTCTCATGCCTATAGTGATAGGGCGGCAGGCAAACACATGGGTTTCCTTTACCTCATCGAAACTTCCCTCTATGCCAAACGCCACATGAAAAGCACTGACTACCGGATATAGTTCCCTTTCTTTATAAATCTTTGAAAGCTCTTGCGGCATATAGGAAGCGTCAAGAAGCTGTGTAAAAGTATGGCTTGTATCACTGGCACATACCACATAATCTGCCTTTACCGTCTTCCCATCCGCAAGCAGAATCCCCTCTGCTTTTTGCCCCTTGACCAGTACCTTTTCCACTTCCGTTCCCGTATAGAGCATTCCTCCGAGTTTCTGATAGCATTTTACCATCCGCATTGCCATCTCAAGAGAACCGCCCCGTGGAATGTCCCCGTTTCCGCCGGTCACAGTAGCATAGGAAACAACAAAAGCATATGCCTGATAACCGGGCGGCATATAGTCTGTTATAGCCATACGTATCAAAGGATGATGAAAACGCGATGCAAGTTCCCTGATATCCATTTTGCTGTACAGCTTCATGACCTTTCCCATATCAGCCATGGATATTCCCATTTTCACATAATCAATCGGATTCATCATGTCAAACGGCTTCTCTACCGGAACTGTCATACTCTCTGCCATTTTCACTGCATCCATGAGTTGATTGATTTCCTCCGCATCATCCGGCGAGAGCGCAAGCAGTTCTTTTCTCGTACGTTCTTTATCTCTCCAAAAAGTAAGCTTGTCACCATTTAATTCCGCGGAATAAAATTTTTCTTTTTTATACAACAAAACGTCTTCTCCCAACACGCCGGCATCCTTCCAAAGCCGGTTAAGACCGCTTCCCTCTCTGGTTCCCGTCAGCCAGTGTACACAATTATCTATGAAAAACCCCTCTCTCTTCCATCCGGTGCACTGACCGCCCGCGATTGTATGCTTTTCATAGATTTCGGTCTGGAATCCCGCCTTCTGCAGATAAATTCCTGCTGTCATTCCCGAAACTCCTCCACCAATGATCACTACCTTTTTCACATTTCTTTCCATTCCGTTACCCCCTTACAATATCTACAATCCACTCCGCCTTTGGTAATCCCATCTCCGGATGTACTGCATACTGCTCCGCAATTCCCTGAATACTGCACCAGAATGCATTAGAAAGCGAAAGCGGATCTCCCTGTCTGATCGTACCTTCCTTCTGCCCCGCTTCAATAATTGGAACAAACTGTTCTATCGTATTTACCTTAAGCGCTATTTCTCTTATATGTACCGGCGTTCCCGCGCTTCGCTGGGCATTCGCCATTAGTACGAACATTTTAGCAATGTAAGGCTGCTTTTTCATGAAAAAGAACAGCTGCTCTGTAAACTGTGTGAAACACTCAATTGCTCCTTCACACTTCTGTGCTCCCGGAAAATTTGTTCCCTCAAGCCCCATTCTGACCAGCTCTTCATATAATTTCTCTTTTGACTCAAAATAATGAAACAACAGTCCTACACTCATGGAAACACTCTCTGCAATATCGGAAATCTTAGTTGCCGAATACCCTTTTGTTACAAATAAGTTCAAGGCTGCATAAAGAATTTCCTGCCTGCGCTGTTCCTTCTGCTCCTGTCTGACACCCACTCTTAATCCTTCCCTTTCCAAAAATACAATGCTTTCGCAATAATTACATCAATTCTTTTTTATTGAATATTTGTTCATTGAATTTACATTCAATATTTTTATAACATAAAAGCTGCTCTTTGTAAAGCAGCTTTTATCCCCGCATCATCGCCAACACCATCTGCGCCGTCTCCACCATATTCGTACCGCTGTCCATACTGCATTTCTGAATATAGCGGTGAGCTTCCTCCTCAGTCATATGGTTTCGCTCCATCAAGACTTCCTTCGCCTCCTTAATAAAGGCTGTTTCCTCCGAATTGCGCTCTTTTGGTTTCGATTTTGTCCTGCGTCTCCTGCGCATGATCGTCTGACTCATCATGTCCACCGTATCGATAAGGTCATGAACCTTAAGCGGCATGGCAAGGCACATAATATCACTGCGCCGGTACTCATTTAACACCGTCTGCGAAGCCATCAATAACATATCAAAACCTTCCGGAAGGCAGTCGTGCAATTCAGTATATATCATGTCCGTCATCTTGTAACCACATATGACAATGCCGTCAGTTAAATCGCGCAGCTGGCTGAGTGCCTGCGCTCCTGTTGAACAGACCGCCGTTACCTGAAAACCGTTTTTCATCAGCACGCCGCGAATGCCTTTGGCGTCCTCTATTTTCGGCAAAGCCACAATAATATTGATCACACGCTCACCTCCCGTCCTGTATTTTATGGCATAGCTTATGTCACATCATTCAATTCCATCACACATTGTTCAAATACTCATTGATCTCCCAGTCAGTCACCTGCATACGGTAGCGGAACCACTCTTCCTTTTTCGCTTTAATATATTTGCTGTATGCATGTTCACCCAGCACATCCCGGATAAAATCATCTGCCTCCATATTGTAGATTGCCTCGATCAGCGTACCCGGAATCTCCTCTATTCTGTTTGCTTCTTTTTCTTCATCAGTCATACGGAAAATATTGCAGTCCACACTGTCCGGCGGCGTAATCTGATTCACGATGCCGTCTAATCCTGCGCGCAGGCAGACCGCCAATGCCAGATATGGATTTGCCGAAGGATCAGGACAACGGAGTTCAATTCTCGTTCCTTCTCCGCGCGAAGCCGGAATACGAATCAACGGACTTCTGTTCGTTGCACTCCATGCAATGTAAACCGGCGCTTCGTAGCCCGGCACCAGCCTCTTGTATGAATTAACAAGGGGATTGGTGATTGCCGTCATACCTTTCATATGCTTCATGATACCGCCGATAAAATAATACGCAGTCTGGCTCAGCCCTAATGCATCATTCTCGTCAGCAAAAATATTTTTTCCATCCTTGGACAGAGACATATTGATGTGCATGCCCGAACCGTTCACGCCATACTTAGGCTTCGGCATAAAGGTCGCATGAAGACCGTGTCTGCGGGCAATAGTCTTGACTGCCAGTTTAAATGTCATGATGTTATCCGCTGTGGCAAGCGCCTCGTCATAACGAAAATCGATCTCATGCTGTGCCGGCGCCACTTCATGATGAGATGCTTCTATGACAAATCCCATATCTTCTAATGTAAGTACCATATCCCGTCTGGCATTTTCGCCAAAATCCATCGGTCCTAAGTCAAAATATCCTGCCTTTTCATGAGTGATCGTTGTGGGCATCGCGTTTTCATCCGTATTGAACAGGAAAAATTCGCACTCCGGTCCTACCTCAAACGTATAGCCCAGCTTCTCCGCCTCCTTGATCGCACGCTTCAAAATATAGCGCGGGTCGCCCTCAAAAGGTTTCCCATTAGGACGATATACATCGCAGATCATCCTTGCCACTTTCCCCTGCTGGGGTCTCCAAGGAAAGATCTCCAACGTGCTGAAATCCGGATACAGATACATATCAGATTCCTCGATCCGCGCAAATCCTTCGATGGAAGAGCCGTCAAACATGCACTCATTATCAAGCGCCTTCTCAAGCTGGCTGGCGGTAATCGCCACATTTTTCAGATTTCCGAAGATATCTGTAAACTGCAGTCTGATAAACTCCACGTCCTCATCCGCAACCAGTTGTATGATATCGTCCTTGGTGTAATTCTTTCTCATAACTGCCTCCTTTTTCTGATCTTTATAAGTTATTGGTCATTAATTTCTTAAACGGATTCAAGCAGCAAACCCAAATTCCTATAAAACGCACATAAGGGCATTCTTATTCTGTAATAAGAACGCCCTTGTTCCATGCTATAATATCAGTTGCTTTGCAGATTTGTCAAGCTGGGATTCACCCAGCCGTATCTCTCAGCCAGAACCTCTCCGTAGTTTTAAAGCCTCTTCATCGCCTTCAGTTTCTCAATTTCCGCATGAAGCTGTTGAATCTGCTCATCTTTTGCTGAAAGCGCTCTCTCATAACTCGATATCGTTATATCTCTATCTGAAATCGCTCTCTCATAATTCCGCAGATCCTGATAATATTCCTCCCTATCACGGCACATTTTGCGAATCTGTTCTTCAGTGTTGTAAACAAAAATTGATTTCGCCGCTTCTCTCATATTCTCATCTTTTGCTGCCAACATTTTAACCTCCTCCCAAGTAGTGGCTTTAAAGAGCTTAGCCCAGCCATCAATATGATATATCTTGTCCTCCTCAGTTGCCAGATCTATTTGAGATAAGTCTATCACATTCAAGGTGATACTGTCACTATATTTTTGATAATTTTTAACGTTTATCAGTTTATATGAAGCGTAAAATTCAGGTCGGTTATGAAACAACGTATAATCTAAAAATCCAATATGTATCGCAGATTTTGCTTCGTTATAATCTTGCCCATGGGTGAGACTGTCATAAGAGCGGCATAAATACACCACCGAGCGGTTCTGCCAGTTCAGCCTGTTTGCCACCTGCATTTCAAGATTGATGATCGTCCGCTTATTTAACAAAACGCTGATATCCAGCCGGACTTCCTTGCTTTCTATACTCTCGCCCAGAATAATCGGATTAGTGATTTCAACAGAAAATACTTCCTTTTCAGTCAAATGGAGCAACGAACAGATCAACCCACGAAGTACTTTATTGTTGGACTGTAAGACTGCCCGAAACATGTAATCGTTGGTCATACCGTATGGGATTTTGCCATGGGCGTTTTGAAATGATGTGTTTAGATTCATAGATGTGCCTTCCTTTCGTAAGAAATACAGACGGAGCTTTGCTCCGAAGATTTTGCGGAATCTGAAGATGTGAATGTGATTCCGGATTATTTTTAGAATATACTCTATATATAAC
>CAMXBD010000120.1 GCA_947179245.1 uncultured Lachnospiraceae bacterium | reverse complement strand
GTCTGTGCCTCTCCGTTTACTACTGAGCGTAATGCAGATATACTTGTATAAGTATTCTTGTCTGCCGTGCAGACCCACATGATGAGAACAATAAGCCCACAAACCGCCGTCATTCTGCCTTTCGTCTCTTCTAAGAAACTGCCGAGAAGCGCGCCCGCAGACAGTTGATCTTTCCTGTGGGAAAAATATCCCAGCCAGTAAGCAGTCACCATAACCAGACACAAATAGTACACCATCTGGATAATATTATCCACTCTGGAAAGTCCCACCATACCGACCGCAAAAAGCGTGGGCGTAAACATTGCGGATAGCACGCAGTATGCCCCCAGCGTTACCCATACAGGATGCTCAAACGTCCTGCCCGATTTCTTGACAATCTTCCACAAAACCGGCAACAGCAACATCCAGATTATAACCACAAATGCAGGTGTCCACTTAATCATATACACCACTGTGTTGTAAAAAGAAAGCAGAATCGACATCACCGCCGAATATCCGGTATCCATATCCAGTTCGCTCCTCTGCGTATTGCCCGGCGCCAGTATATTAAACAGGAAGCCGACGCTGCCTGTCAGAAACGGGATCGCTGCCGCTATGATCTTCCTGCGGTTTGTCACAACCGCATAAAAAACCAGCATTGCCATCATGATCTCCGCCTGTAAGCCTGTCACCAGATTGCCGCCGCCAACAATCACTGCAAGAACTGCCGCCACCGCGCACCAGACAGCCTCTCCCAATTTCTTCTGGGACCACAGGCTCATAGAAATGGCCGTCAACATAAAGAACCACATGGACTGCATCAGCACATAATGGGTTGCGCCATTATACCAGTAAATTCCCTCAAAAGGCGCTTCCAACACTTGATAAAACATAAAAAGCAGCACGAACATTACAAAACTTCCGCCCGCTTTATCCGTTCCAAGCCATCTGTGCAGAATATGCCTGCCCAGCACAAAGGTGGATACCGCAAACATTCCGATCATCAGAACCGGCACTACATACCCGGCCGTATAATTAAAATTCATGGGACACAACGCCATCAGGAAACAAGATATATATGTTCCCTGCCAGTCCTGATAAAATCCCATGTTCTGCTGCCATGCCATTTTAACTGACTGCCCCAGAGATCCTGTCTCCATCCAGACATCATGCACACGTCTGCCGTAATCATAGTCATCGACACACATTACATTGTATCTGCCCAGCCATAAAAGCGGAATCAGTGACAGCACAAACAAGATGCCCGCATACAATGCCAGCCTTTTCATAGGAATGCATTCGATGCGGTCTGTCAGCTTCTTACCCCACCCGCTTACTTTCCATGCAATTTTAAACATTGTTTTATTACCCATGTTTCTCCAAATCTTTCCGCATTTTCTATGCTTTACCCGCCAGCCTGCGGATGCGTCTTTTAACCCCGCGGGCAATCTTGCACAGATACGCCTTCTTATAGATATACTGTGCGTGCAGTTCCATCAGTTTAAGCCGTATCCCTTTAGGGCGCACATTAACGCTTCTGTATTTGTCTGATACCCGCTTATATGCCGATAATTCTTCTTTGCACTCCTGTGCGGTATAGATCTGCCCCAAGCGGTCCATGTAATGCCAGCCCTCATAAATATTCTGCTCCGACGCCCAATAACCATCGGATACATTGTGTCTCGCCCAGTATTTAGGCGCCAGAATGTACTCTACCGTATCACTCGTAAACGCTGGAAAATAGGCAAACGAGGAATTAGATAACAGTAGATATTTTGCATTTTTAAGTACGCTGTAGTCCTTGGCAAGATCAAAATTATATGCCGGAATGCCGGGCAGGAGTTTACCCGCCTCCTTGACATCATTGGTAATGATCATAAATTCCATCTTCGGATTAATCTTTTTCATCCGCCTCATGCCCATGGTCCAGTATTTCTTCCGCAAATAAAGTTCCGGCGATCCCATGTAATCACTGCACCTTAGATGCAGGATACAGAGATTGTCCCTGCTGTACTCTTTACAGTCATACTCCGGCTTAACCGCCAGCCATTTCTTGATTTCTTCTTTATGTGAGATAAAATATTCCTCAGCCTGAAGATTACCGTAGATCAGCGTATCGTCCTCGATGTCAAACAGACGTTTGTCGGCGTCCGTCACATAGACGCCATGAGTCAGATCATGCTTGGAGTTACCCACAAAAAGGCGGGTCTCCTTCTCGTGGAATACCTTCTTGTAATCCTCTTTCTTAGAGGGAACCCCCATATCCAGATCCATAAAGTATAATCCGCAGTCACTGTGCATATTATTGGCAAAGTGTTCGGGGTCCAATACGCTGAACTGATATCCCTTATCCTGTGCAATACATCTGGTTGTAATATAGAAAAACAACTGATTTCCAAGACCGAAGCCTTCCTGTGTCTCAATTCCTAACATGATAATCTCGTCTCCGTAATCTTCTCATCTTCCACCTTGTAAATCACATCACATTTAGCGATCGTATTCAACCGGTGCGCAATGATCACCATAGTCTTCCTGCCATGGAAGCTGTTGATAGCATCCATAACTGCCTTCTCCGTGTCCGTATCAAGCGCCGAAGTCGCCTCGTCGAAAACAAGGATCTCCGGATTGTGATAAAGTGCTCTCGCAATACCGAGACGCTGTCTCTGCCCGCCGGATATTCTGACACCTCTGTCACCTATGGTTGTATCAAGTCCTTCCGGAAGCTCTTCTACAAATTCTTTAAGTTGCGCCTCTTCCAGCACTTCCCAGATGCGCTTGTCGTCTATTCTGTCTGCATCGATACCAAACGCAATGTTGTCACGGATCGACTCATCAATCAAATAAATCGACTGTGGAATATATCCGATCTTAGAAAGCCACGCCGCATAGTTGTCAAATATATCGACACCGTCGCAGGTAATTGTTCCCGACTGCACATGTAATAAACCCAGCAGAATATCCACGATCGTCGATTTGCCCGCACCGGACGGACCCATGATACCCACAGACTGCCCTTTTTTCACTTCCATATGGGCATCTGTAAAAATATTTTTCTCCGTATTCGGATAAGCGTAGGTAATATGATCCAGCACGATCTTATCCTGAAGCTCGACCTGCGGCTGTTCAACTCTCTCCTTACCCGTCAGTCCGGTCACACTGCCGTTCACATCCATCTTCATGCTCTCGTTCAGATTGTCGTAGAGATAATCCAGACACGGCTGGGAGTACGCAATCTCCGACAAATAAGTGTTAATGCGGTTTGTGCCCGGCATCACGCGGATTGCCGCCACCGCCATGGTGGAAAGCTGGGGAGCCAGCACCATAATATCACCGCCCCGCAGCATATATAACATGATGAACAGAAGCATCGACACCATAAAGACCGTCTCAATGAGAAGCCGCGGCAGATTATTAAACACCGCATAATTCCTCGCCACATTGGCGCCGATTGCACCGCTCTCATAGTAATTACGCACGAAAAACTCTTCCCTGTGCAATACCTTTACATCTTTTAAGCCGTAGATGGACTGGATGCGCCACTTGGCAATACGTGACTGTATCGCCTGATTTCTATGTCCGATATCATTTAAACGAGGTTTTAAAACCTTGGTGATAATAAGCGTCATTCCGAGAAAGATTGCAACGATAAAAAGGCTCATTGCAGGACTGATCACCACTACCACAACGCACAAAGAAACTACCACGACAATTTCCGTCACCATCTGGATCATCACTAAAACCAGCTGGAATGCGTTGGGAATATCACTGTCTGTCAGTCTGAATACAGTAGGAATATCCGCGCCGAGATACACTTCGTACGGTCTGTTTAAAAATTCACGCATCACGCGGCTGATCATACGGTTCCTGTTGCGCGTCACAAACGTATTCTGTACATATGTCTGAAACAACAGATATGCATTCTTGACAATATATAGCACGATCAATGTGCCGAGCATAATCATAATAAGCTGTGTACTCGACTGGACATTCAAAATTTCCACTACCATTGCCACTAATCTGTTATCCATAATGTCTTCCGGATTCATCAGCACCCCTACTACCGGCAGAAGAAGTGACACTCCCAGCGTTTCCAATGCTCCGCCAATCAGAATTAACACCGCCAGCCCCACAAGCTGACGCTTCTGCTTTTTATCAAAAAGATAGCCGACTTTATGAAGCATAGTGACTTTATTATTATCTTCCAAAACTTCTTTACTCATCTATCGTTGTTCCCTTCATCGCTTCACGCTCTACCGTGATCTTACGCATATCTTCTCTGTAAAAGTCCGAACAGTCCCATCCGTTCAGCCATCTGTCCGGTGCAAACACCGTCTTGTCCGGGTTCTTGTTCAAATAAGAAGCCCACCAGCTAAAACTGCTGTTTGCCAATATATTATGCCTGCACATGCTCATAAGAACAAATTCTCCATAATCGCTCTGTTCTCCAACATCCACAATTTCTATATTTATATCATCAGCAATCTGCTCTTTAATCCATTGTTTATCGTTGGTGAACAGATAGAATTTACATTCGGGATGCTCACGCTTCATCTGCATCATTGCCTTCTTATAATATGTTTCCGTGCAGATACCTCCGAAAAGCGCCTGATTCTCCGGCAAAAGATAATCACCCCTGCGGATATGCACACTGACTGACTCCCCGGAAGTAATCTGCGCAAGCTGCTTTTCAAACTGTGCTCCCTGCTTCGTGGCATGTCCGCGGTCTGTGCCCATATTTTCCCTGACCTTCTCCCGCACATACTGCGTCAGCCTGTCCACGTCGTAAGCCTTCTTAACCTCACCAGAAACCGCCCTGAAATACTTCTCCGTCTGCCAGTATCCTTCCAGATAAATATCATCCCACGACATAATCTCCGGTTTATATCTTTTGTCCGCCTCAAAATAGGCTTTCTTGTTTCTGCCGCATAGTTTCCTGCGCACTTTGCTCCACAGATCAGGCGCGGAATCTAACATCTGTTCAAGCTCTTTTGGTGTTGCCCGCTCATAACTGATACCGAAGGGCTTAAGAGACAACTCCCGCTGTTTATCCTGTACAAATCCCGTCCAATCGTCGATTTTTACATCCTTACCCAGACTTTTCAGTTGTAGATACAAGGCATACTGAAACATCTGATTGCCCAGTCCGCCTGCCAGCTGTATGATTATCATTTCCTTATAATCCTTTTGATCTTCACCTTAAGCGGAATCACCACCTGCTCCTCGAACCGCATTCTGCGCACATAACGCACAGGAGACTTTAAAAACAGCTTCATTTTATCATAATCCCGCCGGTCCGCCACCGCACAGGAATAAGCCCTTTCATAGTGTTTCCTGTTATCCCGTATAATCTGTGTGATCTGCTCTAAATACTTGTCTCTATCCGGGATATCCGTCTTTTGCAGCCTGTCATAGAAGAGCAGTAACCTTTTATAAAAAAAATAATCATGAATATCCGCAAGATCCTGTCGCCCCAGCTTAATAAGGAACTTCGTCTTCTCATAATAAGCGGGGATCTGATCCGTGAAGGTGCGTGGATTGATCTGCGTATTCATGATACTTCCCTCTCTGTCTATTATATAGTTATAACATGCAGTGTCAAGGTAAACGCAACGACCCGCACGGGCAAGCGCCATCGTTGCAAACATAATGTCTTCATACCATTTCCCCACCGGAAAAGCAATACCCGTCAGAATTTCCTTCTTATAGAGCTTGTTCCATGCGGCATTCTGAATGGCATATTCCTTCGTCTCCTGAACATAATATTGCAGAGCCTCCTGCCCTTCAAATACAATGGCTCTGTCTACAGATAAGTCTTCCGTATGTGTCTTATGCACCTGACGATACCGGCAGATTGCAATGTCCGCCTCCTGCTCTTTCAGTGCACCGAACATTTTCTCGTACATATCAGGATCAATCCAGTCGTCTCCGTCCACAAAACCGATATAACTTCCTTTCGCTCGTGCAATACCTACATTGCGCGCCTGTGCGGGACCGCCATTCTCCTTATGAATCACCTGAACCCGCGCGTCTTTCAATGCAAGATTGTCGCAGATATCCCCTGTAGCGTCCGTCGAACCGTCGTCCACAACAATAATCTCCAGATTCTGGTACGTCTGGCATCGGATAGAGTTAACTCCTCTCTCAATATAGTCTGCAATATTATATGCTGCCACAATAACCGAAATCAGATTCGTCTGATCCCTCGTTTCTATCGGTGACGGGTGATAATGCTCTAATATTTTCATGATTCCTCCATTCCGAATCGCTCTGTGCCAAAAACGCAGACCAACGCTCAGCCTGAATACCGCATCCACTCCTGAAACATCAAAATATACCATATCTGTACGCGCCAGACATCTCTCTCTATATAATCATTCCAGA
Source organism: uncultured Lachnospiraceae bacterium (assembly GCA_947179245.1). GTDB lineage: Bacteria > Bacillota > Clostridia > Lachnospirales > Lachnospiraceae > UBA3282. The sequence continues at coordinate 4,455 of CAMXBD010000120.1, read as the reverse complement.
GTTTCCAAACCACATCCGCATTTAATAACGCCTGTTTTTCCAATGTATTTCTATCAATCAGCTCTTCCGCCCATTTACGAAGTTCCGGCTCTTTCAGCCACTTATGCAGCGGAATGCTGAACCCTTTTTTCGGGCGTTCCATCAACTCACGCGGCACATAGCGGTAGAGTACGTCCCTCAGTATCTTCTTAGTCACCCCATCTTTCTTTCGATAAGATAACGGCAGTGTCCATGCAAATTCCACCACATCCTTGTCTAGCATCGGCACTCTCGTCTCCAGCGAAACTGCCATCGCCGTCCTGTCTACTTTATTTAAGATATCATCGGGATGATACATCAAAAGATCCATCAGCATCAGATTATGCTGCGGCTCCTGAAGCCGTCCTGCCGGATAAGTGTCCATGATTGTCAGACATCTGTCTCCTTTTTCCTCCAAACCAGCATTTGCGCCGATCCTTCTGAAATTATTCCTGACAATATCAAGTCCCTCTCCAATCTCCGATCTTAAATACATATCCTCGATGCTGCGCGCTCCCAAAAGCCTCGCTCTGGTCGCCATAGCGCCATGACCTGCTAAAGGCGCAATCCCCATAAGCGCACTTGCCGGCTTACGGATCACATAAGGAATCCGCCTTGTCTTGTTCCAGATCCTCTCCACAGAAGTATAAGTATTATATCCACAAAATAGTTCGTCACCACCGTCACCACTCAAAGACACCGTCACATGCTCTCTGGTCATCCTGCTCACAAGATAGGTAGGAATCTGTGAGGAATCCGCATAGGGTTCCCCAAACATCCCTGCCAGATGCGGGATTACATCCTGCGCATCCTTTTCCGTAATATATAATTCCGTGTGTTCCGTCCCGAGATGCTGTGCAATCTCTTTGGCAGCATCCGCCTCGTTAAATTTCTCATCCCACATGCCGATCGTAAAACTTCGCACTTTCCGTTCACTCAAAGACTGCATCAGCGATACCACTGTACTGCTGTCGATACCTGCAGACAGAAATGCTCCCACCGGCACATCGGCAGCCATCTGTCCACGAATGGATTCCTTCAGCAGACGTTCCAGTTCCTCCGACGCCTCCGTCTCATCTCCTTTGAAAAGATGTGTCTGTCCGTAGACTGCGGTCTCCATCATCGACCAGTAGGTTTTGACTTCATATTTATTAAATGGAAATTTAATTTTTAGGTATTTCCCCGGCTGCAATTTGTAGATATTTTCATAGATAGAATAAGGCGCCGCGATATATCCATATCGGAAATACCCCTCTAAAACCCGCGTATTTATCGGGTTTCTAAAGCCCTCCAAGGCAGCAATGGAATTAAGATCGGAAGCAAATACAAAACACCCGTCTTTTATAAATCCATAAAATAACGGCTTCTCTCCTACTCGGTCACGCGCTAAAAATAACGTTTGCTCTTTTTTGTCATATAACGCTATAGCAAACATTCCTTTCGCCATATTAAGCGTATCTTCTATCCCGTATGCAGAAAATGCCTCCACGAGCACTTCCGTATCCGATGTGCCCTTGAAGCAGGCTGCCTTTTTATCACGAAGAAGTTTCTCTCTGATCGCCGGATAGTTATAGATTTCCCCATTATAAGCGATAACATAACGTCCGTTATTAGACTCCATCGGCTGCGCTCCGGACGGCGTCAAGTCCACAATAGAAAGCCGCCTGTGCCCCAGAACCACCGTATGATCTTCCGATGCCCACACGCCCGAAGCATCCGGTCCCCTGTGATACATCTTCTCGTTCATCCGCTCTATATTCCGCTGCCAACTATCTCCCCAATTACATAATCCGGCAATTCCACACATGCGTCTGTTCCTTTCTTAATCATTGCCACTCTCTTCTTATCGTTTATTAGATTCATGTCTCATAAAGGTATATCTATAAAATCCCGCAAGCAGATTGCACAATTGTTCACGCAGTCGTCCTGCGCAGGAAAATGAGATTTTCTTAATATTCCGCATACTACCCAGCAATTGAGGGACAAGGATGTCCCGAAAAGCCCGACCTGAGCCCGGATGGCGAATGTCGGGCGGTTGCGTCCTTCCTTCATAATACCACCCGGAATATTTAGAAAATCCATTTGACGGAGCCCGACACAAGGGAACAATTGTGCAATCTGCCCTCGCATCTTATAAATAGCCCTTTTGATCCCTAAATCTTTTTCATATACAAAGTCACTCTTCCTCAATCACCGCATACTCCTCGTTCTCAATCCGCTCCCGTATCGTCTCCCTTGCCGTCTCCATCTCACTCTTCCACAGCGCATAAGACTCGTCCCACGACGCATATGACGCATCGCCGCGTTTATCCGTAAACTCATAATGTTCTGACAGATAGTCCCGCAGGAAGTCCGTACACTTCTCCGCACCTATGGCGTTGGTATGACTGCCGTAATCCGCAAAATCTTCCTCGAAGATAATACCAATTTCTTCATAATAATTGTTCAAATTTAAGAATGGATATCCGTAAGAAGCCACGATTTCTTCCATATAATTAAACATCTGCTGATCGGTTAACGATTCACCGTACGGTGAAACAATAAACAGCGCATCCTGCTTCTCTCCTTGCAAAAAGCTCAGCAGTTCCCTCAAATATCCTTCCTGTTCTTTCGGAATCTCCACCATACCTTCCGCCCTGCCGCAGTCGGGCATCGGCAAAGGTCCAACCTCGTCCTTGAAGGTGTATCCTTTCAGCGGATGAGCTTTATGATACAGCATGTTTCCCCATTCCGACGGAAGCACAAGCATTTTCCAGTTCGTATGATACTTCATTATATCTATATGATAAGTGATGCGCCCCTCCTCATCGTTTTCGGGCACCATCACCTGTATCGTTTCGTATCTTAAAGGAGAATACTTCATATTGTCTGTCACTCCGCGGGTGTATGCCATATTACCGCTTAACCCGGCATCTTCCATGGTAAACATCCTCATCTCAAAAATATAAAGATCCGGCGACTGTGATTTCTCCGCCTCCTGAACCAGATACTTCATCGCGACCGGACGCTGTACATTAGATGATAAGGGATACATCGCAATTCCCGTCTCTCCCCACAGCTTTGGCGCCGCATAGTAAGGAAATACCGGACTGGAACCGATCATCACAATATCCAGCGTATCATTCTTCTCCGCATAGAAACCTGAAAACCGATCCTTCACATCCCCATTCGTTCTTACCATATAAGATACAAGGATAAGCAGCACGACAAAAATCACTATGAAAATAATACACTGCATAGCAGTCCGCACTTTGCTTCTGTTCATTGCGCTATCCCTTCCTATTTATATATCTTCCTATTACTGTCATCTACATATAATTTTCTCAAAGTAATCCTGCCATAAGCGATTTACCCGCTCTGGTGCGAGACGATCCTGAATTTTTGCCGCCTCTCTTCCAAGCCGTTCGGCATATGCCGGATCACCAAGCATATAATCCATCGCTTTCTCCAATGCCTGCTGATCGCCTGTGGGAATGATCAGCCCATTTACTCCATCCGTCATAAGCTCCACCGTTCCGCCGCTCGGAACATCCGTGGAGATTACCGGCAGCCCTGTCGCCAACGCTTCAATCAATGCATTCGAGACTCCCTCCGAGTAGGATGTCAGAAGGAAAAGCGCCGCCTTCTCAATCTGTGCCGCCACATCGGGAATTACCCCCGGCAGAAACACCCTCTCCGAAATACCAAGCTTCCCTGCCAGCTCTTCCAGATATCCGCGCAACTCACCTTCCCCGTAAATTGTCAGGGTATATTCAGGATATTTGTCCCTAAGCGCCGCAAAAGCCCGGATCATCATCTCATGATTCTTATTGGCATCCAAGCGTCCCACCGCAACGATTCTTTTATCCCTCTCTCCTTCATATCTTAATTTGATAAAATTAGGATTCAGGGAATTAGGTAAAATAACAGCCTTCTTCTGTACTCTCTTACTAAAGAAATCTTTGGACCGCTCCGTCTGTAAAATAACACCCGATGCGAATGGAAATAAAAAATTGGCAAGCAGATGCATCAGTTTGTTCGGATACTCTTCCTTCGCCTCACCGACTACTGACACCACCGGTCTTGTTTTTGTAAGCATTGTCGTAACAACCGTCATGAAATTATTTTTACCGATGCATGACAATACAAGATCCGGTTGCTCTCTTTTCCATATCCCGTGTAATTTATTTATGCGGCAAAAAAAATTTACGATACGGCTGTTATGTGTTTCTTTAGAATCCAAATCCGATAACACCCGTTTGATTTCTGTAGGCAGTACATACTCTTCTGCTGCCGGATACTGATACTGAGTAACCATAGTCACCCGGTATCCTTCCTTTAAGAAAAATTCCGCCAGATTCACAAAGACTCTTTCGGCTCCTCCCTTATGAAGTGAACCGATATAGAAAGCTACATGTTTTTTTCTTTCGACCTTTTTCATGCGTTTTGATTAAAATC
>CAMXBD010000119.1 GCA_947179245.1 uncultured Lachnospiraceae bacterium | reverse complement strand
ACCCTGCACTTTCTCATATGCTTCCTGTCTGTTGTATACATCATAAGGCAGCGCGGCGATACGATCTGCAAGATCTGCTCTTGGCCGCACGGCACGGAAGGGATTTACTTTTGCCATCTTGTCTCCTGTCTGATCTCTTATTCATAAACATATAAATATATTTTAGCAAATAAGCCTATACAGCACAAGCGTGAAGTGCTAAAATGTGAATTATCTAAACAGCAAAGGAAGTGTATATTATGACACCTGAAAACAAAGAAATACTGGACCGCATCAATGAATATGCGGAGACAGCTCTTGCGGATATCGATCCCCAGAAAACCAGAATATCTTTTCAATTAGAAGCATTAAAACCTGTTATGCAGGAAATTGCCGCTGAGAAGGGCATGTCCATCGAAGACGTATTCATCCTCTACATGGATCTTGCCAGCGAGGCTTCCGTTGAAGCGCAGAATCAGCTTCAGGCAACACTGGACGAAGACGAAGATGCTAATTTCTCCAAAATTGCAAACCGTCTGAATTGATAAAAGAGTCCGGCAAGCCGGACTCTTTATATTATTGCGATGTAAATCATAGAAAGAGAACGCACAGCATTCTCTGAATCGTCGCTGTCAGGCGATAATTTTTTACTTTACAACTCTCACTCTGAATACACCTTGGATAGACTGTAATTTCTGAATAATTTCCTCAGAAGCCGGTGTTTCTATGTCGATCATGGTATATGCAACCTCTCCCTTGGACTTATTCATCATATCCGTAATATTAATTCCGTTGTCACCGAAACATGCAGTAAACTTGGTGATCATATTTGCAATATTCTTATGGAAGATCGCCACACGCCCTGCCTGCGCACAAATACCCATGTCACACTTCGGATAATTGACACTGTTGATAATATTACCGTTCTCCAGATAATTCTTGAGTTGCTTAACTGCCATAACTGCACAGTTATCCTCAGATTCTTCAGTGGAAGCTCCAAGGTGTGGAATCACGATACATCCTTCCTGTCCTGCCGTAACAGCATTCGGAAAATCAGACACATACTTGCGGATCTTACCACTCTTTATTCCGTCTAACACTGCTTTCTCATCTACGAGAAGGTCACGGGCAAAATTAAGCAGAATTACACCATCTTTCATCATATCAATGGCTTCTTTATTGATCATGCCTTTTGTCGCATCCATAAGTGGTACATGGATTGTGATCAGATCACACTCTGCATAAATTTCTTCCACATTCAGCACATGCTTAACATCACGGCTCAAATTCCATGCCGCATCAACAGATACATACGGATCATAACCATATACTTCCATACCCATATGTTTTGCCACATTAGCCACCCTGACACCGATCGCGCCTAAGCCGATGATGCCTAACTTTTTACCTTCAATCTCTGTACCTGCAAAGTTCTTCTTTGCCTTCTCGGCATTCTTGCCTACATTCTCATCGGTCTGATTCTCTTTGACCCACTCGATACCACCTACCACATCACGAGATGCAAGCAGCATACCTGCGATCACAAGCTCCTTCACACCATTAGCATTTGCGCCGGGAGTATTAAAAACTACAATGCCTTTCTCTGCGCACTTATCTAACGGAATATTATTGACACCTGCACCCGCTCTCGCAATAGCAAGCAGATTCTTTGAAAAATCCATATCATGCATAGCGGCACTTCTCACCAAGATACCGTCAGCCTCATCCACCTGCTCTGTTTTAACATACTGATCATTGAACTTCTCAAGACCAATTTCCGCGATCGGATTTAAACAATGATACTTAAACATTTGTATATCCTCTTTTCTATTTGTTGTTTTGCTCAAATTCTTTCATGAAAGCAACCAGTTTCTCCACACCTTCTGTCGGCATAGCATTGTAAATGCTTGCTCTCATACCGCCAACGGTACGATGTCCTTTCAAATTCACAAATCCTGCCGCAGACGCTTCTTTGATAAACTTGGCATCCAGTTCTTCGTTTCCTGTCACAAACGGAACATTCATAAGAGAACGATCCTCTTTTCTTACCGTACCCTTAAATAGTTCACTCTCATCCAAGAAATCATATAATATCTTAGCTTTCTTCTCGTTTGTCTCCTTCATAGCCTCAAGACCGCCGTTCTTTAGAAGCCACTTAAACACTTTACCGCAAATATAAATGCCGTAGCATGGCGGCGTGTTGTACAAGGAATCGTTGTCCGCATGGATCTTATATTTCATCATGGTAGGTGTACCCGGAAGTACATCGTCTGTGAGAAGATCTTCCCTGATAATAACCACCTGTGTACCCGCAGGACCGACATTCTTCTGTACACCGGCATAAACCATTCCGTATTTGGAGATATCCATAGGCTCAGACAGGAAACAGGAAGACACATCTGAGACAAGTATCTTGCCCTTTGTATCAGGCAGTTCATGGAACTTTGTTCCGTAGATCGTATTGTTCTCACATATGTATACATAATCCATATCATCCGTAATTGGCAGATCAGAACAATCAGGAATATAGGAGAATGTCTTATCTGCTGAAGACGCAAGCTCTACTGCCTCACCGTAGATCTTAGCCTCCGCAAACGCTTTCTTCGCCCACTGACCTGTCAAAATATAACCGGCTTTACGATTTTTCATCAGGTTCATCGGCACGGATGCAAATATAAGACTCGCTCCGCCCTGCAAAAATAATACCTTATAGTTATCAGGAATCTTAAGCAATGTCCGCAGGTCTGCCTCCGCCTCCTTGATAATGGTATCATAAGCCTTAGATCGATGGCTCATCTCCATAACCGACATTCCGGTTCCCTTATAGTCTAACATCTCTTCCGCCGCTTCCTTCAATACTTCTTCTGGCAAAACAGCGGGGCCTGCTGAAAAATTGTACACTCTAGCCACTTTTATCTCCTCCAATTAAACACTAAAAAATTTATAAACCAACAAACATTTTACCTTTTTCATATACTTTAGTCAATTACTACGCCAAATTTTTTCATACACCACGCACAGAAGTCACTATTATCCCTCATAGACACAGAATTTTCTCTTTTATCCGGACTAAGTTATCATTTAATAAAACATCACCACCGGCGTCCCCACTTCCACACTCTCATACAACTCTACCATAGCATCCCGCGGTGTATTGATACATCCATGTGAACCGTTAGTCTGATAAATGGTTCCACCGTATTTGCTGCGCCATGCCGCATCATGAATACCAATATTGCCCTTAACCGGCATCCAGAAGTCCACATGCGACGCATATCCCGGTCCTCTTAATATTCGGTTTGTCTGTTTCAGATATACATAATTGACTCCTGACGGCGTCCCCATTCTGCGGGATGTATTACCGGTCACAATCGGCGTTGCAACCTTCTGCACCCCGTCCGCATAGTAGTACATCATCTGTTCTCCCATATCAATTTCCACGTAAGTGTTACCGATATCGTTTTTCCCCTGAACCCACGCTTTCTGCGTATACACCGGCTCATGAATCTCTTCTCTGCCACTTAAGAAAGCTTCTGTCAGATATTCCGTCTCTGCTTCGCGATCAAGTTTATTGCCGTATGTTCCGCCCTCAATCGTGACAAGTTCTCCTCTGGTCGCCCGAAACTGTCTGTCTGTTCCGACAGTGTCATATTCATCCGCCAAGCCATTGACAAATTCCTCTATAGCCCCTTCCTTCAACTTAAGGCTGCCAAGGTCATCTAAAACAAAACTACCGTCCTCCGCAATTTCTATCCATTCACATACTATCGACGCGTCAAGCGGAACCTGTTCATCCCCCATCTGATAAACAATACCGCACTGTTGAAAATCCTCAACCTTCTCCCACATGTTCAGAGTGTCCTTCATCTGAGCGGTCAGCTCCAGATCATGATAACATCCCGCATCCGTCAGCGAAATCTCTGTCTCAGACTCCTCGATTGCACTTCTGATCGCATTTTTCGCCTCATCAACCAGAAGGACATTCGTCCTCTCATTTAGCAATTCATATCCTTGGTTCGTCTTGATAATTGCTACCTTGCGCTTTTCATCCGGATGCTTCTCTTCCTCCACTATAAAGGGAATCTGCTCAAAGATCTTTTCTAAAAACTGACTGTCGTAAGATACCACCGGCGTAAGTCTTGTATTATCTCCATGAAGCAGACTATCAATCCACATCCATGAATTCTGTTGTTTCCTGTATATTTCCAACGCTTTGACAAAATCAAATTTATACCCGATTTCTTCCGCAGATATCGTATAAGTGTTGCCATCTTTGTCATAAATCGTGACGCCATCATATGTGAAATCTTTCACAAGTTCTTCATTCACTTCCTCAATGCTTTTCCCCGTACAATATACATCGTTGATCCATGTTCCGTAGGCAAAAGCATTATGGTAGTAAATAGCCAGTCCGATGTAAGTTCCCATCAGACTGACTAAAATAATACAAAGCATAAGTATTAAATGTTTAAAAAATCTTTTCATAAAATATTTCCAGTCACTTTAAATTCAAGTCATCTTCCGTAAATCAGATCTGTATCGATCACTTGTTAGCCTTCGCCAGATCTTCTGCGTCAAATGCTTCACTGATCGGTGCCCCCGCCGGAACCATAGGGAATACCTTATCATCTTCCGGAATGATGCAGTCTAAGAGCACCGGCTTTTTCATCGCGATTGCTTTCTCAATAGCAGGCGCAACTTCTTCTTTCTTCGTCACCCTGATTGCCTCGCATCCTAAACCTTCCGCCACTTTACAGAAATCCACACTATCGTTCAATACGGTCTGCGAATAACGCTTTCCGTAGAAAAGTGTCTGCCACTGCCGTACCATGCCGAGTACATGATTATTGATTACAACTTGTATAATTGGAATATTGTAGCGGCTTGCTGTTGCAAGTTCATTCATATTCATCCTAAAGCAGCCGTCGCCCGCAATATTGATACAGATTTTGTCCGGTCGTCCCATCTTGGCTCCAATACAGGCGCCCAGCCCGTAGCCCATAGTACCGAGACCGCCCGATGTAAGTAATGTCCGCGGCATAGAATACTTATAAAACTGTGCCGCCCACATCTGGTGCTGTCCGACATCAGTAGTGATCACCGCATCACCTCCGGTTATCCTATCGATTTCTTCCATGATATACGGACAGGACAATAACGGTTCATCGTAACTCAAGGGGTACTTCTCTTTCAACTGCGCAATATGATTCATCCACTCCGCATGATCCTGCTGTTCCAACTGTCCGTTGATTCTGCCTAACACTTCTTTTAAGTCTCCGACCAGTGAAACATCCGTCTTGATATTCTTATTAATCTCTGCCGCATCAATATCTATATGCAATACCTTGGCATTCTCCGCAAACTTCTTTGGATTACCTACTACACGGTCTGAGAATCTGGCGCCCATTGCAATCAACAGATCACATTCACTGACACCGAAATTGGAAGCTTTTGTACCATGCATACCAATCATACCCGTATAGCGCGGATCATGTCCGTCATACACGCCCTTGCCCATCAGCGTATCACAGACAGGCGTATCCATTTTGGCAGCAAACTCCCGCACTTCCTGATATGCTCCAGAAATAACAGCGCCGCCGCCCACATAGATAAAAGGCTTCCTTGCATTTTTCAGTAATTTCAGCGCCGCCTGCAGTTCGTCTTCCGTATATCGTGAAGTTCTCTCAGCCGCCTTCGGCTCCTTTGGCTCAAATTCACATGTATTAGATGTCACATCTTTCGTGATATCCACGAGAACCGGCCCCGGTCTTCCGCTTCCGGCAATGGCAAAAGCCCTGCGAAGCGTCTCTGCCAATATGCTGATATCCTTTACAATATAGTTATGCTTCGTAATCGGCATCGTGACACCCGCAATATCTACTTCCTGAAAAGAATCCTTACCAAGCGAAGGCAGAACTACATTACACGTGATTGCCACCATCGGTACGGAATCCATATATGCAGTAGCAATTCCCGTCACAAGATTGGTAGCACCCGGTCCGCTTGTTGCCAGACATACACCCACTTTACCTGTTGCTCTGGCATATCCGTCCGCCGCATGTGCAGCACCTTGTTCGTGAGACGTCAGAATATGGTTTATTTCATTACTATGTTGATATAAAGCATCATATACATTGAGGATTGTCCCGCCCGGATATCCGAACACAGTGTCTACTCCCTGTTCTTTCAAGCATTCTACAACGATCTCTGCACCTGTCAATAACATATTTTATTCCTCCTGCTTGTCTGATTATTTTGTTGGGATTTCCAAGACAGCGCCTCTGTTGCCGCTTGTTACCATCTCTCTGTACCTTGCCAGATAACCGCTTGTGACTTTCGGTTCTCTGGGCTGCCACTTCGCTTTTCTTTCCGCCATCTCCTCGTCTGAAACTTTCACATCCAGTTTCATATTCGGGATATCGATGCTGATGATATCGCCCTCTTCCACCAATGCGATAGGTCCGCCTACTGCCGCCTCCGGAGACACATGACCGATAGACGCGCCACGGGAAGCACCAGAAAACCGTCCGTCAGTAATAAGCGCAACACTGGAACCAAGACCCATACCCGCGATTGCAGAAGTCGGATTAAGCATTTCTCTCATACCCGGACCGCCTTTGGGACCTTCATAACGGATAACAACCACATCGCCCTCCACAATCTTACCGCCTTTGATAGCCTCTATTGCATCCTCTTCACATTCAAATACCCTTGCCGGGCCTTCGTGAACCATCATCTCTTCCACAACCGCCGAACGCTTTACCACACTTCCGTCGGGCGCAAGATTCCCTTTCAACACGGCAAGCCCGCCTGTCTTGCTATACGGATTATCTACAGTTCTTATTACCTCAGGATTCTTATTTACCGCATCTTTAATGTTTTCACCAATCGTAACACCCGTTACGGTCATGCAGCCGGTATGCAGCAATCCGATATCCGCCAACTCCTTCATGACGGCATAAACACCGCCCGCCTCATTTAAATCTTCCATATAAGTAGGACCTGCCGGCGCCAGATGACACAGGTTAGGCGTTTTCTCGCTGATCTCATTCGCATAAGAAATATCAAAATCAAAACCGATCTCATGTGCAATTGCCGGAAGATGCAGCATGGAGTTGGTAGAACATCCAAGCGCCATGTCCACCGTCAGGGCATTCAGAATAGCATCCTTTGTCATAATATCTCTGGGACGTATGTTCTTTTCCAACAGCTTCATCACTGCCATCCCCGCATGTTTTGCCAGTTTGATCCTCTCAGAATAAACTGCCGGAATGGTTCCGTTGCCGCGAAGCCCCATGCCCAGCACTTCTGTCAGACAATTCATGGAATTAGCCGTATACATGCCCGAACACGATCCGCAGGTCGGACAGGTTTTCTCCTCAAATTCTTTCAGTTCTTCATCGCTCATCATGCCTGCCGCATGAGAACCGACTGCCTCAAACATGGAAGACAGACTTCTCTTTTGTCCGTGTACATGCCCTGCCAGCATAGGACCGCCGGATACGAATACGGTAGGTACATTAATACGCGCTGCCGCCATAAGAAGCCCCGGCACATTTTTATCACAGTTAGGCACCATCACCAAAGCATCAAACTGGTGCGCAAGTGCCATACATTCTGTGGAATCCGCAATCAGATCTCTTGTGACCAGTGAATATTTCATTCCGATGTGTCCCATTGCAATACCGTCACATACTGCAATCGCCGGAAATACTACCGGCACACCACCTGCTTCAGCCACACCCAGCTTTACGGCATTGACAATCTTATCCAGATTCATATGTCCGGGGACAATTTCATTGTAAGAACTGACAATGCCCACCATTGGCTTTCTCATCTCTTCTTCCGTAAATCCCAGTGCATTAAACAGACTTCTGTGCGGCGCCTGCTGTACGCCTGCCTTCACATTATCGCTTCTCATAATCTTTCTCCTTGTCTCTATTCCTTTTTACTATATAAAACAAATCTGTCATTTTCATAGACAGCTTCCATACTCTGTGTCACTCCCGCCTCCTCAAACTGCTCCGGCGTAAAATATAGTTTCCAATCATCACCGCTCCAATCAATAACATCTGTATTGTAATGAAGCAGTAAAAACTTGTCAGCCAATACGATCTCGGCTTCCTCTAACTGTCTGGTAATACGTTCTTCACCGATATTATATAAAAATAACAGCAGATATTCTTGATCGCAGTCTGTCACTGCTATCTTGTCCACCTGTGCCACATCTATCTGCCTGTAGGCATCTTCTATCGCGGCTTCCCTATCGCTGTACTGTGCCCGGTAAGATGATGTGCATAACATAACCACGCATAGTATAGCTGTAATTACACTTCCCGCAAGAATCATAGCGGCTGAATACCTCTCTGCAAGGTGCCGCCTAATCTTCTGGCAAACCCAAGCTGCCGCCAGTGCCACCGTAATACCCGCATATGAAAATACCCTGTAATACGGAAGCGAACACTGAATGACCAACATCAACGGAATAGATATAATACCGACTGCCAGATAAATTTCCATGAACTGATCATCGGCTGACAGCTCTTTCGCCTGCTCTGCCTCAGATGCTAAACGGTCTTTCCCTGTTTTCATCCGCCGCATCATACTCATTATTACGGCGGCCACACATACACTCAACAGGAATGCCAGTATAACAGCGCCTCCCGCATAATATTCATTTAGCAGACCACTCAGCCAGCCCGCAAACCGCGACGCAAACTCTTCTCTGTCAACACTCTGTATATAAGGCGTAGCCAGCATATAATGAGCGCCCGTCAGCAATGCCTGAATGGGCGCATGCAATATGATCGCTACATGTCCCATACCGAAATAGCCGCTCCCTTCCGTCTTCATAAGAAGATTGGAGCCGATTGCCAGCCATACAATGCTGTATACCCCCACCGTACAGACTGCACTGGCTATAGAGGTGATAATCAGCCGCACAAGCGTTCTATACTGTTTGTTCAATAACAGCATAATACCGCCGGTCAGACATACAGGTACAACTACATAAACACTGCTCGGTATCGTATAAAGCGCAACCACCAGACAAATTCCGAATATTGCATAATCCCTTACTCTGTTTCTGCCCTCAACCGTAATGTGCAGCAACGCACATACCGCTGTCAGATAGCAGAAAGAGACAAGCGCATAGCCTCGTCCCTGAACAGCGAGCTGATTGGTCAGCTTCATACCGGCATAAAGGAAAACCGGTATAAGCGCCATACCCCGATCCAGACATTTCCTGCCGATCCGAAAAAGTAAGACCAGACCCCCGATACTGCACAGATAGGATATACCCCGCAGTGCAATGGTGGAATTTCCAAAGATACCCATACATGCCGACAATACAGAATAACCCATATGATTATTTGGCACCGGCCAGTGGATTGCCGCATAAACCGGTCCTCTGCTGATAAAATAATAATATGTGTACAGTTCATCATACCATGGCGTCAGCGCAAACATACGCCATCCGTAATAAACTGCCATACCAATAAGGAACAGGATAAAAACAGTCGTCTCTCTATCAAGTTTCTGCCATTTACTTTTCTGCTCCATACAAACAACCTACATTATCTAATCTTATTTGATTCGCTCTGCAAGCAAATCTCCCATCTGTTTACAGCCTACCTTGGTACACCCATTCGACATAATATCTACAGTGCGGTATCCTTCTTTCAAAACCTGTTTAACCGCATTCTCTATTTCATCCGCCTCACGATCCAGATCAAAGCTGTAACGTAACATCATAGCCGCCGAAAGAACAGTCGCTATAGGATTGGCAATATCTTTTCCTGCAATATCCGGTGCAGAGCCATGACTGGGTTCATATAGCCCGAATTTCGTATCATTTAATGATGCGGATGCAAGCATCCCTATAGAGCCCGTCACCATACTAGCCTCATCGGACAAAATATCGCCAAACATATTCTCCGTCAGAATCACATCAAACTGTGCCGGGTCTTTGACTAACTGCATCGCACAGTTATCAACAAGCATATGCTCTAATGTCACTTCCGGATAGCCCTTTGCGACCTCATTCACCACACTGCGCCATAGTCTTGAAGAAGCAAGCACATTAGCCTTATCCACGCTGGTTACTTTCTTTCTTCTCTTCATGGCTATATCAAATCCTTTAATGGCGATTCGTCTGATTTCGTTTTCATCGTATACCAGTGTATCGATTGCTTTTCTTACACCGTTCTCTTCAATCGCCTTCTTCTCGCCAAAATATAATCCACCCGTCAGTTCCCTCATGATCATCATATCAAATCCCGCCGCAGCCACCTCTTCTTTCAACGGGCAGGCTCCCATCAATTCATCGTATAATACCGCCGGTCTCAAATTGGCAAACAAGTTAAGTTCTTTTCTGATGGCAAGAAGCCCTGCTTCCGGTCTTAAATTCGGAGCAAGCTTATACCATGGAGAAGTCGTGGTATCACCACCGATAGACCCCATTAATACCGCATCCGCACTCTTAGCCGTAGCAACAGCCTCCTCTGTCAGCGGGACTCCATGCACATCTATAGATGCACCACCCATAAGAATGTCCGTATAATGCATGGTATGCCCATACTTCCCTGCTACAGTATCCAATATTTTCTTAGCTTCTGCTATAATCTCCGGACCAATCCCATCGCCCGGAATACATGTGATCTTCAAATCCATCTCTACAACTCTGCTCCTTCCTCAGCCTGTGGGTTTGAACCAGCAGGCACAACATTTTCTTCACACTTTTATCGCAAAATATCACCTATATATCATAGTCTATTATTAAATAAATTTCAAGCAGAGTTTCCCTTACAGAGCTTATACAGAATCAGCACCACCGGCTTAGCCGGTGGTTTGCTCTGCCCCTATAAGGGGCTGTTA
>CAMXBD010000118.1 GCA_947179245.1 uncultured Lachnospiraceae bacterium | reverse complement strand
TATCATATGACCACAACAACTACCGGAAGGCAGTTTGACAGGGAGCTGGCAGAGCAGTTTGATGTGGAGAACCGCCTGATCGTGGAGGACGGGGAAGAAATTCTAATAGAATAGAACAGAAACAGATTTTTGGGAAGTAAATAGCACAAAAATATCAAACGAAATGTGGACGAGGAGGAGAAGTGATGTCAGATTATTTTGAATATTATCCCCCTTGGGAGCCACCAGTTTCCCGCTTGAGAGCCACCCGGAAATGGTATTTTCCATCTTCAGAGCCACCACAACATATTGTGGCAGCACACATATTTGATTTCACTATAAATCTCCTTATAGTTATTCTTGGAGAACTGCAGATGCAGTATCACCAAATAATCTATAAGGAGGTCTTTTTATGTTTAAGAAGACAAAAGTCAGAAGTATCATGGAACTTTTGGGAAAAAATCTAAGCGCAAGGGAGGTGTCAAAAGTTTTAGGTGTATCAAGAAATACCGTTGCTGAAGTACAGGCGTTAATCTTACAATCGGACAAATCATGGGATGATATTTCTGAATGGGATGACGACAGGCTTTATGAACTGTTCTATCCGGATAAGTTTAAATATAAGCCCAGATATGCTCCGGTTGATTATTCTTACGTCCATAGAGAGTTAAAGAAGACAGGCGTCACAGAAAAAATCCTTTGGGAAGAATACTGTGCCAGATGTGAGAAAGACGGGGTAAATGCATGCTCCTATATAACATTTGCCAAAAATTACAAGAAATTTACGGCAGATAAAAACTATACCAGCCACATAGAGCATAAACCCGGATTAGAGGTTGAAGTCGACTGGTCAGGTCCGTCAATGAACTATATGGAGCCTGATACCGGTGAACGTGTAACGGCATACCTGTTTGTTGCAACAATGCCCTACAGCCAGATGATCTATGTGGAAGCCGCAATAAGCATGAATGAAAAAGCATGGCTTTCCTGTCATGTGACTTGCAAAACAGGGTAAAAAGGTGCTGTTAATAGATGCAGATGCACAGGGAAGTCACTTGGCTATACAAAGCAAGAATTTGTTGACAAATGTATATCCAAGCGTTAATATGAAATAAATTTCACGTGAAGTTTATTTCATATAAAGGAGGCATAACTTGAAAAAAGAAGTACCTACACTGCTATCAAACAATGTAAGAGAATATCGAATGAAGAAACAGCTTACCCAACAGCAACTTGCTGATTTAGTAAAAGTTTCTTCAAGAACTATCATTTCATTGGAAAAAGGGCAATATAATCCGTCCGTTTTACTGGCACATGAGTTAGCTAAAATATTTGGATTGAAAATTGAAGAATTATTCAATTTCGAGGAGGATTGACATGAGAAAGAGTAAGAAGATTTTTGCGTGTTTATTTATTGGTATTGGTATTTTGGTCTTACCTTTAAGTCTTATAAAGGGATTTCCTGCTGCTTTTATTGTTTCTGCTGGCTGCGCACTAATAGCTTATGGCAGTGTGGATTTTCTATATGAACACTTTGTCCACAAAATTGGACGTGCTAAAATCATGGATGAGGACGAAAGGAACATGCTTATTAATGGCAAAGCATATACCCTTGTATCTGAATTTGCAAATATAGGTTTCATTGTCCTTGCTCTGTATTCTGCTATATGCAAGGGAGATATGGTAGGTTGTATGATTGCCGTAGGTATCTTTTTGTTAAGTCATATAGTTTATGTAGTGTGTTTTAAATATTTTGACAATCATTAACATTATAAAGCCAATAATCAAAATAAATAGTTTATAAGCTATATTGTTTGGCTTTACCAGAAAGGGATTTACGGTGGTGCCTTTCGGACAGGGATTTAAGAATATGTCCTCGCCTATTAAGGAACTGATGAAGCTGACCCTGTCGGAAACATCAAAGCTGACAAAGAAAAATCCACAGAGAAGATTGACGGTGCAGTGGCAAGCATTATGCCGCTCGACCGTGTAATCCGCTGCGGCAATTCCAACAGTGCGTCGGTCTATGATGACCGTGGTATTTTGTATATATAATTTCAGAATATTTCCCCTTAAATTTGCGATACTATTAAGGGAATTACTCCTTGGTTTATTGATTATTCCCTTGATTTCTGCTATAATTTAAGGGAATAATTTGGAGGTGAGGTTATGAGAACTTTTAATTATTCTGAAATTAAGAATCAAAAGTGGGATTCAGATATCCTTAGTCTGATTGCAGCAATATATAAAGAAGCCGGAAAACAGGAAATGTATCTGAAACAGAGACCGGAAGAACTTGAGAAACTTGTTGAGATTGCAAAGATTCAAAGTACCGAAGCATCCAACGCTATTGAAGGTATTGTAACAACAAGTACCCGTATCAAGCAGTTGGTAGAAGAAAAAACAACGCCAAAGAACCGTGACGAACAAGAAATTGCAGGTTACCGTGATGTATTAAACATTATTCACGAAAGTTTTGATGCGATTCCGATTTCGCAGAATTATATCTTGCAGCTTCACAAAATTCTGTATAGCCATATGAATAATTCTATGGCAGGCAGAACGAAAAGTGTGCAGAACTATATCAGTGCTACTTACTCGGACGGTCATGTAGAGACCTTATTCACTCCACTTGCCCCTTATGAAACACTGGAAGCATTGGACAGAATCTGTGAGGAATATAATCGTGTTATCGGCAATATGGAAGTTGAACCGCTGATTGCAATTCCTGTATTTATCCGCGATTTTCTGTGTATCCATCCCTTTAACGATGGCAACGGCAGAATGGGTCGATTGCTTACAACATTTTTGTTATATCGAAACGGCTTTTATGTTGGGAAGTATATTTCCCTCGAAGCTAAAATTGCTAAAAATAAAGACCTCTATTATGACGCACTCGGTCAAGCACAAATTGGATGGCATGAAGGAACTGAGGATGCTGTACCATTTATCAAATATCTGCTCGGAACTGTTCTTGCAGCCTGCAAGGATTTTGAAGACCGCTTTGCGTTGGTAGAAACAAAACTTCCTGCTTTGGAAACAGTAAGACGCGCCACAATGAATAAAATCGGTCGTTTTACCAAGCAGGACATTCGTGAGCTTTGTCCATCTCTCAGTATAAGTTCCATCGAAGGCGCTCTCCGCAAGTTGGTTGCATCCGGTGAGTTGAAACGAGAAGGCTCTGGGAAGAACATCTGCTATTACAGATTGAAGTGATTCCCTCAAACAAATATTAATTCCCTTAAAAACGATAATAAATTAAGGGAACAGTCGTATTAATAAGGTTTGCACACTCGTGGCATGGCGAGATAACTTATCCAAGGGCAAAAAGGGTGATCATCATGCTTGAGTTCATGGAGCAGCAGGGATATACATTGGATATCATCCGCATCACAGAGAGTGCTGGAGAAAAATAGGTTAAAGTAAAATGTAATTTTCTGCACTCAACCAGCGGTAGAGTGGACAGAAATCAACCGCAGGTTCGTGTAATAATGCGTTGCTTTCGGATATGCTTGATCCATGAAAGGAGGTGCCCGATATGGATCAGATCAAAATCGGAAAATTCATAGCATCCTGCAGGAAGGAACAGGGCATGACTCAGGCAGTCCTTGCTGAGAAGCTCGGAATCAGTGACCGGGCAGTATCAAAGTGGGAGACTGGAAAGTCTCTGCCGGATTCCGGAATAATGCTGGAGCTGTGCGATCTTCTGAAAATCAATGTCAATGAGCTCCTGTCGGGCGAAAGAATCATGGCAGAATCATATGATAAACGAGCAGAAGAAAATCTTCTGGCAATGAGACGAGAGATCGAAGAAAAGAACAGGCAGATGCTTAGGACGGAATACTGGATTGCATTCCCGGCTGCCATTGCCGGACTGGTCATGGTGTTTGTTGCGTCGTTCGTAGAGATGCCCACGTGGTTAAGAATAGTACTAATTGCATTCGCCTTAGTGATGATATTTGTGGTAATTTTTATAGCTGTAGGTATCGAGCAGAAAGCCGGATATTATGAATGCCAGCATTGTCATCACAGATACGTGCCAACTTACTGGCAAGTAAATCTTACTATGCATACAGGTAGGACAAGATACATGAAATGCCCTGAGTGCGGAAAACGAAGCTGGCAGAAGAAGGTGCTGACAAAAGAAGACTAAGACAGACCAAGGCTCCTCACTATCGGCATGGTGTCGGCGGCGAGGAGCCTATACGCTGACGGATAAAACAACTTATAAAAAGGTCAGGGAGTAATCGAGCCATGTTGAAAGTCCAGTCCTGCGGCAAAGAAGAGGTGCTGACCCGGCACGTTAAAGAATGGGTAAAACAAAGAAAGATGTTTTATATTAGGACAAAGATGACAAAGCAAACAGAAGAAGATTTGAAAAATATAGACGAATATAACAGGATCACAAATATTGTACGTGCCCAAGGCTATGATGAACAACTGGCCGTTTTTTTATGGACAATGCTCAAATACATGAGAAATGAGCATTGGAGAGGCGCTTGTCATGCCGCATGTTCCATTATGTATGTCGCATTATCTGAAATGGGGTATCATGTGGATCTTTGCTTAGGGGAAGTCAGGGCGGAAGCATTTTGCTTTGACCATTCATGGATTCTGTTGGATGGCAGGATTATCGATCTTACTGCTGGTATGATTTTGGTGGGTGGTGTATCTGTTTCCGCCCCTATTATTTTGAATATGGATATTAGAACTGATCAAAAGTACACATTTCAATACGGTATATATAGAAGCGGCTTAGACAGAGAGACTGAAATTGTGCGAGACATGCCTTTTGTTGAATATATGGATAATTACCCTAAGTTCAAAAATGGTTTATGGGAAGTTCTTGCGCAGGTATTTCCCGGGGAAATTGATATAAGAAGTTTACGGGAAAAGTACATGGATGTAGAGAGACATTATATATGTGGCAATACACAAGATATGAGAGCGTTGCATGTAAGTGAGGTATTGCAAAAATATTGAGAAATGGGATTGCAGAAAGTTGATGATGGCTTGTGTATAAGTTGAAAAAGTCGGTATTTATAGTATAATTAAGTTACAATTTCATGTCAAAGTAGAGTGAATTACAGGATTAAAGAGAATGGCTTAATACCAAAGAAAAATAATACAATACACAGGAGAAAACCAGCATGAATAGTTTTAGGTGGCTTCATTTATCAGATTTTCATACCGGCAAAGACGGTTACGGACAGAATAAACTTTTTACATATATTCATGAGCATATAAGGCAGAATAAGGAGAATGGATTGACTCCGGATGCCATTTTTATTACGGGTGATATTGCTAATAAAGGGCTTGAAAAAGAATATAATATGTTTTTCCATGGGTTCATAGAGCCGTTAAAGGATATTTATGAAAAAACACCCCGGATTTATATTATTCCGGGGAACCATGATATAGACAGAAATCAAAACAAGCGTGCTGCGCAGTCTTTATATAATGTCTTAACAGAATCCACCAGTAAATTTTTTGATACGGATGCGGAGGGACTTAATGAGCGTAAGGAAATTTTCGGCAGGTTTGAAAATTTTCAAAACTGTATAAGTGACTCCGGGAAGGACGTATGTTTTCCGGTGAAGGAAATATTTGAGGAAAAGGGATGCTTTACGGATATTCTGCCTATAGGGAAGAAAAAGGTCGGAATTATCGGTATTAACACGGCGTGGTTGTCAAGTTCTGATGATGATAAAGAGAAACTGACGCCGGGCAAATATATTCTTGAGGAGGCGCTGAATACCGTAAAGGATTGTGAGTATAAAATTGTACTCGGACATCATCCGCTGGACTGGCTGCAATGGGAGCACAGGCAGCAGATTACGACACTGTTAATTAGAAATAAGGCGATGTATCTTAACGGTCATCTGCATAAAAATAGTGGAGAATTTCTGCTGGCGTACAACAAAGGTTCTCTAATATTGCAAAGTGGTGCGGCTTTTCAGGCGAGAGAGAATGAAAAGTATTATAATTCATTACAGTGGGGCGAACTGGATTTTTCAAGTAATAGAGTCAAGATTAAACCTAAAAAATGGTCTGAGGGGCAGCAGTGTTTTGAGACAGACTCTCCTGACAGACTGTTAACCGGCGCCCACCAAGACGGACAGGATTACTGGCAGTTTCCGTATGCATTATCTGGGTGGGATGAGCCGCCAAAGATAAGTAAGAAACTGGTAGGATCACTTGCGGGATGGAGTCATATCAATCAGGAGTTTATCGAGAAAAGGAAGCAGCCGTCGGACGATGAAATACTAAAATATTTTGATGGGAAAGAACCGTCTTACAATGATATTTTTTCTTCCCGTATACCCACGAGAAAAATTGTCACAGATATTACAAGAGAATATATCAGATGTAATGAAGACAATACGATCCGGTGCGCTGTGATTACCGGTGCGGGCGGCGAAGGGAAAACCACTGTTTTGCTGCAGACAGTCAGGGAATTGACTGAAAAGTATGGCTGGAATGCACTTGTTCTAAGACATTCAGATAAGAATACAATTATACCGATAGACACGATTTTAGAACTGACAAAGGATGGGAGCTGGATTGTTTGCGCGGATAATTGTTTTCCGGTTGCCGGTAAATTATTTAAACTGCTTGAAGAATTATCTAAAAAGAGAGAGCAGCATGTTCATTTCCTGTTATGTGCCCGTGATATTGATTGGAGTCACAGTAAAGCAAGTAAGCAGCCATGGGACAGTTATTCGGATTACAGACACTACAAGCTGAGAGGAATCGATGAGGAAGATGCGAAAGAGATCATAAATGCATGGGCAAGTTTAGGAGAAAAAGGGTTAGGTAAATTAAGTGATTTAGGTATACCTGAAGCAATAGAACAATTATGTTTATCTTCCAAAGATGAGAAGAACAGGAATGATTTGAAGGAGGGCGCTTTGCTGGGCGCTATGTTTGCGGCAAGATATGGAGAGGAACTAAAGGAACATGTCCGTAAGATGTTATTGCGTTTAAAGGAAATATCTATAAAGCGGGGGACTCTTCTGGATGCCTATGCCTATATTGTAGCAATGCATTCGGAAAGACTGAATTTGTTGTATAAGGAAGTCATAGCGCAGTTATATGGAGTGCAATTGAGAGATGTAAAGAAGGATATATTAAGACCTTTAGGGGATGAGGCGGCGACGGCGGTCAGTGGCGAAGTGGTTTATACAAGACATATTCTCATCGCACAGGCAGCGAGGGAAATTATGGAGGAAGAATTCGAGTATGATTTTGACGAAATATTTATTGAGCTTAGCAAAGCGGTCATGGACGTCATAAACCAGACAGGATTTAAACCGTCGTATCGGGATTGGAAATATTTAGGGGATCATTTTATTGACAAGAACCGTTCGCTGACGTTTGATTTGTATCAGAGTGTTTTGGATAAGTGTCCTAAAGATCCTCAGATGACAGTGCATTTATCTGAGAAATATAGGGAAACAGGGCAGTATAAGATGGCACTGCCGTTGTTTAGAGATGAGGAAGAAAAAGTTGACCATCGCCCTTTTTTCTGCGAATGGGCTTTGGTAGAGGCAAATATGAATAACAAGTTTGCCAGCGTATTTCTTTCGGCGTTAACGGTGGCAGACGATATTTCAACAGAGAAAATTGATGAACAAAACTCTTGCATAAGTTTGTATTCGATAGCCCGTACTTTTTATGAATTGTATTCACAGGATAAAAACGATGAATATTTGCGGGCATCGTTGTCGGCAATCAGGCTGGGGGAAAAGATTAAGAAGAATGACATTAAAATCCAGCAGTTTATTCAAAAAACAATTTGTAAATTTGACCAGAAAATTTTAAATGAGGATTTAAACTGCAAAGAGTGCCTGCAAAAGAATATCAAGTTTGCAGCAGAAAATGCAGAACTTAGTTTTAAGAGTTGGATTCCTAAGATGAGTTCTTTAAGGTTTAGCCAATTATTTTCGTTGGCAGAGCAAGCTCCTGACAAGAAATAGGAAGAGTAAGAAATACGTTCTTTGTGGAGGTATTGATATGTTCAAGAAGAAAACGGATCGCATACAATATAATTATGACAAGGAAACACAGAAACCAGTCTTGAAATGCAGTATCTGCAATGGGGAGCAGGTGGCGGGATTTAAGAATCTTCAGACCGGCAGATTTGAAGAGATTATGCTAATCCGGAACGAGAGTGACCTGCAGGAATTTAAGGAACGGTGCAGTGTGAGTGAGATATCAAAAGAATACTGAAAAAGGGGATTTTCAGAGGGTTTGCTGTTGACACGTAATCAGAAGATATCATACAATAATACTAGATTTTGATCAATAAACGGAGGTGCTTTATGGCGGTATATAAATGTAGTATTTGTGGTGCGATTTATGACGAGGAGAAGGAGGGAAAACCCTTCTCAGAGCTTGATGCCTGCCCTGTCTGCAAGCAGCCGGCTTCCTGCTTTGAAATGGTATCTGGTGAAAGCGCTAATCAAATAGAAAAGTCGTACAGCGGGGAGCTGGATTATGACGCCGCAACAGCCCGCAGAGATTCCTCCTGCCGTTATATGGCAGAGATCCATGAGATGGCTGTGACGGGTAAAACGATTGGCGGATCAATGAGCACACAGATGCCGATGCCGGGATGGGATGATATTCTTATTCTCGGTGCGCAGCTTAATCCGCCGCCATTAGATGACGGTACGGTTGTAGATACGACCACTGTGATCGGTAAACATGCTAAGAAGCCGATGGTGCTTGACAGCCCGATCTATATTTCGCATATGTCTTTCGGCGCTTTATCGCGTGAGGTCAAGATTGCTCTTGCACAAGGATCGGCAATGGCGAAGACGGCAATGTGCAGCGGTGAGGGTGGTATTCTGCCGGAAGAAAAGCAGGCGGCATACAAATACATATTTGAATATATTCCTAATAAGTATAGTGTGACGAAAGAAAATCTTGTTTCGTCAGATGCTATTGAAATTAAGATCGGACAGGGTACAAAGCCGGGGATGGGCGGACATCTGCCGGGGGAAAAGGTGACAGCGGAAATTGCACAGATCCGTGGCAAAAAGCAGGGCGAAGATATTCAGAGTCCCAGCAAATTTCCGGAGCTGAACAGCAAGGAAGATCTGCGCGATATGGTGAATACGTTGAGAGATCTGTCGGAAGGACGTCCGATTGGTATTAAGATTGCAGCAGGTAATATTGAGCGCGATTTGGAGTACTGTGTATATGCTGAACCTGATTTCATTACGATTGATGGCAGGGGCGGCGCTACGGGCTCCAGTCCGTTGTTCTTGAGAGAGGCGACTTCAATTCCTACGATTTATGCGCTGGCACGGGCAAGAAAATATCTTGATTCAGTCAATTCAGATATTTCGCTTGTCATTACAGGCGGACTTCGTGTATCTGCGGATTTTGCCAAGGCGCTTGCGATGGGAGCGGATGCTGTTGCTGTTGCCAGTGCTGCTTTGATTGCCGCGGCATGTCAGCAGTATCGTATTTGCGGAAGCGGAAACTGTCCGGTGGGTGTGGCTACGCAGAATCCGGAACTTAGAGGGAAATTCCAGCCGTCTGCTGCTGCACAGAGAGTTGCCAACTATCTTAATGTTTCACGCAAAGAGCTGGAAAGCTTTGCACGCGTAACAGGTAACTCATCGGTACATAATTTGTCAACTGATAATTTGGTTACTTTGGACAGGGATATTGCTGAGTATACCGGTATCCGGCATGCAGGTCAGCCGAATATTGCATTTTAGCGTATGTATGTGATATAATTGATATTCGTATATAAGAGCAATAATGGCATAGATGTGACGGGGTACCGGGCATGTTTCAATTCGCTCTTGGTGGAAGGGAAAATGCTAATGAATAAAAGTATTGTAAATACCAGAACAACACATTTCCTAATAGGCAGCTTTATTGGGCTTATAGCGATCAGCGTGATGGCCTTTTTAGCATTAGGGATTTATATGAGCAGGGCGAGCGAGCGCACCATAAATGCTGTGGGTGATTTATATATGACCGGTATGAGCGATCAGATTTCCGCTCATTTCCAGACAATTATAGATTCCAAATTCGATCAGGCGGATGCGGCAGTTGAAGTGGTTTCGCCGGATGATAACAGTACTATAGATGAGCTATATGAAGAGCTGGCATATAGAGTTGCGGTCAGAGATTTTGATTATCTTGCACTCTGTTCCGAAGAAGGGGAGCTGCAGATGATTCATGGAGATCAGATATGGCCTGTTGATCCGGAACCCTTCTATGAGTCATTAAAGAAGGATGAGAGAAAAGTCGCGGTGGGATTAGATGCTGACGGGAATGATATTGTATTGTTCGGAGTAGACGCTGCGTATCCTATGAGTGATGGACAGGAATGTATAGCAATGGTAGTGGGAATGCCGGCAGAGTATATCACGACTATGCTTGCCATGGAGAAGGAAGATTCACTGGTACACTCGCATATTATCCGTCGGGATGGCAGCTATATCATAGATCATTTACATGAGGGTGAGGATGCTGCGGATTACTTTGGGGTAATCCGGTCAAAATTTAATGACGATAGAATGGATGAGGCAGAGGATTATATTGCGAAACTGATAGATTCAATGGAAAAAGGAGAGAACTATACAGAGATTCTTCAGGTTGATGGAGACAGGCAGCAGATTTATAGTACGAAACTGGCTAATTCGGAATGGTATTTAATTACGGTATTGCCTTATGGCGTTTTGGATGAGACGGTCAATAATCTGGATCGACAGAGAACAATGGCAACGTTTTCTGCATTTGCAGTCATATGTGGTATGATGCTGCTGATTTTCTTTAGATACTTCCATCTGATCCGCCAGCAGCTTCAGGAAGTGGAAGAGGCTCGTCAGGTTGCAGTGCAGGCGACGAAGGCAAAGAGTGAGTTCCTTTCCAATATGAGCCATGATATCCGCACGCCTATGAATGCAATCGTGGGTATGACGGCAA
>CAMXBD010000117.1 GCA_947179245.1 uncultured Lachnospiraceae bacterium | reverse complement strand
CTCTTAGTAGATTTATACAAGATAAGTTTTCGTGTTTTGGTAAGTATGTAGTATTTACAAACTTAACAAATTGATATAAAATCTAAATATAATAAGTTTTAAATAAAATTTGTTAAGTCGAATTGTTTGAAAAAAACTAAATAATTCAAAAAAATTTAGAAAGGTGAGGAAAAGAAAATGGCGCGTATTGTACATGGTAATCATCCATTCAATGTAGAAAAAAATCAGCCTATGCGTATTGGACATGAGCAATTTGGATATTTTACTTATCCGGATATTGAATATCTGAATAGAAGTGATTTGAATTGTATGTTCATCAGTACAGAAAAATTAACGATGGGATATTATGAATTTCAGCCGGGTGGACAGTTTGACCCACCGGATCATCATCCGGGTGATGAATGTTACTATATTTTGGAAGGACAGTTGACAGAGACTAACTGTAATTCGGGTCAGGCCTGTACTTTAAATCCTGATGATGTACTTCTCATTCCGCATGGTGCAGCGCATGGCGGTCATAATTTCAGTAATCGCAAAATGAAAGCGGTTTTTGCGCTGGCACCTAATATGGTTAAGCCGGGCACGCAGACATTTCCGACAGATTTAGTGGGAAAAGCAAGAGTGTTAAAGGGAAAAAAGGAAACGGATTTTGAACATTATGATGCTGTGGAAGATAAAAAATATATCGGTTCTATCGATCGTCTGGGCAACTGGCCGGTTGAGGATGGCGAATTGAGAGTTATGCCCAAATATTTAAGAGTCAACAGACCGAACGATCGTCTTGACATCATTGTGGGTGAAAAAAACCCTTACCTGATGCGCTTCGCATTCAGCACACAGTATATGCATTTCGGAGAACTGGTACTTCCGGTAGGCGGACAGGGGTGCAGAATTTCTGATCCGGAAAGTCATAAAGGGCAGACCGCAATCTATGTAAAATCCGGTGCTCTTTGCTTTATTATAACGGAGACACGTGAGACATTTAAGATTTATCCGGGTGAAGTTATGTATATTCCGGAAAACTGCGAATATCAGATGATGAATTATGAAGCGGAAGCAGCAACCGCAATATTTGCCATATCCGAACTGTGACAAAGGGGAGCAAGCATATGAGTAGTAGTCATGCAATGGAAGATTATATTCTTGAAGTAAAAGATATAAGGAAAGAATTTCCCGGTGTTGTGGCACTTAAAAATGTAAATCTGAAAGTGAAAAGAGGGTCGGTCCACGCATTGCTCGGAGAAAACGGTGCTGGCAAATCCACACTAATTAAAATTATCAGCGGCGTTTATACTCAGACATCCGGGCACATTTTCGTCAATGGTAATGAAGTGGATAAGATGACGCCGAAAACGGCGATGAAATTAAAAATTGCCGTTATTCATCAGGAGCTGAATCTTGTTCCGCAGATGTCCGTAGCAGAGAATGTATTTGTCGGACGTGAGATCACAACACCTGTAGGAACCGTTGATTTTAAAGAAATGGAGCGGCGCACAGGCGAAATTCTGAAGCAATTTAAGATTGAACTTGACCCTAAAGCAAAAGTAAATGATCTGAGTATTGCAAATCAGCAGATCGTCGAGATTGCGAAGATCCTTTCCCTCGATACGGATATCATTATTATGGATGAGCCGACAGACGTTCTGACAGATAACGAGACCGAACAATTGTTCGGTATTGTGCAAAATTTAAAAAAGAATGGTAAAACAATCATTTATATTACGCATCGGCTTGGAGAGCTGGAACAGATTTGCGATGAGTTTACGATACTTCGGGACGGAGAGTATATAGAGACCGGAGCAATTCGGGAACATACGATAAATGATATTGTTGCACTAATGGTAGGACGGGATCTGAAAGACCAGTTTCCGTATACTAAAGCGAAAGTCGGGGAGGAAGCGCTGAGGCTGGAGGATTGTTCCAGAAAAGGTGTTGTGGAACATATCAGTTTTTCACTGAAAAAAGGTGAAGCAGTCGGTCTTGCAGGACTGGTAGGAGCCGGAAGGTCAGAACTAGCCAGATGTATTTTTGGGGCAGACAAATTTGATCAAGGCAAGGTTTATATTGAAGGAAAGCCGGTCGTGATAGATTCTGTACGAAAAGCTATCAACAATGGAATATATTATACGACGGAAAACAGAAAAGAAGACGGTATTTTCCAGAATGCATCGGTTAATTTTAATATGACAATTTCCAGTCTGAATGATATCTTGACCAAGAATGTCATTGTAAAACGAAAAGAAAACAGCTTAACACATGACATGAAAGAAAAGCTTCTGATCAAGACCGCTGATATGGGGGTTGAGATCAAAAACCTCAGTGGCGGGAACCAGCAGAAAGTCATTTTCGCAAGAGCGCTTTTGACACATCCGAAGATCATTATTCTGGATGAGCCTACAAGGGGCATTGATGTGGGTGCAAAAGCCGAAATTTACCGGATAATCAGTGACCTGAAAGCTTCAGGAAATGCAGTTATTGTAATATCTTCTGAACTGCCAGAACTGATGGGAATATGTGACAGGATTTTGGTCATGCATGAAGGGAAACTGAATGGAGAATTTGCTAAAGAAGAGGCTGCAGAATCCAAGATTATGCAGTGTGCCTTCGGAGTGATGGAAGAGGAGAGCGATGTCTGATATGGTAAGAATGAATAAGAGTGAAAAGATAGTTAATACTGTCATCAAGTATAAGAGCGCGTTTATTTTATTGCTGTTGTGTGTCTGCGTAAGCCTGCTTACGCCTCAGTTTTTGAGTTGGACCAACATTATGAACATTGCGAGGCAGACAACCACCAATGGAATCATTGCAATAGGTATGGCGTGTGTAATCATTATAGGGGGAATCGATCTTTCGGTAGGTTCTGTTCTGGCATTTTCCACACTGATTACAGGGTTATTGATTACAAATGGCGTGCCGGGTTTTTGGGCCGGCATACTCGGTGTGCTGTTCGGGGGAGTAATAGGCATTATTTCAGGACTTCTGATTGCAGAACTTGACCTGCCTCCTTTTATTGTAACATTGGCATCCATGTCTATTTTCAGAGGATTTACTATGTTGGTGTCAGGGGGAATGCCTGTCAGTCTTCAAAATGAGATTTCTTTTTTTGGAGCAGGATATATCGGATCGGTTCCGTTTCCCGTTATCATCCTGATGGTTGTTTTTCTGATCATGTGGTTTGTCATGAACAGGACAAAATTCGGCAGACATATCTATGCGATTGGTGGAAACGAACAGACTGCCAGCTTATCTGGTATAAATGTGAAAAGAGATAAAATTCTGGTATATGGTATCAGCGGTCTTCTTGCCGCACTGAGTGGTATCATTATTGCGGCAAGGCTTAATTCGGCACAGCCGGATGCGGGCAATGGATATGAAATGGATGCTATTGCGGCGGCGGTTATCGGCGGATGCAGTATGTCGCAGGGAGGTATCGGAACGATGGGAGGAGTGATTATTGGTTCTTTTATCATCGGCGTATTAAATAATGCCATGAATCTTCTCAACGTTTCACCATTTTGGCAGACGAGCGTGAAAGGGTTTGTTATCCTCATTGCGATCATTATTGACAGAATGACAACACGAGTGAAAAAAGCTTGATTAAGTTGCTTTTAAACTAATAATATTAAAAAACCAAGGAGGTATGTTATGAAACAGAAAGTTATGAGTATGATACTCGCAGTCACAATGGTAGCAGGGATACTTGTCGGATGTGGTGGCCAGACAGCAGAGGCGCCTGCCGGGTCAACGCCAGCAGTAGAAAGTGACGACACAAATGAAGCAGCAGAAGAAACAGAGACGGCAGGTGGAGATACAAAGACAATAGGCGCTATTTACTGGTCTTTGAATAATAACTTTATGGTATTTCTCAAGAACAATATTGAGGCGCGGGCAGCAGAGCTTGGCTATGAGACTGTAGCAATGGATTCAGGCAGCAACACAGAAACAGAATTAAATAATGTGGAAGACTTGATTTCCAGAAAAGTAGATCTTGTTATCCTTGTTCCCATGGATTCAGAGGGATCATCTAATG
The DNA here is from genome assembly GCA_947179245.1 of uncultured Lachnospiraceae bacterium. GTDB lineage: Bacteria > Bacillota > Clostridia > Lachnospirales > Lachnospiraceae > UBA3282. Next base: position 6,985 of record CAMXBD010000117.1, on the reverse strand, counting down.
CAGTAAAGCTTTTGAATGAAGCAAATATTCCGGTTATCACAGTTGACAGATCAACGACAGAAGGGGAAGTTGTTACATCCATCGCAACTGACAACTATGCCGGCGGTAAACGGGCAGGTGAGTTCGCGGTAGAAAAACTCGAAGGCAAAGGAAAGGTAGCAATTTTACGTGGAACACTGGGGACAAATCTGGAAACAGAAAGATACAATGGTTTTATTGATGTCATCAAAGAGACGGAGATCGAGATAGCAGCAGAGCAGTCCGCTGATTTTGACCGTACAGAAGCTTTCAATACAATTGAAAATATTCTTCAGGCAAGTCCTGATATCAATCTGGTTTATGCAGAAAATGATGAGATGTGTCTTGGAGTGGCAAAAGCGCTGGAAGCGGCAAACCGCAGTGATATCATGGTTGTCGGATTTGATGGAGCACAGGAAACGCTGGAAGCGATTAAAGCAGGTACTGTTACAGGAACTGTATTCCAGCAGTTCGCACTCATCGGCAGAACTTCCGTAGATACTGCTGACAAGATATTCAAGGGAGACACGGCGGATATTGAGAATCCGATGCAGATAAATTGTGATTTTGCGAGCATTGATAATGTAGACCAGCTGATGGAATAAAATAGCTTATACAGAGAACATATTTATAGTACAATAAAAACGAAAGTTTTTTTGCCCGGTGTTGCACCGGGCATTTTTTTGTGTGCCAGTGGCCATAAGCAAACTATGCTTGGCTGCCAAATCAGCACCATCAGCTAAGTGGCTTTTGCTGATTCTCCAAAAAGGAGAGCGATTCTCCGTACATTCAGATGACGATATAAAACGCCAAGTGTATAATAAATTGAAAATCAGAGATTATTAATTGCGAGATTTGAACTTATGCCCAAACCCGCAGACTGAGCATGGGTGGGATTAGATAGAGATTGACCAAAATCGTTTAGAAGGAGATAGCTACAGATGGATCAGATAAAGAGCGGTGAGTATATAGCACGGAAAAGGAAAGAACAGGAACTGACACAGATGCAGTTTGCGGAGCAGGTTGGAGTGTCGAATAAGACCGTTTCCAAATGGGAGACCGGCTTAAGAATGCCTGATGTGGCAATCTTACAGGATGTATGCGATGTTTTGAAAATAACGGTCAACGAACTGCTTGCCGGAGAGGACTTTACAGAATATTCGGAAAAGGAATCCATGAAAAAAGCCGAGGATAATGTAATCGGGCTCATGCAGGAAGTAAATGATATAAAGGAGACAAAATGGGGCGGACTTCTGGGGATACTATGCAGTATTCCGATTATGGTGTGCGCCATATTATTGACAATGGTGCATGTGGTAGGCGTGATAAATGTTGTGTATTTTTTCAATATACCCGCGATATTCTATATGTCCGGACTTTTTCTATTTGTATTGGGTGTGACAGGTGCATTCCCTAAATATATAGCCGGATACAAATGTTTGTTTCACATCAAAAAGTACAATGAAAAAGAGATGGATAAAATTATTTGTACATTGGAATATGTGAGAAAACTGACATGGATTATCGGTTTCTTTATTTTTATAATTCACGTTATGGCAATCAGCGTTAATTACACACATCTTGAAACGACTGGACCTTTTTTTGCAGTCGTTGTTGTAGCGCCGTTTTATACGGTCATTGTCGAATTTATACATAGTTTTATTTTATATAAATGTAGATTGACCATGCTGGATGTGAGACGCAGCGATAAAGATTCAAAGTGAGGGATGTATATTATGAAAAGTGTATTAAAGAAAATTCCAGTCAGGAAAGCAATCAGGGAAAAAGGGAAAAGTTTCTGCGTCATACTGGCGGTATTTTTTACGACCGTACTGTTTGTCATGGTTTTCTCTACCTTGTTCTTTGTAGTGGATGCGGCGGAAGAGATGATGAGGGCGGCTTCGCCCATGCTGGCGGATGCGGCGTTTGTCACAACCGGGGAAGAATACGACAAAGTCTGTAAGAGTAAGCGTGTGGAAGAGGCAGGCATGGGAATCCGGTTCGGAGAGACGATAGAACCTACGGGTGTCGGCGGGATACTGCTGTTTGATTTCGAGGACAAGATGGCACAGTGGATGAAGTATTACCCGGTAGAGGGACGCATGCCCCAAAAAGGAAATGAGATCGTGATATCCGATCAGTACCTGAAGGATTGTGGACTTACATATAAGGCGGATGAACAGATAGAACTAACATACTATATAGAGGATGAAGAATATACGGATACCTTTACTATCGTGGGAAAATATGAGATGTCCGGGCAGCCTTTGCACGTCATATTGACATCGGATGAGTTTTACAGGGAAGTCTGTGAACAGTTAGAACAGCGTGGGATCAACCCGGAAGATGCAGCATACCAGATAACGGGTGTTATATTTTCGTCCCGCGGGAATGTAAGGAGACAGGCATCCATGCTGATTGCTGAGGAAGGGCTGGACATAGGAGAAGAAGAGGTTTTTATGAATGATGTTTCCCTGTTTGACGGTATAGGTATAGGGACTTGGGTGGCAATCGCAGGGCTGCTCCTCTTCGTTATGATGATCGGATATCTTTTTATCTCAAATATTTTCCAGATTTCCATATCCGGAGATGCACGGTTTTACGGGAAACTGTCCACAAACGGAGTGACAAAAAAGGAAATCCAGAATATCGTCAGGCGGAAAAATAATATCCTTTTCCTGATTTCAGCCATTCCGGCACTGCTTGCAGGCTATGTTTTTGCAGCTGCCATACTGCCCGGAATTTTAAGCGCGTATGCCACTATTCAGATCAAAAGAAGCGGCAATGCGATGATCTTCGTTTTTGCTCTGGCGTTTTCCTATGCAACGGTGAAGGTCAGTGAACGGAAGTCAGTCAGACTGGCGAAGAATGCCTCTCCGATAGAGATGAAGCGGTATACGGGTAAACTTAAACCGGTGAAAACAGCCGACAACAAGGACTGCTTGAGAAAGTTTGTGGTGAGGAATTTTAAGAGAGATAAAGCAAAAGTGTTAAAAGTATGTATATCCGTTGCACTCAGCATTTTGCTTGCCAATGCCTTCTATGCAGTGGCGGCAGGATTTGATGAGGAGGAATATGTAAAAAGTGATTTAGATGCCGATTTTATCATTGCGAAAGAGCCGATATTTACGAGCTCGAATGTGAATGCAGTTTCTTATCTGCGTACGACAGAAGAGGAAATTGCGGCATACAGAGAACTTCCCGGCATCAAAGAGGAGGGCGGAGCTGCTATGTCCCATATATGTATTCATCTGTCAGAGCAGGTGTGGGACAATTTTGTTAAGATTGCGGGGGCAGATTATTATGATACACCCGGTGAGATGTGGACAGCGGCTTACGGAGTGGATGACATGATGTTAAGAAGGTTAAAACCTATAAAAGGTGAAATTGACACGGAGTTGTTCCACACGGGAAGCTATGTGCTGATAGATCCTATTATGGGTGATAACAATATGGAAAATGCGGCATGCTATGAGCCGGGAGATCAGGTGACAATTCCGTTTAGAAGCGGAGAGGAAAAAACATATACGGTTATGGCGGTTGTGGAAGGTCTGCATTATTCTCTGGCGTTTCCGGGAAGATATTGGGGAAGCCAGATGTATCTTCCGATGGAAGAGTGGCAGGAAAAGGAAAAGCGGAATGATTATTACTTGTATGCTTTTGATGTGGAGGAGAAATTCCATGAAGTATGGGACGATGCCTTAGAGAACAGCATAAAAGAGAAAGACAGCCGGTTAGCTTACCGGTCAGCCAAGACAGCGGGAGCGGAAGCAAAAAGCTATGTAAGAGGATTAAAGCTGGCGGGGGTTGTCCTGAGCATGATCTTACTGTCCATGGGAATTTTAAACTTTATCAATTGTATGGTAGGAAGTGTCTACAGCAGGGGAAAAGAGTTTGCAATTTTACAGAGCATGGGGATGGAAGAGCAGGAGATTCGGAAGAGTCTTGCGAAAGAAGGTATGCTGTATATGGCAGGTGGATTCGTGCCGGGAGTTTTAATGACAGTTCCCGGAGTGTGGGTACTGATTGAGAAGCTTTTGCTGGAGCCTTACATCAAATATCATTTTTATCCGGTGATCTATCTGATGTTTGCCGTGCTTGGATGTGCAGTGGCGGTTCTGGTGCCGTGGGCAGCATATAAGATGATGGACAGGAAAGATGATTTTCTGCATAGGATACGGGCCTTGCAGCTCTAAGCATACCAAAGGGAATTTTGACGTTTAATCACATAAGGGGACAGAAAATATGGAAAGAGAAATTGTAGTAGATGTGAAAGATGTGAGCAAAATCTATGAGAGCCAGTCGGGCAGGAGACGTGTTCTGGATAGGGTGAATATCAGTATCCGGCAAGGCGAATTTGTGGGAATTGTGGGAGATTCCGGCAGCGGCAAGACGACGCTTCTTAATCTGGTGGGCGGAATGGACTGTGTCAGTGAGGGGACGATTACCGTTGCGGGCGATGCGATATCTGATTATGACGACAAGCAGAGAACACTATACAGACGCGGGCGCGTGGGATTCATTTTTCAGGACTATAATCTGATCAATGAACTGACTGTATACGAGAATATTATTCTGCCTTTTCAGTTAAAAGGGAAGGAGATCAATGAGAAATTTATTGATGAATTTCTGGATATGTTGAAGTTAAAGGAGAAGAAAAATGCGTTTCCCATGCAGTTATCCGGCGGGGAACAGCAGAGGGCGGCAGTATTAAGGTCGCTCTTAAGCGAGCCGGACATCATTCTGGCGGATGAGCCTACGGGGAATCTGGACAGCAGGAATACGCAGGTGGTGGTGAAGCTTTTGAAGCATTTTTCCGAACGCATGAACAAAACGATACTTTTCGTTACCCATAACATGGAGCTGACGAAAAGCTGTAACCGTGTGATTAAAGTGAAGGATGGGAAAATTGTGGGCGGGTGAGATTCTGGCACCCAAAATTGATTTTTTCTACGGTAAAAAATATTTCCAAATATTTTCATTTACGGTATAATAAAGACTGGCAATTTCTTTTTGTAAAATGTCATTGTGGAAAATTACTTTGACTTTGACATGGAGGCCCGATATGAAAAAGACATGTCTGAAATATTTATTATACAGTATGTTGACATTATGCATTGCAACAGTGCTTTTGCCGGCTTTATTTTTGTCACATGTTTATGCGCAGGAGTCTGATACCGTAAGAGTAGCCTTTTTCCCAATGGAGGGGTATCATACATATTCGGAGAGCGACGGGTACGGCGGCATGGATGTGGCGTATCTGGAAGAATTGTGTACTTATACCGGATGGAATATTGAATATGTGGATTGTGACAGCTGGGGTGACGCCCTTGCAAAGCTTGAGGCTAAGGAAGTGGATCTGGTAGGTTCCGCACAGTATTCTGATGAGCGGAATGAAACGTTTGATTACGCTGCACTGCCCAGCGGCTATACCTACGGCTGCCTGTTCGTGGAAAGTGACAGTGATCTTGCTTATGAGGACTTTGAACGTATGCGGGATATGAGGTTTGGCGTTGTGGAGAGTTATATCCGCAAGGAAGAATTTCTGGAATATCTTAGCCGGAACGGGATTGAAGATGCGCGGATGCAGGAATATGAGAACACGCAGAAATTACAAGAGGCACTTGGCGCAGGAGAGATTGACATAGCGGTCCACACGTTGACGGAAGTCAATGAGGGGCAGTGTCTGGTAGGCAAATTTGCCTATGCGCCGTATTATTATATTACTTGGAAAGGAAATACAAGCCTGCTTGATGAGTTAAACAGGGGGATTGAAGAGATTAATGTGGATACGCCGCCGCTTGACCAAGAGCTCTCAAATCGCTTTTATGGCAACAGGCGGGAGAATTTTGCCGCAGAAGAGCAGGCGTTTATCGACAGCGGCAGTCTGGTGAGAATCGGATTTTATAAAGATACCAAGCCTTTGTCGTATATCAATCAACAAGGAGAGCGCGACGGAATCTATATACAGATACTTAAAACCATTGCCGAAAGAAGCGGGCTTACCATAGAATTTGTACCGCTTGACAGAAATGAATATTGGAAGGATGTGCTTCTTTCAGGTAAGATTGATTTCTATGTGGGCGCCAATAATATGCAGCTTTCCCAAGACGAGGACATTAAGCTGACAAGTATGTTTATGTCATACAATGCGGTTATCGTCTCCAAGAATGATTTTGTCCTGACGGATGAGGAGGTATCAGTGGTACTGACCAGAGGGCGCACTTACTGGGCTGACAGCTTGCATATAGAAGGACAAGTCGTTTACTGTGATACTGCCAAAGAATGTCTTCAGATACTCAAAAAAGGTGATGCGGACGTTACGCTACTCAATACAATCGAATATAATTATCAATCCAAGAATGAAAGATTTTCCGATCTGATAGAGTGGGATAATTACCGCTATCAGTCCGGCAGCACGCTGGCAGCGGCAAGCAATGTGGATCCGGTGCTTTTTAATGTAATGAATAAATCACTGCGGATGATGTCAACGGATGAGAAGGAGGCTGTCATTAACCAGTATATGAATATAGCCTATGACAGCTATGACTGGATGGATTATCTGCATAAGAGCAAAGATGTAATTATAATTTCGACTATTATCATAGTGCTTGTATTGATTTTTGGAGGTTTGACTTCCGGTATGAGGAAGAAATCATACCATCTTCTTGAGATCAAGAATGGAGAACTGCAGGCCGCCATACATGAGGCGCAGAAGGCAAATCAGGCTAAGACGGAGTTCTTGTCTCACATGTCCCATGATATGCGGACACCGATTAACGGGATCATGGGTATGCTTAATATTGCAGAGAGTAATCCGGAAGATCTGGAACGGCAGGAGGACTGCCGAAAGAAGATTAAAACGTCGGCGGAGCATTTACTGTCGTTAATCAATGATGTTCTGGATATAAATAAAATGGAAAGCGGTAATATAGAGTTTGCAGATGAGACCTTCAGCTTACATGAA
>CAMXBD010000116.1 GCA_947179245.1 uncultured Lachnospiraceae bacterium | reverse complement strand
TCGGAGAGGTGTATAAGAGACATCAATAATAATGTTATTGACACTGCTCATTTTCAGTCAGAACATGCCGGAGAAACCGAACAACTTGTATACGAAACGTATCTGGATAAAAAATCACGAGTATTTGCGACTCTGCGGGAGGAATTGGAAGAGACATGTACGGCATATGAAAATCTTACAGAAGAGTACAAGAATTATGAAAGCTATATTGTCACGATGCTGAATGATCGAAACATCATTATGTCAGATGAAGTAGATCATAATGATGAAACATATATTGCATGGGCTAGAGAAGAGGTTATCAGTCTCAATGAATATTTAAATTACGCCATCGCGCAGAACTGGATCGATGTATCTAAACTGGATATTGATTCGCGGTATTCGGATTCTGTGGAAATCTATCGCAAGATTATGGAATATATTTTTGAACAGCTTGATACGGACGGTGTCTTTGATAAGAGATTGTACCGCTATATGATCAACAATGATGAACTGACAGGACTGCAGATCTGTCATGTCCTTTTAGAGCAGAATATCGTGGAACTGCCTGAAGATGAACTGCGCCAGTTTGAAGCGGGAAATGAGACGGCATATGCTTTTATGCTGAAAAGAATTGAGAATCTGGACATTACTCCGGCACAGTTAGCACTCGATCCTTATTCAGGTTCGCTTGTTGTCACGGATGTAAATACAGGAGATGTACTGGCGTTAGTGTCCTATCCGAGTTATGATAATAATAAGATGGCTAACGGTGTAAATGCCAGCTATTTTGCGAGTTTGAGAAATGACTTGTCCAGTCCGATGCTCAATTATGCGACCCAGCAGAGGACGGCACCCGGTTCTACCTTTAAGGTGGTGTCATCAACCGCGGGATTGACGGAGGGAGTCATTACCACTACGGATACGATCACTTGTACAGGTGTGTTTGAGAAGATTGCTCCGCCTCCCAGATGCCATATTTACCCCGGAGCTCATGGCTCTTTAAATGTAAGTGGAGGCATACAGTATTCCTGCAACTGGTTTTTCTATGAGGTTGGATACCGGTTGGGAATCGTGGGAGATACCTATAACAGCGATGTGGCGCTAAATAAGCTGGCGAGAGCGGCTGATTTATATGGTCTGACCGAAACTTCGGGCATTGAAATTGAAGAATACAGCCCGGAAGTATCCGATACAGACGCTGTTCGTTCCGCCATCGGACACGGCAGCAATAACTATACTACGGTAGGACTTGCGCGATATGTTACAACTATCGCCAATAGCGGAACATGTTATAATTTAACATTAGTAGACAAGATAGAAGATCATAATAATACATTGATTGAAGACAATCATGCCGAAGTACGCAACACGATTGATATGGATTCAGAATATTGGAGCGCTATCCATACCGGTATGCGCAGGGTAGTGGAAGGCAAAAGATATTTTGCCGATCTGGACGTTGATGTTGCCGGGAAAACCGGTACGGCGCAGGAAAATGCTAACCGGCCGAACCACGCGCTCTTTATCAGCTATGCACCGTTTGAAGATCCTGAGATATCGGTTACGGTTCGTGTTGCTAACGGATATACGTCTGATTACAGTGCGCAGATTGCCAAAGAAGTATATGAGTATTATTATGGACTTAAAGAAGAGGACGAAATCCTTACCGGAACTGCCGGCACATTAGAGGGCGGTACGATTAATGGGGATTAAACGATAGAGTGAAGTCAGATGGAGGATTATCATGAAGAATCCGGTTATTATCAAGAGTTTTCAAAACGGGCTGTCTATTTATCTTGATGATGAAATGCCCTTTACACAGCTTCTTGAAGAAATTGCATTCAAATTTAAAGAGTCGGCGCATTTTTTCAAAGATGCGAGTATGGTTCTTTCCTTTGAAGGGCGGCAGCTGTCCGAAACAGAAGAACGGCAGATTGTTAATACAATCACGGCAAATTCTTCACTGAATGTGGTTTGTATCATGGGCAAAAATGAGGAAACAAACAAAAATTTTGTCAAGGCTTTGCAGAAGCTTTCCTATCATCAAGAGGCAATGGAAAATGCCGGACAGTTCTATAAAGGTACTTTAAAAGATGGGCAGACTCTTGAAACAGAAAACAGCGTCATTGTACTGGGCGATGTGTATCCCGGCGCAAGTATTGTATCTAACAAAGATATCGTCATACTAGGCGGTCTTTTTGGACAAGCCTACGCCGGAGGTGACGGCTCGGAAGGACATTTTGTTGTTGCGCTTGAAATGTCACCTGAGAAATTGAAAATAGGTGATTTCAAATATAAGACATCAGAGAAACAGGGTAAATGGCCGATCAAACCTAAAGTTCAGCCTAAGATTGCCTATGCAGTGGACGGAAGAGTTATCATGGAAACGATTACCAAAGAATTGCTGAACAATCTGCCTGTGTAGTAAAAGTAAATTCTTATAGAACTTACTTTGCGGGATTTGCTGCGCAAACTCGAAAAAATGGAGTAGATATGCTCAGTAGACGATAATGCATCATATTGAGGAGGTCAACGAAGTAATATGAGTGAAGTAATTGTCGTCACGTCAGGTAAAGGCGGGGTAGGTAAGACCACTACTACCGCAAACGTTGGTACAGGTCTTGCAGCCATGGGCAAAAAGGTGATTTTAATCGACACCGATATTGGACTGCGTAATCTGGATGTTGTTATGGGACTTGAGAACCGGATCGTCTATAATCTGGTGGATGTTGTGGAAGGTAACTGCCGTATTAAACAGGCAATCATCAGGGACAAGCGTTATCCAACCCTGTTTCTGCTTCCTTCTGCCCAGACACGTGATAAGAGTGCGGTTAATCCCTCACAGATGGTCAAAATGATCGGTCATCTCAAAGACCAGTTTGACTACATCATTTTAGACTGTCCAGCAGGCATTGAACAGGGATTTCAAAATGCTATTGCGGCGGCAGACAGGGCGCTTGTCGTCACTACACCGGAAGTTTCGGCTATTCGGGATGCCGACCGTATCATCGGTCTTCTGGAAGCCAATGAAATACATAAGATAGATTTAGTTATCAACCGCATCCGATATGATATGATTAAACGAGGAGATATGATGTCCTCTGAGGATGTGGTGGACATTCTCTCCTTACCGCTGATTGGTATGGTTCCCGATGATGAAAATGTGGTGATTGCCACTAATCAGGGCGAGCCGTTAGTCGGAAGCAATACAATGGCGGGAAAAGCTTATCAGAATATCTGTCACAGAGTTCTCGGCAGGGAAGTTCCTTTTCTTGATTTAGAGAAAGGTGTTTCTTTCTGGACCAGAGTGTCGGGTATTTTTCACTGGAGTTAGGGGGGGATGATTGTGTTTAAAAATATATTGAAACGGAAAAGCTCCAGAGAAATAGCGAAAGACCGCCTGAAGATCCTCTTGATTTCTGACCGTGTCAACTGTTCACCGGAGATGATGGAGATGATCAAAGATGATATCGCTAAGGTAATCTCCAAATATATGAAAATAGATACCAAAAGTATGGAGATACAGATCACCAAGACGGGAAGCAAGGGACGAAGTCTCAAGAACCCTACGCTCTACGCTAATATACCGATTTTGGATATCAATACTACTAAGTAGAAGGAGAGAAGAGATACCATGTTAAGACAATACCATATCAGAGACTATGATTTTAAGCTGATCATTCTGGTGGTAGCGCTTACTGTAATCGGTATTTTCGCCATCGGAAGCGCGGAGGAATCGCTGCAGTCCAGACAGATTGCAGGATTTGTATTTGGATTTTTTTTGATGATTGTCCTCTCGCTATTCGATTATTCAATCCTGCTCCGTTTTTACTGGATTATGTATGTGTTTAATGTTGTACTTTTGGAACTCGTTAGAAGGCAGGGTGTAGAGAGAGGCGGTGCCCAGAGATGGCTGAATATATTCGGCATTCAGTTCCAACCATCGGAAACCGCTAAAATCTTATTACTTTTATTTTTTGCACAGCTTATTTTGAAACATAAAGATGAAATGGATTCCATTAAGATGATCGGATTGTGTGTACTTCTTTTTATACCGCCGATCGGGCTTATTTATAAACAGCCGGACTTGTCTACCAGTATTATGGTTGTGTTGCTGTTTTGTGTTATTCTGTTTATTGGTGGAATAAGCTGGAAATACATTATTATGGCGGTAGCAGTGGCAGTTCCGGCATTTGTTATCCTGCTTACTTTGATTTTACAGCCGGATCAGAAAATTATTGATCCATACCAGCAGAGACGTATTCTGGCTCATTTTTATCCTGAAGAATATGCCAATGCGGAAGCATACCAGCAGAATAATTCGGTCACTGCCATCGGTTCGGGTATGCTGTATGGTAAAGGATATAAAAACAACGAGGTCAGCTCTGTAAAAAACGGTAATTTTATTTCAGAACCGCAAACCGACTTTATTTATGCGGTTATTGGAGAAGAATTTGGATTTGTAGGAGGCTGTACTGTAATTGTCTTATTGATTTTAATCTCATTTGAATGTATTATGGTAGCTAGGAGGGCAAAAGATATTGCTGGGACGATTATTGCTGCGGGGGTTGCGGCGTTGATAGGGTTTCAAGGCATTATCAATATTTCCGTTGCCACCCGCGTTATTCCAAACACAGGTATTCCACTTCCGTTTGTAAGTTACGGATTGACTTCATTAGTCAGTCTGTATATTGGGGTAGGATTCGTACTTAACGTACGATTACAATGCAAAAAATAATATAAGTAAAGAAAGGTGTTTCTATGAACATTGCATTAATTGCGCATGATGCAAAGAAAAAACTGATGCAGAATTTCTGCATCGCTTATCGGGGGATTTTAAGTAAAAATGAGTTGTTTGCAACAGGAACGACAGGAAGACTGATCGAAGAAGTGACCAATCTGACTATTCATAAATATCTTGCCGGACATTTAGGAGGCGCTCAGCAGATTGGTGCCCAGATTGAACATAATCAGATCGATCTTGTCATATTTCTGCGTGATCCGTTGTACCCGAAATCACATGAACCTGATGTCAATAATGTGGTGATGCTGTGTGACAGGCATAACATACCACTTGCTACAAATCTGGCGTCGGCGGAACTGTTGATTAAATCACTCGACAGAGGAGATCTTGAGTGGCGTGAAATGTACAAATAAACGGCTAAAATGTAAAGCAGCCGCCATACTGCTTGTGACTGCTATGATTTCGACGGGTTGTGGCAGCACTAAATACGATATGGCATATCAACTGAATAGCGATGTGAGCAGTTATCAGCTCTTAAGTACAACAACAAATAGCGAGACATTAGAGCCATTTGCCGCGGATCTTTGTGTTGCAAACAAAGATGTGAAGGCGGCAGGAGTGGATCTGTCCGAAGTGGGTGCTGCCGCGCTGTTTGATCTTAAGAATCTTGATACACTCTATGCCAAAAATGTGAATGTGCAGGTCAATCCTGCCAGTCTGACTAAGGTTATGACGGCACTAGTAGCCATGAAATATGGTTCAGCTGATCAGATGCTCACAGCTTCTGAGAACGTACTGATTACAGAGCCGGGAGCGCAGTTATGCGGCGTAAAACCGGGTGATCAGATGACTCTGGATCAGGCACTTCACATTTTGCTTATTTTTTCTGCCAATGATGTGGCTGTTATGATTGCAGAGGGTATATCAGGCTCCGTGGAGGAATTTGTGTCACTGATGAATAGTGAAGCCGTTGAACTTGGCGCTACCAACTGCAACTTTACAAATCCTAACGGTCTGACAGAGGAAGGACATTATATGACGGCATATGACCTCTACTTGATCTTTCAGGAGGCATTACAGTATGATTTGTTTAATCAGATCATACAGATGAACTCATACAGTACTGTATATACCGACAGAAACGGAGCAGAGATATCTCTGGAAGTAAAAAATACAAATCAGTATTTCAAGGGAACATACAGTATGCCGTCTAATGTTACCATAATCGGTGGGAAAACAGGAACTACTAATGCGGCCGGGCACTGTCTGATGCTGTTGTCCAGAAGCAGCGACGGGACGCCCTATGTATCCATTATTATGAAGGATACTTCGGGTGAAAATCTGTATACAGATATGACTAACTTGTTAGGGATTATCAAATAAGTTTTTATAGTTGTTTTTTTGACGTCTTTCCATTATAATATGGGTAGACGAAGTAATATCGCAGACTATACTAATATTTTACTTTAGGAGGGTTTCGCCATGGTTCAATTAATCGTAGGCAATAAGGGTAAAGGAAAGACTAAACATCTGTTGGATAAAGTAAATACAGAGATAAAAGACGTACAGGGTAACGTTGTTTATTTGGACAAAAGCACCAAGCATATGTTCGAGCTTAATAATAAGATCAGACTGATTGATGTTTCTGATTATTTAGTGACAAACAGTGACGAATTTATCGGATTTATATGTGGTATCATCTCTCAGGATCATGATCTGCAGCATATGTATTTTGACAGCTTTTTGAAGATTGCCTGTCTGGATGAAAGTGACATCAGCGCTACGATTGATAAATTAGAAACCATCAGCACAAAATTCCATGTAGACTTTGTACTTAGTATTTCCGTTGATGAGCATGCATTACCCGACAATTTGAAATCCAAGGTTATTGTTTCGTTGTAAGATATACATAATCGATACTGTGTAATTCCATAAAAACCTCGGGATATCCGAGGTTTTTAGTATGTTAAAGGAGACTCTCTTTTGGCTGACAACAGAAATAAAGTAACTAAATACAGACGCCCCTTAAATCTGAATATCGGTATGCTGATTTTTGCGACTATTTTTGTTTATGTCGTAATCTGTGTAGTTATGTATTTCAGAACAGAACATATTGTTGGTTACAGCGTTCAGGAAGGCTCGCTGACATCCAACAGTATCTATAAAGGTATTGCGCTGCGGACAGAACAAATCGTGACCAGTTCTGATGCAGGATATGTCAACTATTTTGCAAGAGAAGGCGAACGCGTTGCCGCCGGAAATCTGGTCTATACCGTTGATGAGACGGGAAGATTATCCGATTATATCCATACCAGTGAGAGCGGTGAAAATTCTTTGTCCGATTCAGATCTTTCTGAATTGAAAACAGAAATCACATCTTTTACCAGCCGGTTTGATTGTACAGAGTTTGTTGATGTATACAATTTTAAGTACAGTGTGGAAGGTACCGCATTAAAACTTTCTAATTATAATATCCTTGCCAATGCAAACGCTTTAAATGACGCTTCCGGCACAGCGCTTATCAATTACCGTAATGCAAGCAAAAGCGGTATTGTTACGTATTCCATTGACGGTTATGAGGATTTAAAGCTGGAAGATATGACTGCGGAATATTTTGATCAAAAAAACTATGAAAAGAAACATCTTCTAAACAATGAACTGATTGCGAGTGGTGATCCTGTATACAAGTTGTCAACTAACGAGGACTGGTCCATTGTCATTATGTTAGAAGGTGACAATGCAGAGGAACTTGCCGAAGAACTGTTAGAAAAAGAATATGTGGAAGTTAAGTTCCTGAAGAATCAGTATACATCATGGGGCGAAGTGGCGACCTATACAAATGAAGAAGGAAATATTTTTGTTTCTCTGACTTTTACTAACTCAATGATCACATTCTGTACGGATCGTTTTATTGATATCGAATTGCTGCTGGAGGATGAAAGAGGGCTTAAGATTCCCAATTCAGCCATTGTACAGAAGGAATTTTTTATCGTTCCGAAAGAGTTTGTGACAAAAGGAGGCAACAGCGGTAACACAGGCGTATTATTAGAGACTTATGATGAGAACGGGAATGCTACGATTGAATTTATAGAGACCACGATTTACGATGAAACGGATACCGAATATTATCTGGATGATACCGTGCTTCGGGCTGATAATAATATTGTCAAGCCGGATTCTACGCAGAAGCATAGGATCAGTAAAACGGGCTCTCTGATTGGCGTATATAATATCAACAAAGGATATGCAGATTTTAAACAGGTCAGTATTCTGTACCAAAATGACGAGTATTCGATTGTGAAGTCTAATACTGTATATGGACTGAATGTCTATGATTATATTGTGTTAGATGCCACAACGGTAAATGATAATGAATTTATTTATGACTAAAAATCGTTGCTATACAGCGACAATTGAGAGAATACTGCGCATTCTCTCCAAATGCTTAGAAAGAAGGTTCAGTAATTAATATGATTCGTGAAAATCTTCATACAGTGGAAGAAAATATCTGCGCGGCGTGCAACAGAAGCGGAAGAACGCGAGAGGATGTAACGCTGATTGCAGTCAGCAAGACTAAGCCGGTTGAAATACTTCAGGAAGCATATGACTTGGGATGTCGTGATTTCGGTGAGAATAAAGTACAAGAACTGGTAGATAAGTACGATAAAATGCCTAAAGATATCAGATGGCATATGATTGGACATCTTCAACGCAACAAAGTGAAATATATTGTAGATAAAGTATACATGATTCACAGTGTAGACTCTCTTCGCCTTGCTGAGGAAATCAGTAAGGAGGCTGTTAAAAGAAATGTGACGGTGTCGATACTTGTAGAAGTTAATGTTTCAGACGAAGAGAGTAAATTTGGAACAACGTCAGAAGATGCCGTTTCCTTAGTAGAAGCGGTTTCAGCATTACCAAATATTGTCGTCAAAGGGTTAATGACAATAGCACCATATGTTGAGAATTCGGAAGAGAACAGACTATATTTTGCAAAATTAAAGCAAATATATGTTGACATAATACATAAAAACATTGATAATGTTTTTATGGAAGAACTTTCTATGGGTATGACCGGAGACTATGAAGTCGCTGTAGAAGAGGGGGCGACTCTGATTAGAGTTGGAACTGGTATTTTTGGAGAAAGACAATATACAACCGTTTAATATACATAAGTATGTAAGTATTGAGACAAGTAGAAGTGACGGAGGTTTGAAGCATGAGTGTAATGGACAAATTTTTAAATGCCATGAAACTAAATGATGAAGATGATGAATACTATGATGATGATTTCTACGATGATGATCCGGAACCGATTAAAAAACCAAGTGCTGTAAGAGATGATGCTTCAATGGATGATGACAGAGTTGTTAAGAAATCAACTCCAAAAGTAACACCAATGCGTCAGATGAAGAAGATGCCCGGAACAGGCATGGAAGTTTGTGTAATCAAACCTACTACCGTAGAGGATGCCAGAGAGATTACGGAAACACTTCTTGCCAACAGAACCGTTGTACTTAATCTTGAAGGACTTGATGTTGATATTGCGCAGAGAATTATTGATTTTACATCGGGATCATGCTTTGCTATTTCGGGTAATTTGCAGAAAATCTCACACTATATCTTCATTATTACACCGGCCAGTGTTGATATTTCCGGTGATTTTCAGGAAATCTTATCCGGCTCGTTTGATGTACCGATCAATAATGGAATTTAATGCTTATTTATAAAAATCGAACAAGTTCGATTATTTCCCATGAAATAAAATAGCAAGATGACTTCCTGACAATATTGTCAGGAAGTTTTCCTGTATTTAAGATATTTATCAAATTATTTTACTGACAGGTGAACCTATGAGATTATACGGAGGAAATTATGGCTCAGAGAATGACAATCAATTATGAGAAAAAACCATGCTATGACATTGTATTTACTGAAGACTTCGAGCTTCTTTTAGATGAATTACAGGCGTTTGATGTGGAGAATAGAAGAGTAGCAATTATTGCTGATTCCAACACGGCGGCATTATTCGGAAATACTGTGTGTGATATTTTAAATGGGCATTGTAAAAAGGTTCTTCTCCACACTTTCCCGGCAGGAGAAGCCAACAAGACATTAGATACTGTCAAAGAAATCTATCGCGAGCTGATAGAAGCACAGTTTGACCGCAAGGATCTGCTGATTGCTTTAGGTGGCGGCGTTGTCGGTGATATTACAGGTTATGCGGCGGCTACATATCTTCGTGGTGTAGATTATATTCAGATTCCCACCACAATGATCGCGCAGTCTGACAGTAGTATCGGCGGTAAGACAGGTGTAGACTTTGACGGTTACAAAAACATGGTAGGTGCGTTCTATATGCCGAAACTTGTTTATATGAATATTTCCACTCTCAAGCAGTTAGACGACCGACAGTTTTATGCCGGATTTGCAGAGGTTATGAAGCACGGGCTTATCAAGGATGCTTCATTTTATGAATGGCTTTTAGACAATATGTACGAAATACATGATAGAGATACTGATACACTTAGCGAAATGATCATGCGAAGCTGTACGGTCAAGAAGCTTGTAGTGGAAAAAGATCCGAAAGAACAGGGTGACCGTGCCCTATTGAATTTTGGACATACAATTGGGCATGCTATTGAGAAAGCAATGAATTTTGAGATGATGCATGGGGAATGCATTGCACTCGGTATGGTTGCCGCAGCTTATATTTCATGGAAGCATAACTGGCTCTCCATGGACGAATACTATGAAGTGCGGGATATGTTTGTACCGTTTAATCTACCGATCAGTATTGATTCCATCGATCCCGTTGAAATCTTAAGACTGACGAAGTCCGATAAGAAAATGGATTCCGGTCAGATTAAGTTTGTACTGCTTAAGAAAGTCGGGAAAGCAGTGATTGACAAGACAGTAACAGATGAAGAGATGATGGAAGCTATTCGTGAAATCTATTTTAGTGACGAGGATGCAAAAGAATGAATATAAAGAAAAAAATACTTTTAATGCTGGATTTACTGGGAATCATTATCTTAGTTGCACTGGATCAGTATACGAAGTATCTTGCTGTTGTTCATCTAAAGGATAAACCGGCATTTATTATCATCAATGGTGTATTAGAGCTGAACTATCTTGAGAACAGAGGCGCCGCCTTCGGAATGCTGCAAAATCAAAAATTTTTCTTTATTTTTGTAGCGGTCGTTATTTTAAGTGCAATCGGGTATGTGCTTTTCAAGACACCGGATAATAAAAAATACCGGATACTGCATCTTTTACTCAGTCTGATTGCCGCTGGAGCAATTGGGAACATGATTGACAGAATCCGTTTTGATTATGTTGTTGATTTTATTTATTTTGTGTTGATTAATTTCCCGATTTTTAATGTAGCTGATATATATGTGACTATTTCAACG
>CAMXBD010000115.1 GCA_947179245.1 uncultured Lachnospiraceae bacterium | reverse complement strand
CAACTCAGAATCTTTTTTCCATACTATATACAATAAAGTAAATTCTGATTGAGGTGACTATGTCATGTCTTCTGCTTTTGCGGCGCTGTTTCTTTTCCTGACTGCCGTATCCATCGACTCTCTGACCGCGGGACTCACTTACGGTACACAGCGTGTCTTTATCAAACCGCTTTCTTATCTCATTCTCGTCTGTGTTCCCGCCGCCTTTATTACAGCTGCCAACCGTATCGGTTCACATATCTTAGGGTTCCTTCCCGAAGCTGTTCTTCCTTTTCTGTCCTTTACCCTGTTAATGATCCTAGGATTCAGTAAGCTGTCGGAGAGTCTGATACGGCTTCTGGCACATAAACACCCCAGTCTCACAAGAAACTGGGGCTGTAAAATCAAACAGATCAATATCATTTTTACCGTGTATCTGTCACCGGAAGATGCCAATCAGGACGATCTTCAGATTTTGACTCCGAAAGAAGCGCTTCTCTTATCATTGGCTCTATCTTTAGACAGTGTGCTTGTGGGTATGGCTTTCCATACAGAACCAATTCCGTTGGCTGTACTTTTTCTGCTCGCCGCCCTCTTTAACCTGCTGCTCTTCGCCGCCGGTTACGGATTCGGACAACTGATATCCTCCGTACTGCACATCGATCTGTCATGGCTCAGTGGCCTGTTCCTCCTGCTGCTGGCAATACAGGCTTTGCTTTAATAGTTATGTCAACCTTTTTCATCTATCACACTGTAATCTCCACCACCTGCTCATCTTTCTTCTCCTGTTCCTCATGCCTCCTGCCCCTGCTGGCGGCTGCAAGCAGTTCGTGAACAATCAGCGGAGTAGTGGACAGAGCTATTAGCTGTAACCATTCCGTCAATCCAAGCCTCACGGTTCCAAAAAGCCGGATAAGCGGGGTAATCTCCGTCACCGCTATCTGCAGCACAATTCCAATCACAAGCGCACCGATCATATATGGATTGTTTCTGTGATTCATCCTGAATACCGAACGATTAACATCGCGCATACCGATTGCATGGAACAACTGACTGATACCCAGAACCATAAATGCGTGAGTCTGTGCCTTCGCAAGCACCGTCGATATCCTTAATCCTTCTACAACATTATGTAAACTGACAGGAAGTCCTTCCGCTACAATCCTGTCGTAAGGTACTTTTAGGAAAGCCGCAAGACTCACGCCGCCGATCACTAACCCATAGCAGATAACACAGAGAAGTCCTCCCTTAGCAAAAAGAGATTCTCCCCGCCTTCGCGGTTTCTCACTCATCAGACTCTCTCCCTCATTATCATCTACCCCCAGTGCCAATGCCGGAAGAGAATCCGTGATCAGATTAATCCATAAAATAAAACTTGCCTTAAGCGGGCTGGGCAGTCCTGCCACAATCGTAAGCAGCATCGTGATAATCTCACCCAGATTAGAAGAGAGCAGGAAAAGTACTGATTTTCTGATGTTCTCATAAATCCCTCTGCCCTCCCTGATCGCTAAATGAATGGTGGCGAAGTTATCGTCCATCAATACAAAATCCGCCGCACCGCGCGCCACATCTGTTCCGTTTAACCCCATTGCAATCCCGATATCTGCCGCCTGCAGGGAAGGTGCATCATTAACACCGTCCCCCGTCATCGCCACAGTCTTACCAAGTGTACGGTAACCCTCCACGATCCTGACTTTATGCTCAGGCGTCACTCTTGCAAACACTTTTATCTCCTGCAGTCTTTGCAAAAAAGCGTGGTCTTTCAGATGATCAAGCTCCCTGCCTGTAATACACTGCTGTGGTCTGTCGGCAATTCCAAGCTCCCTCGCAATGGAATAAGCCGTATCAGGATGATCGCCCGTGATCATGACTGTGGACACTCCGGCCTTCTCAAAATCCGCCACCGCCTGTACTGCCTCCGGTCTGACCGGATCCTGCATACTCAAAAGCCCTAAGAAGACCATGCTTTTCTCTTGCATACTTCCATTCATCTCCATCGCCAGTGCCAGCACGCGTCTGCCCTCTCCCATAAGCTGCTTTTGTACTTTCGCGATATCATCCCTGTCCGGCTGTGTTATGGCACACAACTGCCCCTGTTTGTACATCCGGTCACATCCATCCAGAATACGTTCCGCCGCCCCTTTAGAATATGCTATCAGCTCATCCTCCTCCCGTTGCACTGTAGTCATCATCTTGCGTTCCGAGTCAAATCCTCTTTCTTCGATGCGGGGATACTTGAGGCGCAGTGCCGCTATGTCCGCATCACATTCTCTTGCCATATAAAGTAACGCCAGTTCCGTGGGATCACCAATCTTATCTTCCTCAGACAGCACTCCATCATTACATAAAACACACCCCAGCATAAAATGCCTGCGTTCTTCACTTACTGTCTGCCCACTCACCGCTGCGGCAAAAACATCACGAAGTTTATCCTGTGTAACCAGCCTTCCTTCCAGATAGCATTCTGTCACCGTCATCTTATTCTGGGTCAGCGTTCCAGTCTTATCAGAGCAAACCACCTCCACAGCTCCTAATGTCTCCACCGAAGACAATTTGCGCACGATCGTCTTGGCACGCACCATGCGTGAAACACTTAATGCAAGCACGATCGTCACGATTGCCGGAAGCCCCTCAGGCACAGCCGCTACCGCCAGAGAGACGGAAGTCAGGAGCATTTCCCCTACGTTACGCTTCTGCAATACAGCTACGGCAAACAGAAACACACATATTCCCACCGCCAGAAAACTTAATACCTTTCCCAGCTCTCCTAATTTAACCTGTAATGGCGTCAGTTTCTCCTTACCACTGTGCAGCATATCCGCAATATGTCCAATCCGGGTCTCCATGCCGGTGGAAACCACCACCCCCATGCCGCGCCCCTTAGTCATATAGGTAGACATATATGCCATATTGACATGGCTGTTGTCTCCCGGAACATCTATTACTTGATCGGCATTTTTCTCCACCGCCTCAGACTCTCCTGTAAGGGCAGACTCTTCTATGCAAATCCCCTGTGATTCAATTAGTCTCAAGTCAGCCGGAATCATATTTCCCGCCTCCAGAAATACGATATCTCCCTGAACCAGATCCTCAGCCGGAATCTTCATGCGTTTCCCTTCCCGCAGGACGACCGCCTGTGGCGAAGAAATCTTTTTAAGCGCCTCCACCGCTCTGCCGGCTTTACCCTCCTGAATAATTCCTACCGCTGCATTTAAAACCACTACCGTGACAATAATGACTGCATCCCCTATTTCGTGAAGCATAAGGGAAATTGCCATCGCCACCACCAGAATCAGAATCAAAGGATCGTTGAGCTGTTCCAGAATCATCTGACCTACACTCTTCTTCTCCTGATCTTTGAGTCTGTTCGCGCCGTATTTCGCTTTGCGCTCCATGGCTTCCCTGCGCCCAAGCCCTTTATCCTTGTCCGTCTCAAGCATCTGGAGCACTTCCGCTGCCGTCTTCATCTCATACATGCCTTTTCCTCCCGCACCGACATACTGCGAACAAAAGTGCGCTTCATGCACCCTCGTGTTCAAAATTTTTGCTGTTTGTACACATCCTTTCAAGATGCATGTACAAAAGGTATTTTGTATGATATATGCGGAGTATGTCCCGTTTATGACACTTGTCCTGCCCGGTTGACTGGCTGTCTGCTTGTGGCGTATAATCTAAAGAAATCAGCTCCGACAAAATAGAACAAATAAAATCGGGACACGGCAGCTCATGAAAGATATACTGTAACCACAGCAGGAGGCGATACACTATGGAATGGACAGAAGCTATCAGCAAAGCGGTCAGCTATATCGAAAGCCACATAACAGAAGACATCACAATGCATGATGTGGCGGAACATGTGAATATCTCATCCTTTTACTTCCACAAAGGATTCAGCATCTTATGCGGATATTCTATTACGGAATATATAAGAAACCGCAGGCTTGCCTTGGCAGCGGAGGAACTGATTACCGGAGACGTCACGGTAATAGATCTCGCCATGAAATATGGCTACGAATCCCCCGACAGTTTTACCAAAGCTTTTACCCGTTTCCATGGATATACCCCGCTCATGGTGCGCAAGAACAAGACTATGATCAAGGCTTTTGCACCATTACAACTATCAATATCATTGAAAGGCGGTTATGCTATGGATTACAGAATTACAAAAAAAGAAGCATTCAGCGTTTTGGCTGTCTCTGAGGAATTCAGCTATGCTAATGCCAAACAGGACATTCCTTCTTTCTGGCAGGAACATTATTCTTCGGGAAAAGGTGAACATGTCTGCGGAATGTTCGGAATCAACATCGATCCGCAGATGGGAAATGAAAAATTTGAATATCTGATTGCGGATATCTATAATCCATCTGTAGATATTCCGGATGGATTTACGGTAAAGACGATTCCTGCTTTCACGTGGGCAGTCTTCCCTTGCAAAGGCGCCCTTCCGCACTCTATGCAGGACGTGAATACAAAGATATTTTCTGAATGGCTCCCTGCATTGCAGGATTATGAATTTGCGGCAGGCTACTGTGTCGAGATGTACGATGCACCAGACAAATATCCGAATGGAACTGCCGATGAAAACTATTACACTGAGATATGGATTCCAATTAAGAAGAAATAATACCCAGCTAAGGAGCTTCCCATCAGAAGCTCCTTAACTTATCACTCCCGTCATCAACGGTATTCTCTATCGATTTGATGATAACATAATACCCGACTCCCGGATTTACCTCCACATAAACCCGGTCGTCCACTTTGTGTCCAAGCAGTGCCTTGCCAAGCGGCGACTCTGTGCTGATCAGTCCCTCTAATGAATTGCCACGGACAGTAGTGACCAGCTTATATTTCTCTACGAGATCATCATCCTCGAAATAAACTTCCACCGTATTGTTCATGCCAACCTCATCTTCCGCCGATTCATCCGAGACGATCACTGCCGTCTTGATCATCCTTTCCAAATAACGGATACGGCTCTCGTTCTGGTTCTTGACTTTTTTCGCCGCATGATACTCGAAATTTTCGCTTAAATCGCCGTGCGCTCTCGCCGTTTTAACATCCTCCAAAGCTTCCTTACGCACTACAAGCTTGCGGTATTCAATCTCTTCCTCCATCTTCTTGATATCCTGCTTTGTCAGTTCATTGTGCATGACTGTTTTTCTCCTATCTGCTCGCCGGATGGCAAGGTACAAAATGTATTAACAATTGATTTCCATATGCCATAGCGAAATGTGATTTAACAAAATATATTATAGCAAAAGTAATTGATTTTGTAAGAGCATTTTTGCTCATTTCATACTTATTTCGCAGCTTATATCACATTCTTCACATACGTCTCTGTCCCTCAGCCCTAAAACCAGCCTTCCATCCACTTTTCCACATCATCGCTGAATTTTTCTTCCCATTCATCCATTTTCTCGTTCTGTAGTTTCTCCAATTCTTCGATTCTTTGCTGCACATCCTCAGAGTATTCCTCTGCGTCAATATTTCCCATAAAAGCATTAATAAACTCGTCGTCAAGATGTATCTGCCACGCTCCGTTCTTCCGATATGCTGTGACCATAACTTCAATCGTGGAGAGGTCGTCTTTATCGCATGATTCTATAATCGTAAGCAAACCGTCCTCCTCATCCGTAATATTCGACAAATCCTTAATCATCTGACCAAGTCCCGTCCCATCGCTCTCTATCATATTTTCCAAAATAGAAATCTCATACTTTCCCATAACATCCGCCATGTTAAGATTCGTGATCTCCATGTTGATTTCAGCTTTAGTGCCGGCTTCCTCCACATCTTTTATCTTCCATGCCAGATTTTCCATCATCTTCTCATTAACTTTTTGATTGAACTCATATCTTTCTTTCCATTTTCCGATCTTCACGCCCGGCTGGAGAAGTTCGTTGAAAACCCTGTATTCACTTCTTATAGGCATTCCAATCCAATTATAGTATGTCTCCACATAATTGTCCGTACACTCATTAAACCGATCCAAATCCAGTATTTTCAAACTCTCCATCGTACATTCCGCCACTTCCTTTGCCGTAGGCGAAGAATTATCCGCTGTACCTTGCGCATGCGCGCTGCATGCACATAATTCCAAACTTGCAGCCATCATCACACCACAAATTCCTGCCTTTAATTTCTTCATATTTTCCACCATTCCTTTCCGTATTTTTCCTGCTCTTTCTACGCTGGCATTCCAGTTCAAATACAGGATACATTCATTATATTTTCGACCTTTTAACCCTTCAACTCCCCTGACAGAAATCGACGCCACGGCAACAAAAAAAGACGCCTGAACGCCTTTTCTTGGTTTATGCTATGCCTGCATCACTTTTGCTCCATAGGTATCATCGCCGCAAAAGTGAACCATCCATCTTCACATTTTAACACGCTTGTCCCATTATTTTTCCTGACCACCGACTCCACATTCATAAGCCCTATTCCATGCTGAGATTTATCCCGCTTACTTGTGACGATTCGGTTATCCTTGATTCGCACCTGTTCTTTTACCGGATTGCGGATAGACAGAACAAGCTGTCCTTCCTCCTGAACCATTTTAAACTGTATCACCTTGTTCACGTCAAGCTTCTCACATGCCTCGATTGCATTGTCAAACAGATTTCCTAACAGTGTCACGATATCCTCTTCACTAATCGTAAGACCCGACAAGTCTCCGGAAACCATCGTCATGACGATTCCCTTATCAGATGCTTCCCGATACTTCTGGCTTAACATCACATTAACCACCGCATGTTCTGTGTTCACACACATCTCACTTTGTCGGAAATTTCCAGTCAGTTCCGCGATATATTCCAGCGCTTCCTTCGTCTGTCCGCTTCCGATCATTCCCTGAATACAATGTAACTGATTCTTGTAATCATGCGAGAAACGCCTCTGCTGTTCATAACGCTTCTTCATATTCTGATACAGATTCATCTGATTCTGTGTCTGCTCCTGCAGAAGACGCAGTTTCTGCATCTGGGATTCCCTTTCCAACAATCTGACCATATAATAAAATCCCAGCACATAAACTACCGCAAATCCGGCGATTGCAGTCAGTCTGGCATAGTAATCCGCCATGCTGCCCGCCTGTGACATCATGGCAACTGCAATGCTCACCACAATACCGACCAATGAGAACAGCCCGAATTTACCCCATTTTATATCTGTAAAACCACGGACACGGTTCTGATACCGATAACGGAAAGCCAGCATCAGACATAAATAGCCAATATCAACAATCGGCTCCATCAGGTTATCCATTTGTATGTAATTATTTGCCAGCGCCACGCCTGCCACAGAAATAAAGAGTACAGAGAAAAGCCAATAAATCCCGCAAAGCATCACCGACAGCACCAGATTTTTTACAATACCCATCTGAAAATAAATCTGTGCGACAATAACTGCCACAATAATAACCCGTACCGGCTGAAAGATATAAGGCGGAATCGGAGTCACAGCAATAACCATAAATCCGGCTGTAAAAGCTAAAACCGTGGTATGCTCTATCCACCCATACCACAGTTTCCGTCTCGGCACAATAGTCTCGTAGAACGCCTGACAGCTTATGCCCATCATAAAAGACAAAATAATACTCCTAATTACAAGCCTAATCTCTTCCATCATAGCGCTCCCTTATAATCTACAAATGCCTCTTTTACTCTCTGAAATCGTAGACGCGGAATCGGAAGTTCCTCATCCGTATCGAGAAACGCCACGTAATTACTCACTCTGCGGATGTGTTTCATGTTCACAAGATAACTCTTATGAATCCTCAGAAAATTACAGTTCTCCAGTCTCTTTTCCACACTGTCGAGTTTCTCATAAATCTGATATGCTACAATCTTTTCTTCCATATAATGAAAAATAGACTTATGTCCCCTGCTCTCTACATATAAAATATTATCAATATATAATCTTTTCTCACCTTCCAGAAATGCAAATGTCACCTGTGCAATCTGCATCTTCTGCAAAATTGCCATCATACACTCTTCCATCGCAAGATCAATCGCATCCTTCATCAAGTAACGGACCGCATTTACTTTATAGCCTTCCAGCGCATAATCAATGAAAGCTGTCACAAATACAATATAGGTATTGCTGTGAAAAGAACGAATCCTCTTAGCCGTCTGAATCCCGTCTATCTGCTCCATATTGATATCCAGAAACACAATATCATATTTTACACTGTTCTCGCACTGCTTTAAGAACTCTTCTCCAGATAAAAACAGATGAAGTGTATATTGCAATCTGCGCTTCTCAAGATATCCTTCCACAAGCTTTTTCATCTTTTCACGATAAAATTGTTCATCGTCACATATTGCGATCTGCAGCATAGGTCATCCCTCTCTTCTGTCTGGTCATAAGCATACCTGCAATTTGCTGCGATGTAAAGTGGAAGATTGTTTCCTGTAAAAATAAAAAAGGAAAACGCTGTATTATGAACGTTTCCTCTGAATTGAAATGAGTGTAAGACGGCACTCAAATCCCATCTTGATTCAAAAACCAGAAGAAAGGAATGTTCCAGTTCGTCCTCTTTACACTGTAATCAAAATTTATCAGCAATTTCCAACAATTCCATAATTCTCTGGCGCCTATCCGGCGGAGAGTTTAAATAAATTTCTTTCATTCGGGATGGTATATTTTCTATTGAATCCTCTCCCCTTATCAGATAATTTAAATCTATTCCTAAAATATTACTTACAAGAATAAGATTTTCAATAGACAATCCGGCATTTCCACGCTCTACTTCGCCATAGTGTTTTACAGAAACATTCAGCTTTTCTGCAATCTGCTCTTGTGTCATATGCAACAGCTTTCTCTGCTTTTTCATTCGTTTTCCCATAGCGATTTTATAGTCTTCCATTTTCATACCTTTCTATTACTATATGGATATAGTTTATTATTACCTATCACTTCTTAAAACCCAGTTTTAGGTAATGTTATTGTTGTGATTTATAACCTATTATGTTATATTTAAGTGTATTCAGATAATAAAATATTTGAAAATACTTACGATACCTAATAAAAGGGTCCTAAAGGAGCGGTTCGGATGTTTACAAGATGGAAAAGATATCTACAGTTTAGCATACAATATTTTTTATTTGAAAAGCCTAAGGGTTTAGATTTCACAATGCGTGATACGTCTTTATTGAAAAAAAGCGACGGTCTATATCATGGCTATAGCAGGACAACAGAAAAACATGCCAAAGAGATTTTTGACAGCCTTATTCTTAATGGAGAGGATAAACTGCTGGATATTGGATGCGGAAAAGGAGCGGTTCTTAGGACTGCTGCTGAATATCCTTTTCAAGAAATAGCCGGAATTGATATAGATGCAAATCTTATTGATATTGCGGTCAGAAACTTTCAAATACTTGGAATGGAAGACAGGGTATCTTGCATGAGAATTAGCGCAACAGAATTTAAAGAATATAATAAATATAATATATTTTTTATGTTCAACCCTTTTTCTGGTTCGGTTATGGAAAAAGTAGTTGATAAATTGCTGAAAGTTTCTGAAAAAAAGGCAATTACGATTATATACTATAATCCAGTATATTTAGAACTTTTTAGGCAAAAGGGAAAAGTAACGGTCTTAAAACAGCTTTATGATAAAACAAAGAATTATTATACTTGTATTTTTACGGTAAAGCCAATGCAAAAAACAGCAGTCTGAAACAATTCGATTGTTTTAGAAGCTTCCTCATAAATTGTAAATATCTAAATAGCCGGAATACTAAAACATTTCCGGCTATTTCTGCATATTGAACTAATATCAATGACATTTATCATGTCAATTTTATTCTTACTTTTGCTTGATTACCCTTTACACAAAATAATGCAACAGAATATACCGTAAAAGATTATTTTGACGCTTTTCAATATCTGACAGAGGAAAAATTGCATGATGAAATCGTAACCTATTACAATCAACAAAATGATTC
Organism: uncultured Lachnospiraceae bacterium; assembly: GCA_947179245.1. Lineage (GTDB taxonomy): Bacteria > Bacillota > Clostridia > Lachnospirales > Lachnospiraceae > UBA3282. The sequence goes on along the minus strand of CAMXBD010000115.1, from coordinate 1,432 downwards.
CTGTAATATACGATATAACTGTAACTGTTATAGCCGCTGTCATGGGTGGTGTGATTTGTCATTACATCATCAAATGGTTAGACAGCGATAGACATGACGACTAGCCTCGGCGTGGTTCCCCGTAAAAGAATCAGCACAACCTGCTTAGCCCTAAAGGGCTTATCCTATTTGCTTTGTTTTACCGGCTCACCCGTTTACGGGCAATGTCGTCAACTTAAACACAGCAGAAAAAACACTTGACAGATTAATCAAAATATGTTGCCCCGCAATTGATTATAAACTAATTAATTGTGGAGGTACTTTTATGAATAACAACACATTTGAAACTGTTATTAAAAACACCAGCCAGCTGATCTGTTCTGAGGAATTTATTCAGAAACACAGAATCGGGCATGGATTTACACGAAACAGGAAGTTATCTTTTCCTGATCTTATCTATTTCATTTTATCTGCCGGTAAGAAGTCTATTGGTATAAATTGGGCTGAGGTTCGCCATGATTTTCCCTCCCTAAACCTCCCGGCTGTTTCCAAACAGGCGATCTCAAAAGCAAGGCAAAAATTTCTTCAAACGCCTGCATGGAACTGTGCCAGCTTTTTTCTAAGATATTTTATAATCATACCAATACCTTTTCTTTATGGAATGGATATCACATTTATGCCATTGATGGTTCCACGATCCAGATACCGCCATCAGACGAAAATATAAATTTTTGGGGAAATAACCCTAATCAGTATGGAAAAGATGATCCTCTTGCATCTGCATCGCTGCTGTATGATGTAATGAATGATATCATTGTTGACAGCTATATCGGAAAATACCGTTTCAGTGAACGGGATGCTGCGCAAAAGCACATTGATTTTTTCATGGATCTTCATTTGTCCGGAAAACATATCTTTCTATTTGACCGTGGATACCCTTCCTATGATCTGTTTTCAAAGTTGATGCTCCATCAGCTGCATTTTGTTATGAGATTACCCTCATCCTTTAAAAAACTTATAAATGCAGAGAAAGAGGATATTCTGGTGCAATACCAGCAAAAAGGCAGGCATCTGCCTTTACATTTAAGATGCATACATGTTTATCTTCCTGATGGAAGCATAGAATATCTTGTTACAAATATAATGGACACATCCTTTACAGCAGACACATTTAAGGAATTATATTTTTTAAGACGGGGGATTGAAGGACGGTACAAAGAAATAAAAGTATTATTCCGGTTAGAATCATTTAGCGGATGCAAACCAGAAATTATCAAACAGGATTTCTATTCTACAGTCTTTCTTTCCAATCTCGCCGCACTAATTAAAGGTATGGCTGATATGCAACTAAAAATGAATGAGCAAAATAAGTATAAGTATCAAGTAAACAGAAACTTTATCCCAGATTATTCACGGCACAGCCGTGAAAGTCACTGAAAGCCACTTAGTTACT
>CAMXBD010000114.1 GCA_947179245.1 uncultured Lachnospiraceae bacterium | reverse complement strand
CTCTTCATCAAACGAATCATTCTATCTCTCTGCCGCCGTTTCTAATATGGCATATTTTATCCGGATTGTCCACCGGAACAATCTTTTATATTGCGAAAGCCTCTTTATTGGTATACAGTAGAAATAGCAACAATAGAAATATCTATTACACTATCTCGAAAGGAACTCTCTGTCATATGGGCAAAATGACCGTTTACCACGGCAGTTACACCACTGTGAAATATCCCGATATCAGAAAAGGCAGGAATACAAAAGATTTCGGTTCCGGCTTTTACTGTACCATTATTCGCGAACAGGCGGAACGCTGGGCAAAACGTTACGATACTCCGACAGTAAACACCTATACTGTACGAATGGATACATCTCTTAATATACTGGAATTTAAAGAAATGACAGAAAAATGGCTTGATTTTATTATTGCATGCCGCCATGGAGAATTACACAACTATGACATCGTAATTGGTGCCATGGCAAACGACCAGATATACAATTTTATTGCAGACTACATTGACGGGATTATTACACGTGAACAGTTCTGGAGCATGGCAAAGTTTAAATATCCAACTCACCAGATCAATTTCTGTACCCCTGCTGCCCTGAAATGTCTGGAATTTGTATCCGCCGAGGAGGTAACAAAATGATAGGACGTGAAGACTCAAAAGCAAACGATTTATTTTTTACCTGCAGTCTGATTGACTATATTGCCAGAAAAACAAAAAATAAGAGGTCTGCCGTAGTAAATGCTCTCGGCAAAACCTCTATTTCTAAAATATATGATTTAGCTGACGTCTATCACAGTGACAACATCGATACAGTCAGTGAAGATTTCATCTGTTCTTCACATATCACCATGGGAACCTTTGACAATGTAGCCGATGCCAGATATGCGGTTCCCAGCCATTGGGATATCGGCAAAGTATATAAACGGCTTATTCTTGGTATCTCTCGTGAAAAAGAGATCAATATCATCGATGCACTGTTTGAAGCTTATAACTCCTTCGTCAGCGACAAGATAGACGACTATAACAGCAGCTTCTACTACGATGCCCCACAGAATATCCTGAATGCCTTTCTCGATGGTAAAATAGAATAGTCCTATTCACTTTCCTGCAATCTCTCCACGATGCTCTTCTTCCGGAGATTCCTGTAAGCAGCCGTCGGTGCGATCACAGCCACCAGAATAAGCAAAGGAATCATAATCACAAACGGCAGTATCTGAAAACGATACGCAAAGAACAGGATTACATTATTCAGTGCGGTCAGAACCGCCCACGACAAAAGGCTTCCCAGAACAAAGCTTATCACGCCGGAAATCGCAACATAACTGATTCCTTCACAGATAAGCGTCTTCTGAAGCTGTCCATTAGTCATACCGATACTTTGCAGCATGGCAAATTCCCGTCTTCTGGAAATAATCTGTGTTATAACAGCATTGATGAAATTCAGTATTCCGATCAGTGCGATTACCACCGCAAGAGCAATACCAATAGTTGCAATTACCGTTATCATATCCCCAAATTCTCCCCTCAGAGACTCCTTGGATGCATATCCCATTTCCGTATTATGATCCGTATACTCTTTAACTGCCGCCTCGAATGCCGCCTGAGCCTCATCTTCTACTTCATAGGATACTTTAAAGCAGTGTGCATACCCGCCAGAGCCTGATACATCATTTCCTTCTGTTTTAAATTCTATCAACGGCAATACCATGTCACAGGCATTTGACGAAAATCTGTTCAAAGTCATACTGCCGGGAAGCTCAACGATCGCCATGACCTCGTATTCCTTCTCCTCCAGATCAACATATTCAAAATCAATCGTCTCCCCTGCCGCATTCGTAATCTCACGCATCTGTGAATCTTCCGTTGCCTTTTCCAGCGTCACAATATCCCCCGGATGATAAACATGGTCTTCAGGCGGTAAAAACTCACTTCCCAGAATCTGCGTAAGCAGGATATAATCTCCGGTCATAAATTTCTCAATATCCAATGTCCCGTCTAAAACCTTCATATTAGAAAAAAGCTCCTCGCTATATCCATAACAAAAGCCGACCAGTGATTTTTCTCCCCGCAGTATTCTCTCCAATCTATCCTGATTGTGCATATCCTGCCGCAGCTTGTTTTCTGCATTCAGTTTAGCGAACTGTTCCTGTGCCTTATCATCTACTTGCAGATATATGCCGTGCCGTACCCACATTTCCAGCCTGTTTTCTATTCCTGCCTGCCGGTCCGCCAACGCCAGAAACTCCGGTTCTATATTAACCTCCCCGCTCCGCGATGCACTGGATATAACGTTTATATTTCCAAGCATATAATCTCCCGCTATTCTCTGCTCCATATAAGAATCAAGCTGAAAACTTCCTACGGCAGTCATAATAACCGCCAGAAGTATGATGCTTAAGGACATTGCCATTATGACAACGAAAGCGCTTCGCTTGTTCCTTCCAAGATTGGAAAACGCCATGGAAACAGCGCTGAATCCGCTGCCAGCTTTGTTCCTTTTTCGCCTTTTCCTGTTCCTGCGAAGGGAAGCTTTACCTGTTTTCCCCGCCTCTGTATATTTGACGGCTTCAATCGGTGAGACACTTCCTGCGATCTTACCCGGCTTTCTGCTGCTCAAGAAAACGGTCAGCGCCGAAAATCCGGCGCCAAATACCAGAATCATCGGATCAAATTTCATCGAAACTTCCATACCCTGATAATCATTGATACTGAGTGCAAAAGGCAGGGCAAACTTGCCGATGCCATAACCCATGACCAGACCGATGGGAATACCGATTAAAGACAGCTTAACCGCCTGCCGTCTCACCAGCCTCTGAATCTGTTTCTTCGTCGTTCCAATCGTCTTAAGCAGTCCGTAAAATCTGATATCACTGATGACTGATATCTGAAAAATATTATAAATAATCAGATAACCGGTAATCAGAATGACCATCACCGCGCCGGACAGCAAAATAAAAGTAAGTGGGTCTACCGATTCCACACGGCTAGTCATATATGCCCAGTTTACACCGTAATCCAACTCTGTTTCCGGCTCATATCCGGCATTTCGGATGACCGTCTGCACCTTTTCTTCCAGATTATGTTCATCGTCAAAAAAGAGATTGACAGCCTTTAGTCCCACACCGTTATCTTCCGGATGTTCTTCTTGCCAGTTTACAAAGTCTTCATCTGTGTAGGAACCTTTCAGCTTCATCCAATAGCTTTCCGAAATGATAAGCTCACTGGCGTGCGCAACATTGTCTCCCTGATACCAGCCGCTTACCACAAACTCGTCCTCGACCGTCTCACCCATAAATGAAAACTTGAGGGATATCTTTTCACCCAGCACATAAGGCAGATTGAACTCATCCAAAGTAAAAGTGTCCACAATGATCTCATTCTCCGCTACAGGAATATGTCCCTCTTCCAAGGTGATAAACAGATCCTCCAAACGGCTGTCCTCCGACAGATAACGCAGCTCCGCCGAATGCTTTATAATATTATCCATGACGCCTATAAAAATTGTGTAACTGCTGCTTTTTACCATGGGATCAGCTATGACGCTCTCATACTGCTGTGTAGTCGCTGCTTTGAGTCCTGCATGAAACTTCCCTCCTACTTCGCGCATAGTCTCTTCCTGCGCCACCTGCATGGCGCCGCTTGTCAGGGAAAATACGGCAGTAAAAAGGATTCCTGTCAGAATAATCGCCAGAATTGCAAAGAAATTCCGCATCCTATTGTTTTGCAGACTGCGGTCGGACAGTTTGCGGACGGATGCACCGTTATTGTTTTTCATGCGTGCACCTCCTCATTCGCTTCCGCAGGCATAGATTTCCCGCGGTCATCAATGATTCTGCCGTCCTCGATGTGAATCACTCTGTCACAAAGCTGTGCCAAAGCTTCATTATGCGTGATCATGACGATTGTCTGATGGAATCGTTCTCCGGTCAGCTTTAAAAGTCCCAGCACCTCCTGCGTTGTTCTGCTGTCCAGATTACCGGTAGGTTCATCGGCAAGGATAATCGCCGGTTTTGTTACCAGTGCACGAGCAATGGCAACTCTCTGCTGCTGCCCGCCGGAGAGCTGTCCCGGAAGATTGTCCAGCTTGCTCTCCAAACCAAGCGTACGAACGATATCGTTCATGAATGTTTTGTCCACACTCCTTCCATCCAGTTCCAGCGGAAGCACAATATTCTCATAGACGCTTAAGATTGGCACAAGATTATAACTCTGGAAAATAAATCCGATCTGCCGTCTTCTAAAGATCGTCAGGTCATTTTCATTCAGCTCGAAAATTTTCTTGCCAGCCACAGTCACCGTCCCGGATGTGGCATAATCCAGTCCGCCCAGCATATGCAGTAATGTGGATTTCCCTGAACCGGAAGTGCCCACCACCGCAGTGAACTCGCCCTCCTCTATGCTCAAGTCCACCCCATCAAGCGCCTTGACCTGAATGTCACCTTTGCCGTAATATTTTTTCAAATCCTTTGTCTCTAATATTTTCATACAACTCCTCCTCATCAGAGTCACTTATTACATCTCACCCTCTGATTTTCTTCCTATACAGCTTTATTTTATCAGATACTTCTTACAGTATTCTGACAGGTGTGAGGAAAAGATGTGACAATTTTGTCAGAAGTTGTATGGTATTTCTCAAAATAGCTATTGTATTTCACATATTTTTAACGAAAAAAGTGCTTACCTCCCCTACTCCGCCCCATTCACCAGAAACATCGAAAAACTGCTCCCTTGCCCGATCTTAGAAGCGACCGTGATATACCCGTTCTCGCACTGTAAAATAAGCTGCGCCAGATACAGTCCAAGCCCGCTGCCCTCGTGCTGCTCTACCTTTTTCCCACGGTAGAAACGCTTAAAGATCAGATTATATTCACTTTCGGGAATGCCGATACCCATATCTGAAATTGTGATCTTCGTATAAATATCCAGTCTGGTCAGCGTGATACGTATACTGCTGTGTTCTGGCGAATATTTGATGGCATTTTCCAGAATATTAGACATTGCCTCGGCGGTCCACTTCGGATTGTGATAAAGGCTGAAATCCTGAAACTCGTCCACAATCAGCTCAATATTCTTAGAAGACGCCTGCGCATAGACAGAACCGAGAGCCTTCGCGATTGTCTTCTTGATTCCGGTATTTTCGGCGTTGAACCGTATCATGCCGTTTTCCAATCGGGACGCTTTGAGCAGATCGGCCATCAGCCATTGCATTTTATCAGCCTGACTTTTCGTATGGTTCAGAAATTCTTGTCGTTTCTCCTCATCGAGCGCAGGATCCTGCAGAATCTCCATGTTCATGACGATATTTGCCAAGGGTGTTTTAAACTGATGAGAAAGGTCTGAGATCAGTTCCATAGTCCGGTTTTTCTCTTCTACTGCCTGCTGTTCTTTAAATCGTGCACTGGTCAGAATGCGCTTAAGCTGACTGATAACGCGTGACTCCCTTGTCTCTGATATATCCAGATTATAAGGGGCATCATGACCATCAGTGCTTAAGTCCCCTTTCCAAAATATATCTAAAATATGATCCAGTTTCTTCCACTGCCACAGAAAATAAGCCGTGCTCACGGCAAGTACTATAAGGCACAGTACAAGACAGACCGCAAGTATCCATATTATGCCCTGCGCTGTCATGCCTTTTCCTCCCATAAATAACCGATTCCCTGAATCGTCCGGATATAATTGCCATCCAGCTTTTTGCGCAGACGGCTGATATTGACGGAAAGCGTATTTTCTTCTACATAGTTTCCGTCTGCGTCCCAGATATGTTGTAAGATCTGTTCTTTAAGCAAGGCACGATTTTTATTTTCCAAGAAATACTGCAAAAGCCGGAACTCCGTCATGCTTAAATCCAGTTCCTGCTCTTTGCAGAAAGCGCGTAAAGTCTTCGTATCCAAGACGACTTCTCCTGATGTGATCCTATGATCTGCTTCACGCGCTCCTTCGCCAGACACAATAGTGCCGGAGACGGCTTTTCTACTCAGAATGTTTTGTAGTCTGATTTTCAAGACAGATACGGAAAAGGGCTTCGTAATATAATCGTCCGCCCCGCTCGTAAGTCCCATGATCTCGTCTGTTTCCATATCTCTCGCTGTAAGCATAACAATGGGGATTCCTGCTCTTTCTCCTGAAAGGCGGCGTATCTTTTTGCAGAAATCAATGCCGTCTCCGTCCGGTAAGTTCAAGTCGAGTATGACAGCATCCGGTTTCTCTTTTTCAAAAAGAGAGTATCCCTCCTGCAGCGTCTCCGCACAGACTGCTTCATAACCATCCTGCTCCAATGCAAAAGAAATTCCACGGTTTAAACCATCATCATCTTCTATAATCAATACCTTCACTGTTTCCATGACATTCTGCTCTCCATGCTGTTATACTGCTTTGACTCAACAGAATCACTATAACATAAAGCGTATTGGATTAGCAAAGTTTTCTGTAACCCCATACACACTTTATCTGATCTCCTATCTCTTCATAGGTCCATCTTTTTCTGCTTCTTGCCACACAGTTCGGATCGTTCACCATAAATCCCTTCTCATCATACCCATAAATAACAATAAAATGCCCTGCTGCCGTGAAATCTCCCTCCCGCATGGCGCAAATCAGAATCTCTCCCCGGTCTAACGCACCCTTAATCTCGCGCTCCGCTATCTTAAGTTCATTTACTTCTATACTGTATGATTGAGGCAGGTCTTTCATCAACGCCCACGCAGTACCCGTGCCATCCACGTAATAACCGTTTGTCATTGCATACGCCGCAATCCTGTCCGGCGTGAACATGTCGTTACCCGTCAAGTAATATAATACCATTGCCAGACACGTAGGTCCGCATCCTGCCACTCCGATATAATTAGTGTTTCCGTATGGCTGATATCCCCATCTTGGATCCCACTGGAGTAACAGCGGATACTCCTGTTCCTTCTCCGCGTCGGTCCATCCGCTCACAGCCTCCATCGTTTTACCTTCATCCTGTTCATGATACCCCGCCACATAGTCTGCCATCTCCGGATTATTGGCAAGCGCCGTGAGCATACTCTCCGGATAAAGCGAACTGTTTTGGCTGATCTCATCGATCAGCGGATACTTTTCACCCAACTTATAAAGTTTCTGAAGAGTTTCCGTCCATGTGCGCTTGACCGGCGTTCCCACCTCCACCTCACCTATGGTACTGACATAGTCCGAATAACCTGCATCCTCTGTCTCTTTGGACTCTTTTTCATTCATTTCATAACGCGCGTTTTCTATCCTTTGCATCATTGTCTGTATCTGCTTCATCTGCACATTTAATTTTTTCACAGAAAAGGCTAGTATAACACACGCTATTATAAGCAGCATCAAAATCAAGCGATTTTGCAACTGTATTTTCTTACGGTACTGTGCCTGCTTCTTACTCATTCTGACGTTTCTCCCACTATCTCTCATCCGGCGTTCTCCCAACTCCTTAAAACATACAATTCATCATCCCAATAACCACCGCACATCCTACAGATCCCATAACTGTCACATACACAATCACCTCTGTGATATCCCGCACCATTCTCATAATATGTACCTCTCCTTCAAATCTCTTTTTCAGAACCCGATTCGAGAGAACATTATATATCATCTGCCCTCAGCTTAAATTCCACATAATAAAAATTCCCGGCTCTGATTCATTCCATCATAGCCGGGAGATGTCTCCAAGTTTCATATAAGATGTGTCATAATTGTCAAATCAAATATTCAAACATTATACTAATCGCTTTTCTTCAATTCAAACTCTATCACGGTCCGGGCATTCCCATTTACCCGAACAGAATACTGCTTTCCTTCAGCAGTCACCTCTTCATTCAATGAACGCTCTGCCACTGCGCCCTCCCGTGTATCGACCCAGATCGTATTGCCTGTCTCCATAAACGGAAATGCATACTCCAGCAAATACGCCAGATCATATGCTTCCACCACGCTGTTTTCTTCGTCTACGGAAATACCTGCCTCCCAGATTTCCCCACTGGCAGCATGAATCGTCAACTCCACTGTTGCATTGCTTTTGATAAACTGCACTTTCCAATAACTGTACATTGACTGATCCAGATTTCCAACAATCAGCGGCGTATTCAGCGTGAAGAGGCTGGCTTTGACCATATCATATTCGTCCACCTGCAGTTCATTGGTAAAAACTCCCTGCGCCGCCATATTTTCAATCCATTTCCTACCTGAATCAATAGCCTGTTCCATATTCATCTGTCCGGGAAGCGGTTCATGAGGAACTTCATTGCCACCATATTCCCATACTGCCAGCACAAGTGCCCTCGTATATTCAGACATGACATGCCCGTGAAATTCCTCCTGCACTGCCGCGTCTTCTGTCTGGGCATCCTGCTCACTATCCGCTAAAAGCGCTGTTTCCGCACTCTGCACCTCAATCCATCCAGTACTTCCCAGAAACTTATCCTCCCGCTGTCTTAATAACCTTACTGTCATGAACCACCCGCCGAAGATAATGCAGACTGCCAGCAGAAACATGACCGCTGTATATATTCTACTTTTCCTCATCATCTACCGCTCCTCTGCATCTTAGCCGTACACCTACCTTCGTCCAGCTTGACCCGTCGCTCTCAAATCCCAGTGTCCCTCCATGGATCTGTACGATTTTCTCCGCCAGCGCAAGCCCGATGCCCGCACCGTGCTGTTTTCTGGAACGTGATTTGTCTACCATATAGAAGGCTTCTGTTATCCGCTTGATCTCCTGTGCCGGAATACCGCTTCCGTTATCACAAACCTGTATCACATAATCTTTTTCATATCTGCCACCCTCGACCCGGATGTTCGTGGCTCCTGCTTTAATAGAATTATCGATCAGATTGAGAAAAAGCGTTTTAAAAAGATCGTACTCCACATCAATGTACGCGCCCTCTACGCTGCACTGAAAGGAAACTCCCTTCTCATTCATCAGATATTTCACATCGTTTGTAAGTTCCTGAAACAGCACCTGTGCATTCATTTCCTGCAGGATGAAATCTTTATGATTCAGGACGGTCATATCCATCAGTTTCAGCGACAGCGACTCCAGCCGCATTCCTTCATTCCAGATATACCAAGCCGCCTGCTTCTGTTCTTCCCGCGGCATCTCTTTGTGATAAATCCGGTCTGCATAGCCTATAATGGAAGTCAGCGGCGTTTTCAATTCATGGGCGAAGTTAGCCACAAAATCTTCCCTCTGCCTTACCCCGTCTGAAAGCTCCTGTATCTTCTCCTCCACCGCAGATGCCATCCTGTTAAAGTTACGCGCAAGCTGCCCCACTTCGTCTCTGCCGCCTTCTGCAACCCTCTCTTTATAATTACCGTCCGCAATCTTTTTCGTGGCGTATGTTAATTGTTTGACTGGTTTAGTCAAAAACGATGACAATCCAAAAATAAGCAGACTTCCGACTCCAATAGTCACTCCGTACACCATCCCGAATTTCTCTATAATCTGCTCATACTGTTTTAAAACACTTTCCACGTCCGTTCCTGTCACCAGATATACGCTTGTGTCTGCATGAGATATGACTCCGGCAGTCAAAAGATATGTTTTGTCCCTGATCTTCATAAACTGATAGCTTATCTTATTCGGAATAACATCCTCTAACAACCCGGAAAATTCAGTTTCTGCCGGAAATTCAGAGACCAGCGCTAAACCGTCTGTGGAGAATATAGCCACCGTATCATTCATATCCGAGACTGCACTGCCAATATCATAGTTTCCACCTGCCGCACCTTCAAACCACTCCGTACCTTTTGTAATCAGATGAGCCTGTATGACAAATTTATTATATTGATACTGCTCCACGGCAGACTCGATCTCCCTCTCCATGGTTATCTCATAGAAATAGGAAATCAGAACATATCCGCCCGCAAGAAATGCCACACTAAAGAAGATCGTAATATACAAAAAAATCTTTGCACCGAGTTTCATACTGTTCCTATCCTTCCAACCGATACCCTATGCGGAAGACGGTCCTGATGCAGTCTTCCCACCCTAATTTCTTCCGTAGTCTCTGGATATGGGTATCTAAAGTTCTGGTATCCCCCATAAACGGCTCGTTCCATACCTTTTCATACAGCCTGTCCCGATACTGAGCCACATTTTTATTCTGTATCAATTCCACAAGCAAATCGAATTCCTTGACCGTCAGTTCGACTTCCACCCCATTCTGGTACGCCTTTCGCGATTCCAGATTGATTGTAACATCTGCAAAAGAAAGGCTTTTTCTGTTTTTCCCGTATCTGCGGAGCACCGCCTCCATGCGGGCAATGACCTCCCCGCTCTGAAAAGGCTTGACTATATAGTCGTCCGCCCCTGACTTAAGCCCTTGTATGCGGTCTTTGACCGTACTTTTCGCCGTCAGAAAAATAACCGGAATTTCCATCGGCTTAATATACTCCAGAAGCTCATAACCGCCTATCTCCGGCAGCATGATATCTAATAAGATAAAATCAAAATCGGTGTTTTCTTCCAATAAATCTGCGGCTTCCCTGCCGTTATAGACACATGTACACCGATACCCTTCGTCACTTAAGTCCATGTATAACAGATTGGCGATTGCCTCATCATCCTCTACGATCAACACATTCATTTGTATAGTCTCCTTTGCACCACTGGATGCCTGCCCATTATTTTTATCTTACCATGTAGATGTGTCAAAGTTGTCTCTAAATTAACCATGATCTCATCCATTCCGCAAAAAAATCCCAGATAAACTATATCTGGGATTTTCCATCTTTCTTTCAGCTCTTAGCAGCCTCCGCAATCATCTTGACGCACACATCTATGCCAAGCCTTCCTGCGTTGAGATATACTTCGTAATATTCGGGAGCACCCCACTCCCAATTCGTGACTGAATTGTAGAAACCGCTTCTTCTCTTGTCGTTCTTCTTCAATACGTTTTCCACTTCTGACTCTTTGATTCCTTCCTTCATGATTGCCCGCTGAACGCGCTTTGCCTTGTCAGCAGTGATAAACACACCCAGATGATTCTTTTTATCCTTAAGGATATAACCCGAAGCCCTTCCGACAACGACGCAGTTCCCTTCCTTGGCAACTTCCTCAATAATACGTTTTTCCTCAAGAAACAGCTTATCTGCTAAAGGCAGTTCCTTATTACCCGTTACTCCACCCAAAGGAGTTTTGGATAAGTTCATCAAAATTCCGCCAGAACTGCTCTCCTCCAATCCTTCAATGTCGTAATAGGGTATATTCAGATTCTTAGCCGCCTGCACGAGAATATTTCTGTCATAAAGCTTATATCCGAGCTCCGCTGCCAGTTTCTTTCCAATCTCATTCCCGCCGCTGGCATATCGGCGTTCAATCGTTATAATATTATACATACCGACGCACCCCTTTTCTGATTT
>CAMXBD010000113.1 GCA_947179245.1 uncultured Lachnospiraceae bacterium | reverse complement strand
CGGCAGCGCCAGATGTGTATAACAGCCAGGGCATAGACATCGTCCGCCCGATTTCTTCGACTGTAGGAAATTCCCCCCCCCCACTCCGAAATGACGAAAATGTATCCCGCATCCACAGAAGCAACCGTTTCTCCCTGTACGGCATAATAACCATCCACAGCAACGCTCAATTTATCGTCTTTTACTTCAATATGAAGCTGTCTGTCACCCGGATCGTTGATGTTAATATTCTCTATATACTCCTCCGCACCCTCTGCCACGGTAGCAGCATCCTCATTGTTCAACATAACAAGTTCCACTGCCGCATCTTTGCTCCTATCCACAGTGGCGGCATACTGTACTTCCAGCTCCTTTTCTGCGATCTGTGCCGCAAGATCATCCTCATCCACAGACACCGGCTCCACCTGCGTCAGCTTATCCAGATTCTCATGATAGATTTCCTTATTGTTATCCAGAATGTAAAGTTCATTGTTCTCGACACGGACACAGATACCGCTGTCATGCTTCTCATCAGCTCTTACATACACGCTCTGCACACCCAGTTTATTGCCCGTCAGGCGTGTATTCACAATAATGTCCTTATATGTTTCACTGTCCCGCAGTCTGAGTGTTCCGACTGACTCCGGCTCACAGGTCAGGTAGATCTCATTATCCTGAAACTCCGCCTTACCGTCCAGTTCATCCCACATGGACTTCCGCTCTTTGTCACCATCCACCCATGCCATATCCTGATCTGTATCATCCCATATACGCATGAGCAGATGATTGGTATGCCAATAAGCCTGCGGCTGCATTCTTGTCAGATCATACAGCGAAGATTCCCGTGTATTGAGTACATAACCCTCTCTATTAAAGTTCATATCAAACATATCAAAGATACGTGCCTGATTGACCGCACTGACTTTCTCGTTCTCACCGAACATCCCTGTATTGGAGTGCATCAGTACATACATGCCGGGAACCTGTCCCATCTCTTCTGTATAGATACGTTCCATCTCATCATAGTCAAAATCGATACGCTCTTTCATCTGCCCGAAAGATTCTCTCGGAATACCATATTCATCCCTGATGTAGTCCATCAGATAATGATTGTACTCTCTCCCCAGATACGGCTGTACATGGGCAAATTCCAACGTATTCAGCCTGCCGAGAAAGCGGTCATATCTGTCAAATGCATTGATATATTCCAGACGGTAGCCATTCGTGCCAAGCTCACAGAAAGATCCTTTCTCTAACGCCTGAAGATCGTCCGGCATCAGGAATTTAGCATCATTCTCCTCGAACTTGCTGGCATATGTCATAATCGTAGAGATATAATTATAGTCTTCTGTTATCTTCTGGGCAAAAATTGCCGTATCCCGGCGGCCGTCCTCAAACATCAGGAACAAAGATTTCTTCGGCAGTACCTTGCCGTCACGATAATAATCCAAAATGTCCTGCTGTGTGATTGTCACATACCCTGACTTTGACAATGCATCGATATGCTCCTTAAGTCTCTCCGTGCTGACCAGTGTCTTAGTTTCATTTCTGTCTACCCCAAAATAGGAAAGCGCGATAAATCCCGTATCCTCATCGGGCTGTGCCATCTCCACCTTTGTCTCATCATATGGCTCATAAGTATCAAACGTAAACAAAGCCCGGATTACAGTGATGAGCAGCAGAATCAGAATGACTTCTTCCATAATGCTTCGCACAACCTTACGGATGTTTTTGCGCCGCACCATGTCTTTAGGCTTGCGCTTGCTCATCTAATGTGCCTCCCTTCTTTGCTCTTTTTCGTTCTCCCTTATTCTTTTTCTTCTCCTGCTCCTTTAAATCCTCCGGCGTCATTCTGGTGCCCCATGTGGATTTCCAGAATGTCACCCATGCCACCGGCATCTGCCACAACAGCACTGCTTCGTAATAGATACAGAACAGCATTCCGTATATCCACGTACTGCTCCGTCTGAGCAAAAGCTGGACCACACTCATAATAAGCGACATCAAAAGCAGTCCCACCATAAATGTAGTTGGGAATATTCTCTGCGTAATGGGCACATAAATCAAATTGTAGACCACCACCACCGGCGCCGCTACGGGCACGATCAGTCCAATATAGAAAAATACCGCCATAAACGGTTCTTTATACCACATAAATTTCCCCGCCATAATGGATTCCCTCAGCCATGAACGTTTCCAACGCATCTGCTGTTTGAGAAACACTTTATGTCTGTTCGGCACGATTGTAGAGCAGATCGCAGTATCCTGATAACTTGTCCTATGGTGGCGGAGAACAAAATTCGTCATAGCCCTGTCATCACCGAAAGTCGCCTTCTGCCCTAAGAACTTCTGATTCAGCCAGTCGTCCATATGATCAATGATAATCTGCTTACGGTAGCATGAAAGCGGACCAGACAGGCATGTCACACCATCAAAGTATGCTTCCGCCGCTTTCATAACACGAAACGCAATATAGTAACGCACTGACTGCATCTTAGTCAGGGAATTGGTGTATGTATTGGCAACATCCGTACGCCCCGCTACACCACCCATCTTCGGATCTTTAAAAGGCTGTACCAGATTACGGATGGCAAAAGGATCAAGAAAGCTGTCCGAATCTACGAAAACAACCAGTTCATGCTGAGCGACCTTCACGCCTTCACAGAGCGCATCACGCTTGCCCTTATTCTGCGGCTGCACAATATAGGAAACACGTTTTGCAATCTCATAATGCTCATCTTCCTGCTTCAGCTTCTCTATCGTTTCTCTTATTTTTTCCACGGAGCGGTCATTGGAATGGTCATCCACCACAATGACTTCCAGTTTGTCAATCGGATAATCCTGATTCACACAGCTTAAGATTGTTCTATGTATCCACTCTTCCTCGTTAAAACACGGAATAATAACCGTGACACCCGGCGTATAATCTTTATCGATCGGCACCGCACGGTAAAGCGCCCCGAACAGATAACGGCTTAAAAGAAATGCTGCGGCTATGATACTGTACAGATACAGCCATTTGTTAAACTTAAAATAAATCACGCTCTCTGCTCTCATCAGCATGATAAAAGCCGAGATAAAGAAAATCATTGTGCTGGCAATCGTCAGCATATATCCGTCTTTCCGTCTGGTAGCATACTGAGCCAGCGTCTGCTCAAATTCCATACCGCACAGATATTTGTCATCCTGCGTCTTAATTGCACGCACGAGATGGGCAGGCTGTTTGACCAGCATCTCATATCCTTCCGGCATGGAACCGGGCGTGATCTCAAACTTCAGCCGGAGCTTGGATGCTTTCCGGAGAATCAACTGCTGTCTTTCATCCTTAACCTGCAAAAGAATACCGGTTGTGGAAATATCGATTCCCTGACAGGTAAACCTCTGCCTCCCTATCCCTTTAACCTTGGCAGACACTTTGACACTGTACTGTACCTGATACCGGATGCCTGACTGAATACTCTTAATGTAATCGTCAGCCTTTCCCTCAAAATTCTCCAGCGTCTTGCCGCCGCGTCTGTCCACATTATTACGCACCTGCTGTTTATCAGGCACATAGGAGAGCATACGTCTGTCAGGCTTCTGCTGTAACAGAATATCCTCAACATTCTTGTCTTTCTTACGCTTATCTTTCCTATGAAATATTCCTATCCCCATTTATTACATAACCCCTCTTATACATAACCCCTTTTGTAACTCATTTACGCTAATTCAAATAATCACTCAACTTGGCAAAATTGAATTTATTCGGATCCCCATCCGGCAGACTTTCAATATAATTCAAATATCTGTCCAACCCCTGCGCCGTATGGATTGCATTTGTATTAATGTGCATGACGACCACGCTTCCGTCCTGTATCGGCATTCGCTCTCCACTGTCCAAGCGCGCTCCGTTAAGCAGAATATCATATAGCTCCTCCACGCTTGATGCATGGTAATCTGCCGTACTCACATCACCGTTGATGATATATCCGTATCCGCAGTCATAAATCGTCTGAAGCCCCGTCTTATTCACTGCAAGAGTCGGCGGTCTGAAATAGTCTGTCAGCATTCTTGTATCACCCACCACATTAGCAAGCGTTCTGTTAGACTTCACTAAATCCTGCTGTAATGCCGCAATCTGATCCGGCGTAATGTCTATCGGCATGTGTGTATGTGTATGCGACGCCACATCATGTCCCTCCTCCGCGATCGCCCGCAGAAGATTTTCGCTGGTGCCGTCCATCACATATTCAGATTTGATAAAAAAGGTTGCTTTGATCTTATGCTTGCGCAGTACGTACAATATTTTACCAATCGTCTGCTCATTGCCCCAATCGTCAAACGTCAGAAATACTGTGTTCGTTCCCCCTGTATTGACTCTCCCCGTCCAGTCAAAACCAGTTTTTTCCGCCTCCGTAAATCCGGGTGCCGCCAGATACGGATTGCCGATGTACCCATTCCTAAGCATCTCATTCCACGAGGCCTGCATTTTACCAGACAATTCAATCTGATGATAAGAAGCGTTAGTAACTGCTGGATAATTCCATGTATTGTCCAGCAGTTCTGATATAGTAGCTACTCTAAGAATATTATCTGCTCTCGTACCGTAATGCGTCGGTTTGATTTTCATCTCCCACGCGGTACTTACCAGATCCGCAAGAGAAGTATCGTCATCATATATATTCATATTAAAATAGACTATGTCGCCTCTGCAGAAAACCAGCTTGCCATTTCTATAATATTTCTGTATCGTTTCCTGTGCAGTATATTCCTCCTCCACATAATCCGCCCTCGTAGGGGATGAATTGTAGGTGATGATCCGCTTCTCCATTGCTGCCGCTGCCATCTGCACTTCCTCTGTGACAGTCCCCGACGGCGGCATAAACAAATCCGTCTTAATGCCAATTCTCTCCAGCATCACATCATTTTTGTAGATATCTTCGCAAATCTGCGCAAAACTCATCTCGCTCATAGATTTCCCAAGATATCCTCCGCTCCCAATCTCATGTCCCGCATCCATAATCTGCTGTACCTGTTCCGGATACATCTCGATTTCCTGACCGGTCACAAAAAATGTCGCTTTTGCCTCGATAGTCTGCAGCACATCAAGCAGATTCGTAAGCTCCTTTTCGTCTCCCAGTCCCCTGAATGTAAAAGCCATCTCCCTGTCTGTGGTATGCACTGCCGTAATCGGCTCTACCATCGCTTCCCGGTACTGATCCTCGATTTCACTATACTGTAACACAAGATCACCCATATCCTGAGCTGGGAACTCCTGTAACCTGACAGTTTCATACTCTTCCTCGTCCAGACATTCAAGGAACCAGTCTACTACCCGAAGAAGCCTCTCTGTCTCTGTCAGTTCTTCTGTTTCAAGATCATGAAGCTCCAAGCCGGGCTGCTTGTCCTTCGCCGGATCTTCATCTACCTTCTCTTCTTCATATTCCAGTTCATCCAGATAACCGTTCAGCTTGATGGAGATCACCGTTCCCTTATCCAGTCCGGCCACATAATTTTCAGCCACCTCTTTTGTACTGAAACTCTGATAATTCAAATATTGTGTAGGATAGACGATACATTTATATCCACTGGCATCCGCCGTCTCTAAAACCTCATCCGTGTACTCTGTCGCATTACACTTAAGAAGCTCCGGACGCTTGGATATTTTATCATCGTAGACTACCTGCGCCCGGCAGAAATCTGTGATAAGTTCATCTGTACTCATCTTTTCCATATGGCTTGTACCATACAGCGTATAGCTCTCCATGTCATGTCCGGCTTTGATGATCTCATCTATTATTTCCTGATCTTCTCCCGCATCTACCGCCGAGATAAAAAAGGTTGCAGTCATATCATGCGCATCCAGATACTCCATGATCTGTTCCAATACCAGACTATCCGCATACCCTTCAAAGCAAAGCGCTATCTTCTTATCAACGGTATTGATGTCTGTGATAACCATAGGTATTTCGGGATTTTCCTGTAATTTCTGCTTTGCCGCCTCGATCTCCGCTACCGCCGAGTAGTCCGTCTGATCAAGAGTCTCTGTCTCTGCCTGAGCCGTCTTCTTCTCCGTTTCCTGTTGAAGCCATACATAGAAGGCGCTGGCGCCTGCCGCCAGAATAAGCAGAATCAGGAACACGATCACCCATTTTTTCTTTCTTTGCATTTTCCTAACCTCTTTACATCCCATATAGACAAAAGAAGGTCTTACACCTCCTGTATAAGACCTCCTCGACTGCTAAGCTGCTGACGGGAATCGGACCCGTGACCTCCGCACTACCAATGCGACGCTCTACCGACTGAGCCACAGCAGCATTTTGGCAATATAATTTATGCAATTACCAGTTTTTAGTATATCATAGTCATTTTAGCTTTGTCAATAGTTCGATGCTTGTCTGTACTCAGCTTGTCTGTACTCTTGTGCGTTTAATTTTCTGCTTTTTTCAATCTCTTCTTTAATTTTGTCTTGATCCTCTGCAACGCGTTATCAGTTGATTTATCATCCCGGTCCAACACTTTGGCTATCTGCTGATATCCCATACCTGTCAGATACAGATCAAACACCTGCTTCTCGAAATTGCTGAGTTCCTGTTCTATCGCCTGCTCTAACTGCGACACATTTTCTTTGTCGATCAGCACTTCCTCCGGATTCTGCCCCGTATGCGCGGTAAGCATATTGACCAGTTCTTCCTGTTCACCCTCATGGTTTGTGCTCACGCTGCCATACAGCGATATGTAGGTATTTAAGGGAATATGCTTCTGCCGCCGTGAAGCCTGCACCGCTGTGTACATCTGTCTGGACACACATAGATCTGCAAAAGTCATAAAGCTCACATCCCTGCCGCAGTCATAGTCCCGAAGCGCCTTAAAAAGCCCGATCATTCCCTCCTGAATCAGATCTTCATTATCTGCTCCTAATATATACATGGATTTGGCTTTACTTCGTACCAGATTCTTGTATTTATTCATAAGATACTCTGTAATACCGTTCTCTCCATCCCTGAGACGCACTATGAGTTCTTCATCGCTATACTGTCCGTAATCTCTTTCCATCTTATTTCTTATTCCTTCTTGGACATTCCCATATTTGCAGACACTGACTCCTGCTCTTCACTAATCTCTTCATAATGTTGTATGATCTCTGACGCAAAATGTTCCGCCATAATCTGATATCCCTCATGATTAGCATGTACTCCGTCCGGTACATAATCAGCCACCACGTTTGCATCATGGGAATCTAAAATATTGGAATTGTACAGATCAACAACCTCAAAATCATATTCTTCCGCCAGCGTCAGGATTACATCTACAAACTCCTGCTGGGGAAGCAGATAATCCCGCTCAAGCCTCAGATAGTCCTGCAATATATTCGGCAGCGGCGTTGCAAAAAATATCTCTGCATCGGGATAGTTCTCACGCAGTCCACTCATCAGTTCATTCAGATCACCGCAAAAGGTTCTGTAACTGCGCTCTTCCAGATTTCCAAATTCCTTATCCGAAGCGCAGAATCCGTCATTCGTACCTCCCATGACGATAATAACATCCACATCTTCCGGTATATCCTGATATCTGTCCACATATGCATCTGCCCAGTATCTGCCAATGGAAGAACCGCCTATTCCAAGATTATACACTTCTTCTGCCCCCAGCAGTTCCTTAAGCCTTGCAGGATATGAATACTGTTGATAGTTCTCTTCATTGTCGAGATTTGCCGCCGCAGTAATGCTATCGCCGAGACAGGCAATCTTTAATCCAGAAAAATCCTGCTTATTCTCGGCAATCCGCTCTCTGTCTGACTGGTTGACCTCCAGCGTCTCCTCCAGCGAAGTGCGGAGCGCCCGACGCTCTTCTAAGGTCATATTATCCGGCTGCTCGTAAATATCACGCCATGCATCGAAAATGCTGCTCTCCGTCATCGTACCGTCATAGAAATTGATTTCACCGTCATTGGCTGATACACTTCCATGCAGGGGATCATATAGGCTGTTGCCGGATAATGTACTGTTGTCTGACACCGTACTGTTTCCAGACAATGTGCTGTTACCGGACAATGTGCTGTTACCAGACAATGTACTGTCGCCGGATAATATACCTTCCCCAGATATAGTGTTATTACCCGACATCGTATCATTTCCCGACACTGTATTGCTGCCGGGTATCGTATCATTTTCCAAGGCTGTGTTGTTCTCCGACACCGTATCACTTCCTGATATAGCATTGTCCCCAGATACGGCGCTGTTGCCCGACATCGTTTCTTCCGTCCTGCCTATCTCACCATTCTGTATCTGAGTGATGAACCGTTCCAGCTCTTCTTTATCTTCTGTCAACTGCATGATCTCCGCCTGCATCTCCTGCACACGGCTCTGTGCCTCTTCATTACGTGCAAAGACCTGAGCCAGCTCCAGCTCTTCCTGTTCCTGAGCAAGACGTCTGTCCGTGTCGTATATGTCATACGCTTTTAATCCGATCGCAGCTGCCAGAACCGCCACCATTATAAAAATCATTATTAATAATGCTTCATTTACTTTCTTCATCTTACTTCATCTGTCTTTCATTCACTACTGTCTCTGCCGCACGATCTCATATGCCAGCACGCCTGCTGCCACGGAGGCATTCAGGGAATCTATGTCCCCATGCATCGGAATCGCCGCCGTGAAATCACATTTTTCCTTCACGAGACGCCCCACGCCGCTTCCTTCGTTACCAATCACCAGACCGATTGGCCCTTTCAAATCCAGATCATACATCCTTGTGCCGTCCATATCCGCACAGACAAACCATAATCCCTCTTTTTTCAACTCTTCTATAGTTTGTCCAAGATTTGTCACCTTCGCCACAGGCGTATAGTTGATAGCCCCTGCCGAAGCTTTTGCCACCGTAGCCGTCAAACCCACCGCACGATTTTTCGGAATGATAACACCATGAGCCCCCGCCAGATTGGCAGTACGGATGATCGCGCCTAAATTGTGTGGATCCTCTATATTATCCAGCAGGAAAATAAAAGGGGCTTCGCCCTTCTCCTGTGCTTTCTTAAGAATATCCTCTACCTCCGCGTAGCTATATGCCGCCGCGTAAGCAATGACGCCCTGATGTTTGCCAGTCTCGGAAAGCTGATCAAGCCGTTCCTTCGTCACATATTTGATCAGCGCACCCTTTTTGGAAGCTTCCCGCTTAATGGTCAGAATCGGTCCGTCCTGACATCCGTCCAATACAAAAAGCTTGTCTATCGTCCTTCCGGCACGAAACGCCTCTATCACGGCATTACGCCCTTCTATTGTAAACTCAGTATATCCCATTGTGGTGTTGTGTTCCTTTCTATGTCATCTCAGATGCTGTAATCCCTAACAGCACCGACAAGAATTACATAGTAATTCTTGCGACGCAAGCTACATAGCTTGCGTCCTATATCGTCATTCCGATTCTTGTGACCGCTTCACGGATTAGATATAACATCCGCTCCTGCTGCCCTTGAAGATACAGATACCCGCAGAGTGCTTCCAGTCCGGTCGCCTTACGGTACTCGATAATGGATGCATTCTTGGCGGCAGTATAGGACTTCGCATTCCGTCCGCGATGGTACACCGCCGCCTCTTCCTCTGTCAGTTCGCTTTCCAATGCATCGATCATCTTCGCCTGAACACGGGCGTTCACATATGCCACCGTCTTCTTGTGCAGATTGTTGGCAGAGCGGTTTCCTCTTTCCACCACGATCGTCCGTATCACCAGATCATAGATCGCATCACCGATATACGCAAGAGTCAACGGCGAATAAGTCCGGATATCTACCTCTTTACAGTCAAAATCTCTCTTGATCGCATCTAAGATCGTTATGCTCTCTTCCATTTAACGCCCTCTCGTGTATCTTCCAAAATAATGCCCTGTGCCGCCAGAGTATCCCGGATCTCATCTGCTCTCGCAAAATTCTTTGCTTTTCTTGCTTCCTGTCTCTCCTGAATCAGCGCTTCAATCTCTGTATCCAGAATTTCTTCTTTCTTATCCACAATCAGACCGCAGATATCAGATAACATGACGATCTCATCTTTGAGCGCCTGTATAAAAGCTTTCGAGGAAGCTCCTGAAGCATTGGTATTCGCAAATTTGACCAGCTCAAAAATTGCAGAGACAGCGTCCGCCGTATTAAAGTCATCGTCCATCGCCTCATCAAATTTGGTGATATATCCTTCCGCTTCCTTGAGCAATGTCTGCTCCTTCTCCGCCGCTTCACCGTCAGCCGCATTCTCAAGCAGATAATTCAGATTTGCCACACTTGTCACTATACGATCCAATCCGTTCTTAGCTGCCTCCATCAGATCGGCGCTGAAGTTAAGCGGGCTTCTGTAGTGTGCTGAGAGCATAAAGAAACGCAGCACCTGAAGATCGTATTTCTCACTGATGTCCCTCACCGTGAAGAAATTACCGAGTGACTTGGACATTTTTTTGTTATCAATATTTAAAAATCCGTTGTGCAGCCAGTATTTTGCAAATTCTTTGCCGTTGGCTGCTTCCGACTGGGCAATCTCATTCTCATGATGCGGAAAGATCAGATCTTCCCCGCCTGCATGAATGTCTATCTCTTCACCCAGATATTTCTTACTCATAACAGAACATTCGATATGCCAGCCCGGACGCCCCTCGCACCATGGAGACTCCCAGTAAGGCTCTCCTTCTTTCTTCGGCTTCCACAACACAAAATCAAGCGGATCCTGTTTCTGATCTTCACCGGACACCAGAAGGGAACGTCCGCCGCTCCTTAAATCATCCAGATTCTTGTGGGATAGCTTACCGTACTCCTTAAAACTTCTTGTCTTATAATATACCGTACCGTCCTGCGCTACATAGGCATGATCTTTATCAATCAACGTCTGGATCATATCGATCATGCCCCCGATTTCCTCCGTCGCCTTCGGATGTGTCGTCGCCTCTTTGACATTGAGCGCCTTCATGTCTTTCTTGCACTCTTCAATATAACGCTCGGAAATCACGGAGGGTTCTACTCCCTCCTCATTCGCTTTTTTAATGATCTTATCATCTACATCCGTAAAATTGGAGACGTAATTAACCGCATATCCCTTGTGCTCCATATAACGCCTTGCCGTATCAAACACGATCATCGGTCTGGCATTGCCGATATGAATCAGATTATATACAGTCGGTCCACAGACATACATGCTGACCTTACCTTCCTGCAAAGGTACAAACTCTTCTTTTTGCCTTGATAATGTGTTGAAAACTTTCATAATATCTGCTCCTTCTTCATCTATTAGTCCCTCGTTCAAACCCGGAAGAACGCATAACTTTCATTTCCCGCTCCAGATCAAGTAATCGGTTAGTCAGTTCCGCATTGGCCCGCTGCAATCCCATAATATCTTCCCGCACGGGATCGGGCAGGTTGATCTGATCCAACTCTTCCTGTGGCAGCAACCTGTTATTG
>CAMXBD010000112.1 GCA_947179245.1 uncultured Lachnospiraceae bacterium | reverse complement strand
GCAGACGGTAAAATCCGCTCGCTTGGTTTATCAAACTGGTATGTGGAAGAACTGGGGGAATTTTTACCGCAGATAAACATTATGCCCGCTCTTGTTCAGAACGAAATCCACCCGTATTATCAGGAAAACGATGTAATCCCGTATATTCACAGCCTTGGGATTGTAGTACAGGGCTGGTATCCGCTTGGCGGCAGGGGATATACGGCTAAGCTGCTTGGAAATGAGGTGATCATGGAAATTGCAGCGGCACATGGAAAGTCACCGGCACAGGTTATTCTCAGGTGGAATCTGCAAAAGGGGGTGGTAGTCATTCCCGGCTCCAGCAATCCCGATCATATTCAGGAAAATACGGAATTATTTGACTTTGAGCTGACGGAGGAGGAAATGGGGCGTATCAATGCCCTTGACCGTGGCGAGAAGCATGATTGGTATTAAGAAATTGTAAAATGGAGGTAACATATGAAAGTTTTAGCGATTAGCGGCAGTGCAAGAAAGGACGGGAACACAGCAATCCTTATCAATACGGTGTTTGAGGAATTGCATCAGGCAGGAATTGAAACGGAGATGGTACAGCTTTCCGGTACAGTCATCGAACCTTGC
This sequence comes from uncultured Lachnospiraceae bacterium, assembly GCA_947179245.1. Lineage (GTDB taxonomy): Bacteria > Bacillota > Clostridia > Lachnospirales > Lachnospiraceae > UBA3282. The sequence continues at coordinate 10,901 of CAMXBD010000112.1, read as the reverse complement.
AAGGCTTGCTGGGCTTGCGGTGGGAGAAAAAACTGTGTGCATCAAAGGGATTTGTTTCAGGAAATCTTCAAGAAGATGATGCAGGCCGATGGGATTATTCTCGGTTCACCAGTTTATACGGCAAATATTTCTGCGAATATGCAGGCATTCTTAGAACGGGCATCGGTAGTAACCGATATGAATCGGGGTGAAAACTTGTTTCAGCACAAAGTCGGTGCGGCCGTTACGGCGGCACGCAGAGGAGGAGCTGTGAATACCCTTGACGCAATGTATCATTTCTTTATGCTGCAAAATATGTTTGTGGTCGGTTCTTCTTATTGGGCAATGGCGTATGGACAAATGCCGGGGGATGTGCAGAAGGATGAGGAAGGTCTTGACACAATGAGAAATCTCGGTCGGAATATGGTATATTTGTTGAAAGCACTGGAAGAAGGGCGGAATGATTGATGAGAAGAACAGTCAGTTTATTACTTTCTTTTGCAATGGTGTTTGCTTTGACAGCCTGTGATAAGTCTGCTGTATCTGAAAAGCAGGTGGAAGTACAGCCTTTTGTACAGAAAACAGAAGAACGATCCGAAACATCTCAGAATGGGACAGAGGCGGCAAAGCAGGCAAACGAAGAACAGCCGAATACAGGAATGGAAATGGAAACGTCTGAATTTGTTTCGGCAGGAGAACAGGAGGCAGATGTGAGTACAAAAACATTGGTTGTATATTTTTCGTGTACAGGGTCTACGGAACTCGTAGCGGAGTATATTACGGAGATTTTAGGAGCTGATATTTACGAGATTATACCTGAGAATCCATACACAGAGGCAGACTTGGCATATTATACAAATGGCCGGGCAGATCAGGAACAAAATGACCCGAATGTGCGTCCGGCAATTTCCGGTGGTGTGGAGAATATGGACGAATATGATACCATAATTCTCGGTTATCCAATTTGGCATGGTCAAGCGCCCCGTATTATCAGTACATTTTTAGAAAAATATGATTTTTCGGGGAAGACAATTATTCCGTTCTGTACTTCTCATAGCAGTGGTATTGGTTCCAGCGCAAATAACCTTCATGCCCTCTGTCCTGAATCGGTAAAGTGGTCAGATGGAAAACGGTTTGAAGGCGGAGCGTCAAAAGAAAGTGTTGAAGAATGGATTGGGGAAATTGGAATTGAGTGAAATGTAATGATTGTAACTGCGGAAACTCAAGTACTAAATTGGCTTGACAAACAGCTCAGCTTTTTATATAATACAATCGTTGTTCGCTCGGAGGGTATATTACTCAGAGGAAGTAATGTGCTGGATAAGGCGCAGATTGAAAAGTCTGTTCTTTATCCGGCTTTTTTATTTTGGGGAGACAGAGGAAAATCAGTGAAGAAGGGAACGCTATGGATTTGCCGGTAGAAAATGTGAAAAAAATTAAAAAGGAATTGGTAAGGGGATAAAAATGTATAAACATCACGAAGAATCATTGCAGATTATGACGGAATATTACCGTGAACAGGAAGGAGTTAACCTTAATGCGGACGAGGATATGGCAACTGTTTATAGCGCCAATCCTGCGTGGATTAGGAAAATGGATGCACTGGTGAGAGTTTCCTGATGTTTTCCGCATCAAGCGGTGGACGGAAATCAGCAAGACTTATGAGATGCCTAAGAAGTATGTGCGCATAGGCAAACCGAGGGAGGTATCTTCTGCACAGAGAGAAAACTTGGTAAAGATGCGTAATGCCAAAGCAAAAGTATAAAAATAACAGCTTAATGAAAAAATGGGGATGTACGATTGGTTAGATAAAAACAGATGTAACCGTTGACATTACAATTTGGCGGTAATATAATTAGCTATGGGAAAGGAGTTGACCGATATGCAGATTTCAAGCAGGTTTACCATAGCAATACATATTTTTGCCTGTATTGATGTTTTTGGAAAAGATTATAAGATAACCAGTGATTTTTTAGCAAGCAGCGTAAATGTAAATCCTGTAGTAATCCGACGATTGCTGACACAGCTAAAAGCGGCGGGACTGATTACAGTGGCAAGGGGAACGGGAGGTACAGCCATAGCCAAGCCATTGGATGAAATAACGTTTTATGATGTATATTTAGCTGTCGAGTGTGTCGAGGATAATAAACTGTTTCATTTCCATGATAATCCTTCTACGTCCTGCCCTGTTGGGAGAAATATACATAAAGGTTTAGATGACAAACTGGAACGGGTGCAGGCGGCTATGGAACGTGAAATGAAAAGCATAACGATAAAGGATGCTAAAGATGACATAGAAAAGTATATTGCAATGGAAAATTCAGTGACAGATAAACAATAAAATAGACACTACGTTTAAGAGCCATTTTTCGAGTTAAATAAGGCTCTTAATTTTTTTGAAAAATTTTGATGTAACTATTGACATTACAACATAAACGTGATAAAGTTCTTGTTGTAACAAAGATAATTACAACAAAAGGAAAAATTCAAGGAGGTCTTTTATTATGACAAACACACAGAAAGCATTGGAACTGATCGGCACTTTTGCAACAGGAGATACCAAGAAGGCAGCAAGCCTTTTGGCAGAAGGTTATATCCAGCACAATCTGGCATATGGCACAGGACGGGAAGCGTTTGTAGGCTCTGTTTCCTACCTCGCATCTGCACCGGTAAAAACTACGGTAAGGAACATAAGGGCATTTGAGGACGGCGACAAGGTATTCCTTCAGACGGTTTACAATTTTGCGGGCGCAGGAGAACAGGTTGCATTTGATATTTTCCGCATTGACAAGGACGGTCTGATTGCCGAGCATTGGGATAACCTTGCAAACGTTGCAGAGCCGAACCCGTCGGGGCATACGCAGATTGACGGAACAACGGAGGTTGCTGACCTTGACAAAACAGAGGCAAACCGCGAACTGGTAAAGAATTTCCTTTACGATGTGCTGCAGGGAAATAACTCCGCAAAAACACCGGATTATTTCGAGGGAGATGTTTATATTCAGCATAACACGGCAATTGCAGACGGATTATCGGGACTGGGGGCAGCTTTGGCGGCAATGGCAGAGCAGAATATTCAGATGATCTATACATCAGTACATCAGGTGCTGGCACAGGGCAATTTCGTGCTTGCAGTGAGTGAGGGTACTTTTGGCGGCGCACCTACAAGCTATTATGACTTATGGCGTGTAGAGAATGGCAAGATTGCCGAGCATTGGGATGTTATGGAAACAATCGCTGAAAAATCCGCATGGCAGAATCAAAATGGCAAGTTTTAGTGGCAGGGCTAAATCAAACAGATACAGGCGGGCGGAGGTTTCCGATACTCCGCTTGTCTGACAGAAAGGGATATTATGCAGGCATTGAGATATATCGTGGAGCAGATACATACTGTTGTAGCGGCTACCACAGACGGGAATGATGAACCTGTTACCTGTGCCATAGATATTATGGACTATGATACGGATGGTTTATATTTTCTGACAGCTAAGGGTAAGAATTTCTATAACAGGCTAAAAAAGCGGGGCAGGATTGCATTTACAGGAATAAAAGGTGAAAGCACAATAACGTGTGTTGCGGTGTCTGTCCGAGCGAAAGTTTGTGAAATAGGCACAGAATATCTGCGGCAATTATTTGAAAAGAATCCATATATGTATGAAATATACCCAAGTGAGGAATCAAGGAAAGCACTGACTGTTTTCAGGATATATGAAGGTACGGGTGAATGGTTCGATTTATCAAAAAAGCCGATTGAAAGAGGAAGTTTTGAATTTGGCGGGGCAGAGATGGAAGAAACAGGATATGAAGTTACAGAACAGTGTAATGGGTGTGGCATATGCAAATCTGTCTGTCCGCAGGATTGCATTGGCTTTATAAAAAAACGGGCAGTTATAGAGCAGAAGAACTGTCTGCATTGTGGGAATTGTTTTACAAATTGCCCGATTGGGGCAGTCAGAAAGAGGGGATAGCGTGACGCAGGAAGAAAAAAGAGAATTTCTGATAAGCTGGCTGTTAAAAGAACAGCCACGATACGCACAAATGAAGATACCAGTTGAAGCAGGGGAACAAAAGAAACTGCTGCGTTCCCTGTTCAATATCCGTATGCCGGAAACAATCGGAGAGGAATTTATAAAGATACAGAATGAATATTTACAATCTGAAACAAACGGCAAAGGGATAACGGAGCTTTCCGAACTGCCGCAGATAGAGCAGGATATTTATTTATGGCAGGGAGATATTACGACATTAAAGGTGGATGCGATTGTGAATGCCGCCAATAGTCAGATGCTGGGGTGTTTTTGCCCTTGTCATGGATGCATAGATAATGCAATCCATACTTATGCTGGGATTCAGCTAAGGAGTGAATGTAATGCGCTTATGGAAGAAAAGCGTAGAATATATGGCAGGAATTATGAAGAACCGACAGGCAGGGCAATGATTACTAAGGGGTACAATCTGCCATGCAGCTATGTGATACACACAGTCGGACCAATTATTTCAGGGCGGCTGCAGAAAAAAGACTGCGAGCAGCTTTCAGACTGTTATCGTTCATGCCTTAAAGCGGCTTTGGAAAATGGGATTAAGAGCATTGCGTTTTGCTGTATTTCAACAGGGGAATTTCATTTTCCCAACGATAAAGCGGCAGAAATTGCAGTGGAAACGGTCAGGGAGTTTAAGAAAGCAAACAGGAGCAGGCTGGAGGTGGTATTTAATGTTTTCAAGGATATTGACTATGAAATCTACAGAGAGTTACTTACACAAAATTGACAGGCTGAAGGATGAACTTAGAAATGCAGATGCAGTTTTAATCGGTGCAGGTGCAGGGCTTTCCACAGCGGCAGGACTGACTTATTCGGGAGAGCGTTTCAGGAAGTATTTTTCTGATTTTGCGGATAAATATGGGATACGGGATATGTATTCGGGAGGATTTTATCCCTTTAACAGCATGGAGGAACAGTGGGCATGGTGGAGCAGACACATATGGTATAACCGTTATCAGCCGGGGAGTACGGAAGTTTATAGAAATCTTTATGACTTGATAAATGAAAAGGATTATTTTGTGCTGACTACGAATGTGGATCACCAGTTCCAGCTTGCGGGTTTTGATAAAAAAAGAATTTTTTACACACAGGGCGATTATGGGTTATGGCAATGCAGCGAGCCATGTCACCAAAAGACCTATGTTGACAATATCACCTACTATATGCCGGAAATTGAGGAAATGACCGGAAAAGGTTCATCTGACGGGGAACGCAAGGCAAGATACCGCAGGCAGAAAGCAGAAGGCAATACGCCGCTTTTGACGGACAACAATACGGGCATGATATTGTCAGGCATGGGACAAAAATGGGACAATGTCCCACCCTTGTCCCAATCCTGTCCACCAGAGATTAGAGATAAGAGTATAGAGAATAGAACTTATATAAAAGAGAGTGTGAGAGAAAAAAACGCACACGCACCCACAAGACAGGAAAATGGAGTAAATCTTTATGGCAGATATGAAAATATCATTCTTACGGATAAGGAGATGGAAACGCTTAAAAGCGACTTTCCGGCAGATTACGAATCAATGATAGAGCATCTGTCGGAATACATGGCTTATACCGGAAAGACATACAAGAACCATTTAGCCACTATGGAATGCTGGAAAAAGGCGGACATGAAGAAAGAACAGGAAAAAGGGAAAGGGTATTCCTATAATGGCAGTTTTAAGGAGGGGGAGAGTTTATGATTGGGGCTGTTGTTGATGAGGTGCTGAAAGAAATGGAAAATGCCACGAATGAGGGAATGAAAGCGGCTGATGATTGTATGGACGCTGAAACAGGGCTTTTGGTGTGCGGGAATTGCCACACAAAAAAACAGAAAAAAATCTCATTCTTGGGGAAGGAACGTGTTGTCGGCTGTCTGTGCAGGTGTGCAGCGGAGAAGTTAGAAAAAGAACGTGCCAGACATGAGGCGGAAGAAAACCTCATGCGTATCCGGCAGATGAAAAGCGCAGGATTGCAGGACAGGACATTTTACGGTTATACCTTTGAAAGATGTGATGTGTCACAGGAAAACGCAGTCTATGCAAAGCGGTATGTGGAGCATTTTTCAGAAATGGCGCAGACAGGGCAGGGGCTTTTGTTTTGGGGGAATGTAGGGACAGGCAAGACATTCCTTGCAGGCTGTATTGCCAATGCGCTGTTGGAGAAAAAAATACCAGTGCTTATGACGAGTTTCCCGAAAATATTAAATGCGATCGGCGGTCTTTACAGTTCAGAAAGGAATGAGTACCTTGCAAGCCTGAACCGCTATTCGTTGCTCGTGATTGATGATATGGGGATTGAGAGGGACACACAGTATACGCTGGAAACAGTTTATACGGTCATTGATGAGCGTTACAAGTCGGGAAAGCCCTTCATCATCACGACAAACATACAGCTTGATGCATTGGGAAAGCCACAGGATTTGGAACACGCAAGGATTTATGACCGCATCATGGAACGCTGTATGCCTGTATTCTTCGGCGGTAAGAATTACCGTTCTGAATTGGGGCAGGGCAACAGGGATACGGCAAAAAAGATACTGACAGGTGCAAACGATACAGTGTGATTTCAGGCATTGGGGAATGGCTATCTTCAATGCTGTTTTTATGCAGATTTATCTTTCTGTACAGAGAGATAAAACGGATTGAAATAATACAGGCGGAATAATGACCGCAGAAAGGACAGGGATAATTTTATGGTCGTGAACAGAGAGGAAAAAAGCAATAAAAAAGAAACAGGTGGGAAAGGCAGGAAAGAGCCGGTGAAAATCGTTGTAAAGCCTGTTTATGTTGGGAAACAGGAAATGACGGAGGTATTCGGCAGCGTTGCACTTGAAAATATTAGACGGAAAATGACAGAATTTTAGGAGAAACGGTAACGTAAATTCACCCAAAATCAGCTTGAAAGGTGGCAGGTAAAACGGTATAATGGACTTAACTGAATAGCGGAATGCCTTGTCACGAATGGAGGTATTATTTATGGCAGGGCAGACCACAACAAAAACATACAATGCAGCCCTTTATTGCAGGTTATCAAGGGACGACGGGAACGTGCAGGAAAGTTCAAGCATACAGACGCAGAAGGAAATGCTCATGCGTTATGCAAGGGAGAATGGCATCAGCAACACATCATTCTATGTGGACGATGGGTACAGCGGGACAAATTATAACCGTCCTGACTTTCAGAGAATGTTAGCAGACATTGAAAGCGGAAAAATTAACTGTGTAATCACAAAAGACCTTTCCAGACTGGGGAGGAATTACCTTGAAACGGGAGTTTTCATTGAGGTATATTTCCCTGAACATAATGTACGCTACATTGCAGTGAATGACGTGGTGGACACCGACGAGCAGGAGTCAGCGGATTTTACACCTTTCCGCAACATCATCAATGAACTTTATGCGAAGGACACTTCAAAGTAAGTCAAAAGTGCCAAACGTGCGAGGGTGATGAGCGGGATGTATGTAGCCACATCAGCCCCGTATGGCTATCAGAAGGAGAAAGAGGACAGGCATCGTTTAGTTATAGACGAGCGTTACGCACCGACAGTCAGAATGATATTTGACCTTGCAAAAGAGGGGAAAGGCATTTCCGCAATCCGCAGTCACATCAACATGCTGCATATTTTAAGACCGTCGGCGGTCAATCCAAACGGATATGAAAGGCATTTCGACGGTGAGGACGATGCAAGGCGTTATGAGTGGAGCAACAACAGTATCAGGGGCATACTCCGGAATCCAGTGTACGCGGGTCATCTTGTCATGGGCAAGCGTGTATCGCCGTCATTCAAAAGCCACAAGAGCAGGTGCGTACTTCCTGAAAATTATACAGTAGTCAAAGATGTGCATGAGCCGATTGTCGATCCGGCGGATTTTGAGCTGGTGCAGAGGTTAATTACAAGCAGGAGGAACGCGCAGACCAAGAAAAAGCCTTTTGAGAATATCTTTGCAGGGCTGGTCAAATGTGAGGACTGCGGCTATGCCATGAGGCTTTCCAAAGTGCACAGAAGCCCGAAGGAAGAACTGATTGACGAATACGGTTATATGTGCAACAACTACAAGACATTTGGAAAATCAGCCGACACAAGCCATTGGATAGAGGCGAGGGCGTTATATGAGAGTGTCCTTGCAGACATTCAGAAACACGCTGATGAAGCGCTGCGAGATAATTCGTCAATGGTGGATAAGCTGTTAAAAAAGGCTGGCAGGGCGGAAACTGACAGACGGAAAGCATTGGAGAAAGAATTAAAACAGTGCAAAGCAAGATTATCGGAAGTGGATAAGCTGTTCCAGTCACTTTATGAAGATAAGATAAGCGGCGGCATCACAGAGCGCAATTATCAGATGATGAGCAGGAAGTATGAAGCCGAGCAGACCGAACTTGAAGTGAAAATAAGGGAGCTGGAAGAACAGAACAGGGCAAAGAGTGATGAGGAAGAAAATGCGGAACAGTTTGCAAAACTCATAAAAAATTATGCAGGCGTTGAGGAACTGAGGGCGTTACTCCTGAACAGGCTTATTGAAAAGATTACCATAGGTGAAGCAAAGGAAACAGACGGACAGAGGACACAGGAAGTAAAAATCTATTATAAATTCATAGGGAATATCCTTTAAGAAGGGCGTATTTTTCGGCATTTTAAATGTTTCGTGAAATACGTCCTTCTGACATCGAACAGCAGGAGGGCAGAATTTTACGCCAGGGTAACCTCAATCCAAAGGTAAAGATTTTCCGGTATGTGACGGAGGGGACATTTGACAGTTACTCATGGCAGCTTATTGAAAACAAGCAGAAATTCATCGGGCAGATCATGACATCAAAATCCCCGGTCAGAAGCTGTGAGGATGTAGATGAAGCGGCACTCACTTATGCGGAGGTAAAGGCGTTGGCGACGGGCAACCCGTATATCAAGGAAAAAATGGATCTCGACATTCAGGTGTCAAAGCTGAAGCTGATGAAAGCGAACCATACCAGCCAGAAGTACCGCCTTGAGGACAATATCGCCAAGCATTACCCGCAGCAGATAGCCATTCTGAAAGAAAGGATAGAGGGCATGGAGGCTGACATTCAGACCGCAAAAGCAAATCTCCCGGCGGACAAAGAGCAATTCCGCATGAAAGTCGTGGATAAGACTTATACGGACAAAAAAGAAGCCGGAACCGCCCTTGTGGAGATGTGCAAAGAAATGAAAACCGTCAATGTGCCTGCCACGGTCGGGGAGTATGCTGGGTTTAAGATGGCGGTATCCTTTGATTCTTTCAATCACAAATTTGTGATGAACTTAAAAGGGCAGCTTTCCCATAACCTTGAGATCGCCGCTGACCCGCTGGGCAACATTTCCCGCATCAACCACGCGCTGGAGTCCATGCCGAAACAGCTTGCGGAAGCGCAGACAAAGTTGGAAACCGTGGAGCGCCAGCTTGAGACTGCAAAAGTGGAGGTCATAAAACCGTTTGCGCAGGAAGCGGAGCTTGCGGAGAAGCTGGAGCGGTTATCGGCGTTAAATGCCCTGCTCAACATGGACGAAAAGGGCGATGATGCAATCGGCATGGACGATGCGCCGGAGGAAGGAAACGGAGGGCAGGAGGAAGAAATTTCTGGAGAACCGGAAACGGAAGAAAACGCTGCGGACGAACCGATACCATATCCGGCAGAAAATGCAGGAAGGATGTCTATGACGGGCGGCAGACAGCCGGGAATGAAAGTTGCGGCAGCAATGTGTGACAAGCCTGCACAGAAGATGTCATTAAAGGAAAAGCTGGAAGCGTTCAAGGCACAGGCGGCCGGAACAGACAGGGCGGATGCTGAAAAGGTAAAAAGGAAGGAGGAAACGCTGTAGGGATAAAAAATTCACAAAGATTTTGTTGCAAAAGCGATTGTAAAACCGTACAATGTAGATAGGTAAGTATGCGATGTGTAAAAAGAGCCATACTGATAAAGGAGGTGTTTTTTATGGCAACTTCAAGCATTACAAAGAATTTTGTTATATCAGGTCAGAAGCAGGTGGAGATGTTTGCCGATGCGATTGAAGCATCTGCCAACGACAGGACACCTCGTGTTCCGATCAATGTGACTTACCTGCAGGGAGCGGATGAAATAATAAAATTCATGGAGAAAAGGAAGAAAACGGATGCAGCAGGCGAGTAATTTTATCGTGCTGAACATTCGTGAGTATTTGGAGAATGATGACGGACGGCTCGGAGAGGATAAGCTGTTACAGTTCCTTTCCGGGTTTTCCTGTCCGTTAAACAGGGATGTTGAGCACTTTTTGAAGCAGCAGTCAGTTGAATTTGCAAAAAAACATCAGGCGGTTACATATTTAGTGCTGTCATCAGAAGATGCAGAACTGTTGGGATATTTTTCTATCACAATAAAACCGCTTGTGGTAAAAGCGGAGCCGTTCAGCAACACGGTAAAGCGCAAACTCGCAAGGTTTAGTGGGATAGACAAAGGAGAACAGACCTATAATCTGGCGGCATATTTGATTGCACAGCTTGGGAAAAATTATAATGACAGGGCAGCAGGCAGAATAACAGGAAAGGAGCTGCTTGAAGCGGCAATCAGGCAGATACAGGTTTTGCAGTATCAGGCAGGCGGCATGGTGGCATTTGTAGAAGCAGAAAATAACGTAAAACTGCTTTCATTTTATGAAAGCTACGGTTTTAAGAAGTTTGATACAAGGCAGACTATATCTAAAGAATCCGAACCGCATGAGCTGGTACAGTTGCTAAGATTGGTTTAGCTGAAAAATTTTATAGTAACAGTAACTTTAGGTGTATGGTAGAGAGAAAATCAATATCATGCGCCTTTTTTATTTTGGAGATACCGTCTTGTATGTTGACACACAGTCCGGCTGCTATAAAGCAGGCCGCACTATTTCCGTAAAGGGGCTTATGA
>CAMXBD010000111.1 GCA_947179245.1 uncultured Lachnospiraceae bacterium | reverse complement strand
AGTCAATCCATCCTAAGAAATCGTTTCCCGCTCCGCTCTTTGATACAAGTACTTCTTTCGCATCAAGCGCCAGCTTCTTCATGGATTCCACTTCATTTTCACCAATAAAGGAAGCTGCTTTAGAATAGTCAAATGTAACTTTGCTCATTTCATCCTCCATTCTGAAATGTTTGGCTGCACAGCCAATGATACAGCCGCACAATTCTCTCTTTTTCTATCTGCTATACACATAAGTGTAGCATTGCATATATTGTTTTTCAAGAATTTTCCATCCTGCTTCATCGACAGATTACTTTTCGTTTACCGCATTCTCAATGAGTCCGATAATCGTTCCGATGGCATCACGCTGGTTACTCTTACTCATTGCGTCAACATAGGTATATCTATTGAAATATAATTCCTGAATCTTCTCTAATAACAGCTTATTGGTCAGATCATCTTCATCGATTACGATACTAAATCCTTGTGATTCAAAAGATTTAGCATTCATAATCTGATCTCCCCTGCTGCTGCTTGCCGGCAGCGGAATCAATATGTTAGGCTTCTTGAGTGCCAGCAATTCACTGATCGCATTCGCACCCGCTCTGGAGATCACGAGATCAGCCATGGCAAAGAGATCTTTCATCTCGGACCGGATATACTCAAATTGCTTATATCCCGATGTAGTGAGAAGCAGGTTATCCATCTTCTCCTTTCCGCACAAATGTACTACCTGAAAATCTTTTAAAAGTTCCGGAAGCACGTCTCTTACCGCCTGATTGATTGCTGCTGAACCGAGGCTGCCTCCCACAACCATAATGACTGGTTTGGAAGCATCAAACCCACACAGCCTGTATCCGGCTTCCTTATTTCCCATCGCCAGTTCTTTTCTAATTGGTGAGCCTGTCAGCACTGCTTTACTCGCGGGCAGCATACTGAATGTCTCCGGAAAATTACAGCATACTTTCTTTGCCACAGGGATACAGAGTTTATTGGCAAGCCCCGGAGTCATGTCAGACTCGTGTATGATACACGGAATCCCCAGCGAATATGCGGCACGCACCACCGGTACGCTGACAAAACCTCCCTTGGAAAATACCACATCAGGCTTGATCTCCTTGAGATATTTTCTGGCCTCTCTCATTCCCTTCAGTACGCGGAACGGATCGGAAAAATTCTTTGGATCAAAATATCTTCTGAATTTACCTGTTGCAATACCAAAATAAGGAATGTTGAAGTCTTCCATCAACTTCTTCTCAATACCGTCGTAAGACCCCATATAGGCTATCTCATACTGTAATTCCCTAAGCTTCGGAATCAGCGCCATATTGGGAGTTACGTGTCCGGCAGTACCACCGCCGGTAAGTACAATCTTCTTACTCATTATATAAGAAACCTCCTAATTGCCTAAGATTTCCTGCAAAGCACACGCCAGCTGGTCGGGACAGGAAGTATTCTTAAATCCGCATTTAATACCCCGCAGTCTCTCGATCGCATCCTCAATCTTCATTCCGGAAACCAATCTGGATATTCCCTGTAGATTACCGTTGCATCCTCCTGTAAATTCCACGGATTTGATAACGCCGTCTTCCACTTCCAGATCAATAGCTTTAGAACATACCCCTTGCGGATGATAAACCATTTGTATTCCCTCCAGTTTACAATAAATATTTTCTCCGAATAAATCTTGTTACACATTGGTAAATATTGTAACATATTTTTTTATTTATTTCCAGTATGCCGCGCGACAACACAGACTAACTCACAAAACCAATTAATTCTACGATGCCTTACAGCTTTTGCATCACAAATTTTCCAATATAATATAGGTATGCGGATCATTTTATCGTATCTAGGGAGGGTATGGCGAATTATGTTTACAATTTTTTTTCAACATAAAAATTTTATGATTGCGATTCTGGCATTACTATTCTGTAGTATTATATGCCAGATTGTGATGGGAGTGATTTATCATCGTTTGATCTGGGAAACGGAACATATGTCCACTACTACGAATAAATCCTTACAACAGCTTAAACTAAAATTTTCCGGATGCTGCAAGATCAATGAAAAAGTCTCCAACGTTTCGGTTTTTGTGGACAGGTTTATAAGCCATATGAAGCTTGGAATTTTTCCTTTATCTATGCTGAAACATCTGTCCGGACAGCTTATGCTGCTCTCGGTTCTGGTCGCCGGAATAGGCGCCTGCATAAGTATCATCCACAATGAAAGCTTCTTAAGCATTGCGCCTTTTTATGTGATCAGTTTTCTCGGCCTGTACTGCTACTTCGCCGTTTCCTCACTGGTCGATATCTCCGGAAAAATCAATATTCTTCGGATCAATCTGGTAGATTATCTGGAAAATCATCTGGCTAACCGTTTAGAACAGACAGAATTGGACATGCAGTTAGTCAAGCCGGACTCAAAGGAAGATACCGAACAAAAGCCGTTGAACAAAACTGATGCGCCTGAGAATGTTCTTCCTTTTACCGGATCAGAAATAGAAGAATTGGAACTACTGTTACAGGAGTTTTTACTGTAAAAAATAATAGACAATCCCCCGTATCTCCTATAGAATGGATAATGTATGATGTAAACATGTTTACACTTGATGAGGGGGATACCATGGAAGAACTATTAAAGCAACTCAAAAAGAAATCTATTAAAAACGTACTGCCTGTGACGATCGTCCTGACGATAGCCGCTGTCGTTCTATTTATGATCAACTTCGCGGCAGTTCCGCAGCTATTCAGTATGTTTTCCGGCGGCACAAACTTAGATGACATTCCGCGGACTCAACTGTTCAATACCTTTGCAAGCAGTGAGATCTCCGCCGTATATGACTGCTTCGCGGAATATGAAGACAGCGACGGTAAGATCTATGATTATTATATCATCCCATACGGCGAGGATTGGGAGAATTATATTGCTGTACGTGTCAAGGAAAGTAAGGCATCGGAACTGGACAGTATCTGTGATGATACATGGGCATATCTTATGGGCGATGATGTTTCCTTAGACCGCATTGTTTCCGTCAAGGGCAATGTCCGTCTTATGGATTATGACGAATCAAAATATTTTAAAGAATGGTTTCAAGACATGGAATTTTCTGATGCCGAAATCGATGAATACGCTGTAAATTATGTTCTGGTAGATGAACGGTTTGCAGATGATATCAGTCCTTTGCGCCTCTATCTCATGTGCGGCGCAGGCGTCATTGTCTTTCTCATCGGTATCTGGATGCTGATTAAGGCATGCCTTGGCATCTACTTAAAGAATATTAAAAAAGATTTTGCCCAGCTTGGAGCTTATGCAGAAGGACAGATTGTTTCAGATTATGAAAATGCCCGTGTGTTCGGCAAGGGTATCCGTGTCGGCCGCCTTTTTACATACAATACTGCTTCTACTTCACCTCGTGCATACTTAAACAATAATATTGCATGGCTGTACCAGCATCGCACGAAACACTACACCAACGGTCTTTATACCGGCAGCAATTACAGCATCGTATTTTATCCTGTAAACGGTGACGACAAAGCTGCCGAAAGCTTTGATATTAAGAAAAAAGAAAAAGAGACGATTCTCGAATACTATGCGAATAACTTCCCGCATATCGTAGTGGGCTTTTCCGAAGAACTCAGGAATTTGTACCACCGAGACCGCAACGCTTTCTTAGCACTGCGTTATACACAGACACAGCCGCCGCAAATTATAGAAAGTTGATTACAAACAGGGTCATACTCTTATCAAAGTATGACCCTGTTTTTCACTGATCAGACCTTTCGTCCGGATCAACAATATAATATCCTAATTTTACTTCTCTCACAGCACTCTGTTCACGACTCAGCAATTCCAGTAACATCTGTACTGCCAGTTCACCACTCTGCTCATAAGAATAGTGTACGGTGATAAGCGCGGGAGATGTTACCTTTGCCATCTCAGAGTCACCCTGTCCCGCCACCAGAATTTCCGCCGGAACTTTCCTGCCGTGTTCTTTAAGGTACTGCATAGCGCCGGCAGCCATCGTATCTGTCGCACAGATCAATCCATCCAGCCCGCCACAGCGATCAAGCAGCTCTCCTGCCTTCTCATAACCTGAAGCAACTGTAAATGCCGCCGTCACATAATTCTGTGTCAACTCATCTAACCCTGAATCACGCACCGCGTCACAAAATCCTCTGTACCGCTCTGCTCCCACTGCTTTATCCTGCTGTATCGCACCGATATATCCAAGCTTCTTTCTTCCTTTATCCAGAAACAGTTTTGTAAGGTCATAAGACGCATGATAGTCATCATGAAATACACAGCAGTAACCGGATAGATATTGCCCGACGATCACAACCGGAACAGATAAATTCTTCAACATCTGCTTGTGCTGTGCAGTAAATATTGTCGCAACTAATACTACACCGTCCACTTGTTTTTCACGAAAAGCAGATAGGTATTCTAATTCTTTTTTCGGATCATTCTGAGTCACTGCCAGAAGCATCTGATAGCCGCTCTCATTTAAGACTGACAAGATCCCTTCCACAACACGCCCAATGGATGCTGATGCAATCTTAGGTACAACTACACCGATCATTTTTGTCTTCTTGGTCCGGAGCATTTGTGCCTGCGCCAGAGGACGGTATCCCGTTTCATCCACTACCCGGCGGATCGCTTCCCTCTTCTCCTCAGAAATATATCCGTCGTTAAAATATCGTGAGACAGCGGCACTGGATACACCTGCCATCTTCGCAATCTCAGCTATGTTCATACATTTCGTTCCTTATCTCTACTTCTTTTTAAAGTAATAAAATCCGTAAGCGAGTATCTTAATATCATTCAGTTTCATTTTTTTACCCGAAATCAGTTCCACGTATTCACCGTCGTTTTCCTGAATCCATGCAGTTTTATCATATTCACTGAAGTTAAATAACCCAATCATTTTCTCCCCGTCAAAATATCTTCCGATGCACAGTACCGACTGGTCTTTTGTTTCGATGGTCCATGTATCTGCACTGGAAACAAACACTTTTTCTGTCTTGCGGATCTGCTCTAACCGGCTCAGTCCTTGGAATATCTTACCCTGTACGGTATCCGTATCCTGAATATTTTCAGCCAGTTTCCAATCCATTGCTCCCCGGTGGATATAACGGGAATCAGCCGCTTTATCCGGATCTTCTTTATAAGTATAGTCGTTGACCTGCCCTATTTCATCTCCGCTGTATAATACCGGAATACCCGACTGCATAAACATGTACGCGTGAAGCATCAGGTCAAACCTGACCGCTTTATCCATCGCCGCCTCATCCTGTTCAAAACCGGCTTTTTCGACACCACACATAGATGCAGTAGTTCCACAGAATCTGGCATCACCGGTAACCGGATCAGCGTTGTAAAGTTCGCCGCGGCTGTTGCTGTTTCCGGCATACCCTTGGAAATAGTCATTTAAATACTGCTTATGGCTTCGTTCATCAATACCGTCCATCATCAGCGTACCATAGTCAAGTCCCCAGCCGATGTCATCATGGCATCGAAGATAATTCAAAAATACATATTCTTTAGGCAGCGCATTTACAATATCAAGCTGTTTTTTCAACAGCCGCACATCTCTTGTTGCCACTGTGTGCCAAGTCGTCGCCATCGTGGTAACATTATAGAGCATATGACATTCCGGTTTCTCCACAGTGCCGAAGTACGGTGTCACTTTCTCAGGCTCCATAACCACCTCGCCCAGCAGGAGAATGCCGGGACAGACAATCTCGCTGATCATGCGCATCATACGCACAATTGTGTGCACCTGCTGCAGATTACGGCAGGAAGTATTTAATTCCTTCCAGATATAGGGTACTGCATCGATACGGATGATATCGATTCCCCTATTTGCCAGATAGAGGAAATTGTACATCATCTCATTAAATACCCGCGGATTCTTATAATTTAAATCCCACTGATACGGGTAAAATGTGGTCATCACATATTTCCCGGCATCTTCAAGCCATGTAAAATTGCCCGGCGCAGTAGTCGGAAATACCTGCGGCACAGTTCTCTCATACATGGCAGGCTCTTTATCATTATCATAGAAAAAGTAACGGCTCATATATTCTCCATCACCTTCTCTGGCTTTTTTCGCCCACTCGTGATCTTCCGACGTATGATTCATGACAAAATCCATACACACGTTAATGTCTTTCTTATGACAGGCTGCCGTCAGACTGTCCAAGTCTTCCATAGAGCCCAATTTCGGCTGTACCTTACGGAAGTCGGAAACCGCATATCCGCCGTCCGAACGTCCCTTAGGGGTATCAAGAAACGGCATGAGATGAATATAATTGACATTACACTGCTCAATATAATCCAGCTTAGACTCCACGCCTTTCATATTTCCGGCAAAATTATCGATATAGAACATCATTCCCAGCATATCATTCTGCTTATACCATTCCTGATCTGTTTCGCGCTTTTTATCCCGCGCTTTCAGCTCTTTGTTTCTTTCCAGATAAAACTGCCGCATATTGTCGCAAAGCTCCGCAAACATAGAACCGTTATCAAACAGCTCCATATACAGCCATCTCAGCTCATCATGATGACGCTGTAATCTCTTTTGAAAAACTTCATCATTCTTTGTTGTTCCTTTTTTCATTGTTCTACCTCACCGATAATTTGTATTTTTGATTCCGGGCCACTGCTTATTTTGTTTAATTTATTACGCTTCTCCGGCTTCAATTGTAAATAATTTCTCCATTGTATCGGTCGCCCCGGTTTTTATAATTCTGAAATCCGGATAATCATCACTGTTAGTTAAAAGAACCGCCGTAGTTGTACTATATCCTGCTGCTTTGATCTTTGCAATATCAAAAGTCATAAGTTTCTGTCCTGCCTTTACCTTATCGCCCTCTGAGACGAAAAGCTCAAAGCCATCACCTTTCATATTGACTGTGTCGATACCTACATGGATCAAAACTTCCATTTCACTCGGTCCGGTAATACCTATAGCATGGCATGTATCTGTAACGGAAGAGATTTCACCGTCAAATGGTGCAACGACTTCTCCTGCTTCCGGCACGATACCGACACCGTCTCCAAGCACACCCGCCGCAAAAGTTTCATCCGGAATTTCTTCCCTGTCAATAACGTTACCTTTTACGGGTGCAAACAACGCCTTTTCTGCCGGCGCCGACTGAGCATCCTGCGTATCTTCGGTCTCTACTGCTGCACTGTTTGTACTGCCCGCATCTTCTGCGTCTTCTTTCCATACAAACCATGTCAAAACAAAGGATATTCCGAAGGATACCGCAAGAACAATCGCGTATTGTACGGTATAGTCCAGCGTAATCAAAAATCCGGGAAGCCCTGTCACCCCATATGATGTTGCGCCAATATGGAAAATTGAGCCGAGCAACGCTCCTGCCGCCCCTCCTATCATACCACATACAAGCGGTTTCACAAACCTCAGATTTACACCAAAAATTGCCGGCTCCGTGATTCCCAGCGCTGCAGACAGCGATGAAGGAATTGCCACGGACTTCGTTTTTATATTTTTGGATTTTAAACCGACTGCCAGACACGCTGCGCCTTGTGCAAAGTTTGCCGCCGAGGCAATTGGCATCCAGATATTAAGTCCATCCACTGCGGACAACATACCTGCTTCTATTACATTATACATGTGATGGATACCGCATACTACAGTTAGCGGGTACAAGGCTCCCATAATCATAGCACCAACACCGTGTCCTACGGTAATAATCCATCCTGCAAATTCCAAAACATAACTTTCCGCCGTAGAGAAAATCGGTCCAATAATTCCCAATGTAACAAACGCTGTCAGCAGCACGGTACACAGAGGCGTAACAAACAAGTCAATCATTTCCGGCACATGTTTATGCAGCCATTTTTCAATCTTGCACATGAGCCATACGGCAATGATAACAGGAATTACATGTCCTTGATATCCTACCTGCCTAATCGGGAATACGCCGAACAGATGCCACACCGGAATATCCGCCGCGTCCATGGAACCTACAGACCATGCATTGATCAGGCTGGGATGAATCATAATCATTCCGATAACGGCTCCTAAGAAAATATTTCCACCGAACACCCTTGCCGCAGATACGGCAATTAATATCGGAAGAAATGTAAATGCCGTGTTTGCCATAAGATCAAGAATACCATACCAGTCACTTCCGGCAAAGGAAGGAATCGCTTTACCGAGAGCCTCGACTAATCCCATCATCAATCCGGATGCCACAATTGCCGGAAGAATGGGAACAAATACATCTCCCAATGCCTTAATCATTCGTTTAAATACAGGCTGTCCGGCGGCCGCCGCCGCTTTCACGTCCTCTTTTGTCGCCGCAGTCATACCGCTTACATTTAAAAATTCATCATATACTTTATTTACCGTACCTGTTCCGATAATCAGCTGGAGCTGACCGTTATTACTGAAAACACCCTTTACGCCGTCAATGTTTTCCAGTTTTTTCATATCAATCTTGCTGTTATCTACTGTAACCAGCCGAAGTCTGGTAGCACAATGTGCTGCGCTTACCAGATTACTTCTTCCGCCGAGGGTTTCATAAATATCCTTTGCACACTTTGCATAATCCATAGTCTATCCTCTCCTCCGTTTTAGTATATGAAATCGATATCACTTTGTACTACTAATATAACATTACATACATTTATTGTAAATTGACGTTTTCTCTAATAGTAAGCAATACTTTTTGTATATATTTATGTAATCGATTTCATCCAAGGCAATATGAACTTCTCACATAAATTCCAATCAGGTATCTATATCCTTTGATTATCCGGTCTTATATAAGGCGATATTTCAAAAAAGCATCTCGAATCCCGTCTTTTTGCACGGAAGGGCAGATATCATCAACCAGCTTTTTCAACTCATCATTTCCATTTTCCATGCATATGCTAAGTCCTGCCGTCTCCAGCATCTCTTTATCGTTCATGCTGTCCCCAATCGCCACCGAATTGCTGATTGGAATATGAAGATAACCGCAGACCCTCTCGACAGCTTTTCCCTTATTAAATTTTTTGTTTATGATTTCTCCGTTTATAAAGCCATCTTTGTTTTTGTCCTGTATACAAAACTCAAAGTCAGATACCAGCATCTTCTGCGGCTCTGAAAGCTGTTCTACAGACGGACTCATAATAACGATTTTGTAAACCGGCTGTCCTCTGTACTCCTTCATAGGGAGAATATTTAATGACTTCTCAATCTGCTCCCGCCATCGCAACAGCTCGCTATTGCCACCCTCGGAAGCATGAGCTTTCAGAAATTCTTTAAATCCCTCATCCGTATACGAACCATCCAGACACTCGACTGTCCGGAAAACACCATTCTTCTCCAACACGTCCATTGCCAAGCGTTTCTGTTCCTCCGTCATAGGGCAGTCGTAGATCACTTTTTCCTGACACCTGATATATCCGCCCGCACTGGCTATAACACCATCAAATCCATACTCTAAAAGAGGTGACAGCATATCATAGTTTCTTCCGGTGCATAAGAAAACGTAATGTCCCGCATCGCGGGCCTGTCTGATCGCCTGTATAGCAGAATCGGGAGGCACATTGCTTCCCGGTTCTGTAAGTGTTCCATCTATATCCAGAAAAATTATTTTAGAATCCATTCGCGCTAACCTCCCGCATAAAACTATTCTCACCGTCTACCAGCGTTATTAATCGATAGATCTGATGCGTTCCCTCAACTGCAGGATTATGGAAGGTGAAACTGACAATTCATCAATTCCCATTTTCACAAATGTCTCTGTAAGCTCCAGATCACCGCCTAACTCTCCGCAGATACCTGCCCACTTTCCATATTTATGTGCGCTGTCAACTACCATCTGAATCATGCGTAAGACAGCCTCATGGTGGGGATTATAGAAATCGTCCAGTCTCTCGTTCTGCCTGTCAATGGCAAGCGTATACTGCGTCAGATCATTTGTTCCTATGCTGAAAAAGTCTACCATTTGAGCCAGTTTATCGCTAATCATTACTGCCGCCGGCGTCTCAATCATAATGCCCTGCTCCGGATCTTTAAAAGGAATCTCCTGCTCTTCCAACTCTTTCTTTACCTCCGCCACAATCTCATAGATCTTGGCAACCTCCTCGGTTGAAGTAATCATGGGATACATGATGGAAAGATTTCCGTATACGGCTGCCCTCAGTAATGCCCGAAGCTGGGTCTTAAAAATATCCGGCTGTTTTAAGCAGATACGGATAGCCCGGTATCCGAGTGCGGGATTATCCTCTTTTCCAAGGTTAAAATAATCCACCTGTTTATCCGCTCCGATATCAAGCGTACGGATAATAACTTTTTTCTCGCCCATCGTCTGTAGAACCTGACGGTACGCTTGGAACTGTTCTTCTTCTGTCGGGAAATCATCTCTTCCAAGATACAGGAACTCACTGCGGAACAATCCGATCCCGCCTGCATCATTTTCCAGAACATACCCGACGTCACCAACGCCGCCGATATTTGCATAGACATTGATCTTCTTTCCACTCAATGTAACATTTTCTTTACCCTTTAACTCCTGCAAAAGACGCAGTTTTTCCTTTTCTTTTTCAATCTTGCTGTTTGCTTCTTCGCATACAGCCTCGTCCGGTTCAAAAATCACTTCGCCCTGTATGCCATCAACTACTGCCTTCATTCCGGACTGAATCTGATCAAGATCCAGCGGAACACCGATCAATGCTGGAATATTCATCATTCTGGCAAGAATGGAGGTGTGGGAATTAGATGAACCATGGACTGTAACAAACGCCAGAATTTTCTCTTTATCCATCTGCACGGTTTCGCTGGGACTTAAATCATCCGCTACGATAATGGACGGTTCCGTAAAATTAAGATCATTTCCACCTTCTCCGCTGAGACACCGGATCAACCGGTTTGAAATGTCCTTTACATCCGCCGCACGGGCTTTCATATAGTCGTCATCCATTCCGGCAAACATCTCGGCAAAATTGTCTCCGGTCACAGCTACCGCATACTCCGCATTTACCTGCTCCGTTCTGATCATATTATTTATAGCTTCCAGATAATCTTCATCTTCCAGCATCATCTGATGTACTTCAAAAATTGCTGCACTGCCCTCTCCTACTTCCTTAACAGCCTTATCATAAAGGATCTGCAGCTGCTCCTGAGCCGTTTTGACAGCCTCATCAACTCTCGCTGCTTCACTATCCGGATCCTCAACTCTGCTGCGCCTTACCTGCTGTCCGTCCTTCTTTAAAACCACAACCGGACCGATAGCAATACCCTTGTACACAGGTTTCCCATTCAATTTCACCATGATCATTACCTCCTCGAATCGTCATTTCTTTAATGTCTTTTCTGTACCGCTTGTGTGATATCGATTTCATTTATATAATTATGATATTTCACATTATAATTCGTGTAAATTGACATTTTATATAATCTTTGAGTTTATTATTTGTGCATAATAATGAAATCATTTTCATGCTTTATTATATAAAGCCGCTTTACTTACAGTAAAGATAGTAATTTGATAAAATAT
>CAMXBD010000110.1 GCA_947179245.1 uncultured Lachnospiraceae bacterium | reverse complement strand
TTTTTATACTTTTTTTATAATTTTTTTGCAGGGAAATGTTGACAATGAAAACCTTAAGTGATAATTTACTACTAGAAGATGTTAGCACTCTAGTTGGTCGAGTGCTAACAATGGGAGAAATGGTATGCAGTTGGATGAAAGAAAATATAAAATATTGCAAGCCATCATTCGCAATTATTTGGAAACGGGAGAACCGGTAGGAAGCAGAACGATTTCCAAGTATACGGATCTTAATCTGAGTTCGGCGACCATCCGTAATGAAATGGCAGACTTGGAAGAATTAGGTTATATTTTGCAGCCACATACTTCCGCAGGACGTATTCCATCCGATCAAGGCTATCGTCTGTATGTTGATAAGATGATGGAGGAGAAGGAGCGGGAAGTGGAGGAGATGAAAGAGATTCTTCTTGAGAAAGAGGATAAGATGGATCATCTTCTTAAACAGGCGGCGAAAATGCTTGCGGCAAATACCGAGTATGCAGCAATGGTTTCGGCGCCGCAGTATCATCACAATAAATTGAAATTTATTCAGTTGTCGCGTGTGGATGTCAATCAGATACTTGCAGTCATCGTCGTGGAAGGCAATGTTATTAAGAATACAATGCTCACGGTGAAAGATGAACTCAGTGATGAGACGCTTTTGAAGCTAAACATCCTGTTAAACACTCACCTGAACGGGCTGTCGTTAGAGGAAATCAACTTAGGACTGATTTCGGCGATGAAACAGCAGGCAGGTATCCACAGCGTAATTGTGGCGGACGTTATCGATGCGGTTGCAGAGGCGATCAATGCAGATGAAGACCTTGAGATCTACACAAGCGGTACAAAGAACTTTTTCAAGTATCCTGAATTGGCAGACCATGAACGGGCAAGTGAGCTGATCACAACTTTTGAAGAGAAACAACTTTTAAGTGAGCTGGTACAGGATAATCTGGCAGATGAGAACAATACCGGCATACAGGTTTATATCGGCAATGAGACACCGGTGCAGGGCATGAGGGATTGCAGTATCGTGACTGCGACCTACGAACTGGATGAAGGAATGAAGGGGACTATAGGTATCATCGGACCGAAGAGAATGGATTATGAGAAAGTAGTCAAGAATCTGAAACTGTTGAAAAACCAGTTAGATGATTTATATAAGAAGTGAGCATGGCTTGAACTGATGTCAGGGCGGATATGCAAAGACACCGCGGGCAAACGCAGGTCAGCATAACAGAAAGGAATGATAAGCGTGGCAGAGGAAAAAGATAAGTTACAGGAAGAAAATCTGACTGAGGAGAAGGCTTCACAGGCGGACGGAGAAGTGAATGCGGACAAAGGCGCTGAGGCGGACGACGTGGCGCAGGATGCGGCTAAGGCAGAGACAGCGCAGGAATCAAAAGAAGCGTCGAAGGAAGAGAAAAAAGAAAAGAAGAAAAAAGAAAAAACAGATAAAAAGCAGGAAGCTCTGAAAGAGAAGATTGAGGAGTTGGAGGACAGGGTAAAACGCCAGATGGCAGAGTTTGAGAATTTCCGCAAACGGACTGAGAAAGAAAAGACAGCGATGTTCGAGACAGGTGCCAAGAGCGTGATTGAAAAGATCCTTCCGGTGGTGGACAATTTCGAAAGAGGTCTGGCAGCTGTGCCCGAAGATGAGAAGGGCGGCGGATTTGCGCAGGGCATGGAGATGATCTACAAGCAGCTTATGACAGAACTTGAGAATATGGATGTGAAGCCTATTCCGGCAGTGGGAGAAGAGTTTAATCCGGATTTCCATAATGCAGTGATGCAGGTGGAGAGCGAAGAGTTTGAGACCGGCGTAGTTGCGCAGGAATTACAAAAAGGCTATACCTACCGCGAAAGCGTGGTAAGACACAGCATGGTAGCAGTAGTTAGTTAATTAATTCATGTAACAGTAATTGAAGTATAAATCATAATAGGAGGAAAGAAATTATGAGTAAAATTATCGGAATCGATTTAGGAACAACAAACAGTTGCGTGGCAGTTATGGAAGGTGGTAAACCTACCGTTATCGCCAATACAGAAGGCGCAAGAACAACACCGTCAGTAGTAGCTTTTACTAAGACAGGCGAGAGACTTGTAGGTGAGCCTGCAAAACGTCAGGCGGTAACCAACGCTGACAAGACTATCGCTTCTATCAAAAGAGATATGGGTACGGACAGAGGCCGCACCATTGATGATAAGAAATATTCACCTCAGCAGATTTCCGCTATGATTCTTCAGAAGCTGAAAGGTGACGCAGAGAGCTATCTTGGTGAGAAAGTAAACGAGGCAGTTATCACTGTTCCGGCATACTTTAATGATGCACAGAGACAGGCAACCAAGGATGCAGGTAAGATCGCGGGTCTGGATGTAAAGCGTATTATCAACGAGCCTACGGCAGCAGCGCTTGCATATGGTCTTGACAATGAAAAAGAGCAGAAGATCATGGTATACGATCTTGGTGGTGGTACATTTGATGTATCTATTATTGAAATTGGTGACGGTGTTATCGAAGTACTTTCTACCAATGGTGATACGCACCTTGGCGGTGATGACTTTGACCAGAAGGTCATTGACTGGATGTTAGCTGAGTTCAAGGCACAGGAGGGCGTGGATTTATCTAATGATAAGATGGCTCTTCAGAGATTGAAAGAAGCAGCAGAGAAAGCAAAGAAAGAGCTTTCTTCCGCTACAACGACAAATATTAACCTTCCGTTCATTACAGCTACGGCTGAGGGACCGAAGCACTTTGATATGAATCTCACCAGAGCGAAATTTGATGAGTTGACACATGATTTGGTAGAGAAAACAGCAATTCCCGTACAGAATGCTATGAAAGATGCAGGTCTGACCAATGCTGATCTCGGTCAGGTATTGCTGGTAGGTGGTTCTACACGTATCCCTGCGGTACAGGATAAAGTAAAACAGTTGACCGGCAAAGAGCCCAGCAAGTCATTGAACCCCGATGAGTGTGTTGCGCTTGGCGCTTCCATTCAGGGTGGTAAGCTGGCAGGTGATGCAGGTGCAGGCGAAATCTTACTGTTAGATGTTACACCGCTGTCCTTGTCCATCGAGACTATGGGAGGTGTAGCTACCAGACTGATTGAGAGAAATACGACAATCCCGACTAAGAAGAGTCAGGTATTCTCTACTGCGGCAGATAACCAGACAGCGGTTGATATCAATGTTGTACAGGGTGAAAGACAGTTTGCAAAAGACAACAAGTCCCTCGGACAGTTCAGATTAGACGGTATCCCGCCGGCAATGCGTGGTGTTCCGCAGATTGAAGTTACTTTTGATATCGATGCCAACGGTATCGTCAATGTATCTGCTAAGGATCTTGGAACAGGCAAAGAGCAGCATATTACGATCACGGCAGGTTCCAATATGTCTGATGACGAGATTGATAGAGCAGTTAAAGAAGCGGCTGAGTATGAAGCACAGGACAAGAAGAGAAAAGAAGCAATCGATACAAGAAATGAAGCTGATTCCTTCGTATTCCAGACAGAGAAAGCGCTTACCGAAGTAGGCGATAAGATTGATGCTTCCGAGAAAGCAAGTGTAGAGGCTGATTTACAGGCTGTCAAAGATATCTTAGAGCAGACTAAAGATCGGGAAATGTCTGACAGCCAGATTGATGAACTGAAGGCGGCAAAAGAGAAACTCACAAATTCTGCACAGGCATTGTTTACAAAGATGTATGAGAATATGCAGCAGGCACAGGGCGGTCCTGACATGAGTAACATGGGTGGTGCGGCTGACGAGAGCACACAGTCCGGCGCAGCAGACGACGTAGTAGACGGAGATTACAGAGAAGTCTAAGAGCTAAGTCGTTAACTATAAGAAAGGGATAGGTTTGGAGGATTATAAGTATGGCAGAACAGAAACGAGATTATTATGAGGTGCTCGGTATAGAGAAGAATGCCGATGATGCCGCAATTAAAAAAGCATATAGAGTTCTTGCTAAGAAGTACCATCCAGATATGAATCCCGGTGATGCGGAAGCTGAAAAGAAGTTTAAGGAAGCTTCCGAGGCTTATGCAATCTTGAGTGATCCTGAGAAAAGACGGCAGTATGACCAATATGGTCATGCTGCTTTCGATGGTGCGGGAGGCGCAGGCGGCTTCGGTGGATTTGATTTCAACAGCGCTGATTTCACTGATATATTCGGAGATATATTTGGAGATATATTTGGCAGCGGCCGGCGTGGAGGAAGAAGCAACGGTCCGATGAAAGGCGCTAATATCCGAACAAGTGTCCGCATTACATTTGAGGAAGCAGTTTTTGGTGTAGACAAGGAGATTGAACTGACGCTGAAAGATGAGTGTACGGCGTGCCACGGAACAGGAGCAAAGCCTGGCACCAGCCCGGAAACGTGTACGAAGTGCGGCGGTAAGGGGCAGGTAGTCTTCACGCAGCAGTCTTTCTTCGGAACGGTTAGAAATGTTCAGACTTGTCCGGACTGTCATGGAACCGGTAAAATTATTAAAGACAAATGTCCTGACTGCAGAGGAACAGGATATATTGCTAATAAGAAGAAAATACAAGTTTCCATCCCGGCTGGCATTGATAACGGGCAGTGTGTCCGTATTCGTGACAAAGGAGAACCCGGTTCTAACGGCGGACCACGAGGTGACCTGCTGGTAGAGGTGATAGTGGGAAGACATCCAATCTTCCAAAGACAGGATGACAGCATATTTTCGACTGTTCCTATGTCCTTTGCAGTAGCGGCGCTGGGTGGTGAGATTGTGATCGATACTGTGGACGGCAAGGTAATATACGATGTCAAGGCTGGAACGCAGACTGACACAAAAGTGCGTCTGAAGGGCAAGGGAGTTCCCTCTCTGCGTAATAAGAATATCAGAGGTGACCACTATGTAACGCTGGTGGTACAGGTGCCGGATAAATTGTCTCACGAAGCGAAAGACCTGCTTAAGAAATTCGATGAGCAGACGGGTGATACACTCAATGCGGCGAAGAATGTTTCCGGCGGCAAGGCGGAAGAGACAACCGGAAAAGGCAAGAAAAAATTTAGAAAATAACTGGAAAATATAAATACAAAATATAAATACAAAATGCAAAGCACACTTCTTTAGCTTGTAAGGAGGTGTGCTTTTTTGCGCCATTTTTTGACAGCTTTAGAAGTTCAAGTATACAACAATCTTATTTTCGGGTATAATAAAAATGTTTACCATTTGAAAAAAATCAACCGTAAGGTGTGATGAGTGGAAGAGAGGTAAAAATGTTTCAAAGAACAATCAAAATACTGGTCATGACATTTCTGTGTGTAACGGTTTGCCTTACCGGATGCGGAAATAAACAGGAGCCGGAACCGGAACAGGTAGAGATGCCGCCGGAAGTAGAAGAGCCGGAGGAAGTAGAGCCGGAACCGGAGGAAACGCCAGAGGAAAGCCTTGTGATTGAAGAACGAACCGTTGTCGATGGCAAGATACAGAGTTATCTGACAGGGGAATGGACAAACGAGGAGATAGCGACTAGAAGACCGATCGCGGTTATGATTCCGAATAACAGACCGGCTATGCCGCAGTATGGTTTGTCCAAAGCGGGTATTATTTATGAGGCTCCTGTGGAGGGGCGTATTACAAGGCTTATGGCAGTGTTTGAAGATTTCGATGATCTTGAGAGAATAGGACCTATACGAAGCAGCCGTGACTATTTTGTGTATGTTGCGATGGGATACGAGGCAGTCTACTGTAACTGGGGACTGGCAAAGCCCTATGTGGAGGAACTGATCAACAGACCGAATTATTATAATGTCAGTGCGGCAGTGGATGGTATTCACAATCCTGCCGATGAGGCGTTTTACAGAGTGGATCGTCCGGGATATGTTACCGAGTTTACGGGATATCTTAAGATAGACGGTTTGTTTAAGGCGGTGGAGCGCCTTGGGTATGACTGGAATTATGATGAGAGCTATGTTCCGCCATTCCTGTTTGCGGCGGATGATGTGACAGCGGATTACCCGGATAATGATACGGCGTTCATAATATATCCGGGCGGTAAGACAGGAAATAACTCCGGCGGATACGGAGCGTATAATCCGTATTTCGAGTATCATGAAGAAGATCATCTGTACTATCGTTATCAGGATGGCAAAGAGCAGATTGATGAATATAACAATGAGCAGCTGGCTGTCAGCAATGTGGTATTTCAGTATTGTCACGGTGAAGTAAGGGACAGTCATGATTATCTTGCTTTCGGTGTACACGGTGAGGGTGACGCGCTTGTATTCACCAACGGTAAAGTGATCAAGGGCACATGGATGCGCTATGACGGAGATTTTGCGCCCGCCAAATTTTATGACGAGAAAGGCGATGAGATCGTCTTTAATCAAGGCAAGACATGGGTGTGCAACATCTGGCAGGAATATGGAGAATCTGTACAGTATGGAGAGGATGATGATAATCTGATCACACCTGATATACCGTCTGTTCCTTCTTCCGATAAAGATGATGAAAAGACAGATTAAGAAGCAGGCAGAATTTGATGACCAGAGGAAAATTATATGAAGTGGATGAAGTTTAGAATCAAAACAATTACAGATGCAGAAGATATTATTATCAGCACCCTCTATGACATTGGTCTGGAGGGTGCACAGATTGAGGATAAAATTCCGCTGACAGCCCTTGAAAAAGAGCAGATGTTTGTGGATATTCTACCGGATGGACCAGAGGATGACGGCATCGCATACCTCAGTTTTTTCGTGGAAGAGAAAAAAGACGGCAGCCTTGAAGTAAATGGCATGGCTACCGATAAGGATGCCATAGTAACACAGATACAGCAGGAACTTGATGAACTTCGCTTTTTTATGGACATCGGCGAGGGGAGCATTCTTGTAACCGAGACCGAAGACATCGACTGGATCAATAATTGGAAACAATATTTCCATCAATTTTACATAGATGATCTATTAGTTATTCCTTCGTGGGAAGAGGTAAAGGAAGAGGATAAAGGAAAGAAGATTCTGCATATCGATCCGGGTACTGCATTCGGCACTGGGATGCATGAAACGACACAATTATGTATCCGCCAGATTAAGAAATACCTCACGCCTGAAACGGAACTTCTCGATGTGGGAACGGGCAGCGGCATTTTGGCGATCCTTGCCTTGATGTACGGGGCGAAGCATGCAGTGGGGACAGACTTGGATCCATGTGCGGTAGACGCTGTCGCGGAAAATATGAAAGTGAATCATATAGATGAGGAATCTTTTCAGATGATGATTGGCAATATCATTACGGACAAAGAGATACAGGACCGGGTGGGATATGCGCGCTATGATATTGTGGTGGCAAACATCCTTGCCGATGTACTTGTGCCGCTTACGCCTGTTATTGTCGGACAGATGAAAAAAGGTGGTATCTATATCACTTCCGGTATCATTGACACGAAGGAACAGACCGTCCGGGCAGCGGTGGAAGCGGCGGGACTTGAGGTTCTGGAAGTGACTTATCAAGGTGAGTGGGTGTCGGTTACGGCACGTAAAAATAACGGATAAAGAGTTATGATTGAGATAATAAGACGAAATAAGGCGGGAAAGTGGAGCAATATCGCAGGTGTTCTGGCGTTCATATGGATGTGTATCATCTTCTTCTTTTCTGCGCAGACAAAAGAAGAGTCCAGTGTGGTCAGTGAAGGCTTCAGCTACCGGATTGTCAATACGACAGGCTTGTTTTTTCACTTGCATATAGATGAAGAACAGATACGGGAGATTGCCCGCGCCATTGAAGGGGCTGTCAGAAAAGGCGCTCATATGACGGAGTATGCAATCTTGGCAATCTTACTCTATGTGTGGATGTGCAGATGGCAGATGTCACGTCTGCGTAAGAGTCTTGTGGCGGCGGTTATAGCAACGCTTTATGCCGGCAGTGATGAATTCCACCAGCTTTTTGTGGCAGGGCGGGCCGGAAGTTTCGGTGATGTATTGATAGACAGTGCAGGTGCTGTGCTGGGGTTGATTTTTTTTCATCTGACAGTGTATATCGTCATACTGCTGCGCCGGCATCGGAAAGCGAAAAGGCAGGATAAATTGTAGAAGAAAGGCGTACGGCTATGTACCGATTTTTTGTGGAACCGTCACAGATACAAGATAAAAGAATTATTATAACGGGAAGCGATTTTAATCATATCAAAAATGTACTCCGTATGAAAACCGGAGAAGAGATTGCAGTCAGTAACGGGGTAGATCACAGGGAATACCGCTGCGGCATAGAGGAGTATACGGAGGATGAGGTAATCTGCGCACTTCGTTTTATTAAGGAGGATGGAGTAGAATTGCCGTCCAAAATATATCTTTTTCAAGGACTGCCAAAGGCGGACAAAATGGAACTGGTCATTCAGAAGGCAATCGAGCTGGGAGCTTATGAGGTGATCCCGGTGGCGGCGAAGCGCTGTGTGGTAAAACTGGATGAAAAGAAGGCGGCAGCGAAAATAAACCG
The DNA here is from genome assembly GCA_947179245.1 of uncultured Lachnospiraceae bacterium. GTDB lineage: Bacteria > Bacillota > Clostridia > Lachnospirales > Lachnospiraceae > UBA3282. The sequence goes on along the minus strand of CAMXBD010000110.1, from coordinate 3,162 downwards.
ATGGCAGGGGATTGCGGAGGCGGCAGCGAAACAGAGTAAACGTGGTGTGATTCCTACGGTACACAGTGTTATGAATATGCAGGAGGCAATCGAATATGCGCAGAATATGGATGTGAGACTGATTCCGTATGAACTGGCGCAGGATATGCGGCGTACAAAAGAGATTATCGAGTCAGTCAGACCGGGCGGAAGTATTGCTGTATTCATAGGACCGGAAGGTGGGTTTGAAGAGAGCGAAATAGAAGAGGCGGTTAAAGCCGGCATAGAGCCTATTACACTTGGCAAACGAATTTTAAGAACGGAGACAGCAGGATTGGCTGTGCTGTCATGGTTGATGTATCAATTGGAATCTTAACAACATATTATATGGTATGAAGCTAAAATCTGTTTTATGCATAGATAATATTTTGTTCTATAAGAAAAATTGAGCGAAGCTGAATTTTTTAAAGGAGTGCTGGAACAGAAACTTCCGCGAACGATAAGTCAAGAGAAAGGAATGACAATAATGGAAGTGTATTTAGATAATTCTGCGACAACCCGGTGCTTTGACGAAGTCGCGCAGTTGATGCATAGAATCATGTGCGAAGATTACGGGAACCCTTCCAGTATGCACCATAAGGGAGTTGAGGCGGAACAGTACTTAAGATATGCCAGAGAAACGCTGGCGAAGCTGTTGAAAGTAAATGAGAAAGAAATCCTGTTTACCTCCGGTGGTACAGAATCTGACAATATTGCGCTGATTGGTACGGCGATGGCAAATCATAGAAGGGGAAGGCACCTGATCACAACTAAGATCGAGCATCCGGCAGTCTTACAGCCTATGGCATATCTGGAGAATCAGGGATTTCAAGTGACCTATCTTCCTGTGGATCATGAAGGAAGAATTTCATTGGCTGATCTGGAGCGTGCGATCAGACCAGATACGATTTTAGTGTCTATTATGCATACGAACAATGAAATAGGGGTAGTGGAACCTATCGCCGAGGCGGGGGCGCTGATCAAACGAATCAACCCACAGACTCTTTTCCACGTAGATGCTGTACAGGGCTTCGGTAAGTTCCGTATATATCCTTCTAAGATGCACGTGGATATGTTGTCCGTCAGCGGACATAAGATTCACGGACCGAAGGGAGTAGGGTTCCTCTATATAAGAGACGGCGCAAAGGTTAATCCTATCATCTACGGAGGCGGGCAGCAGAAAGGAATGCGGTCGGGCACGGAGAATGTTCCCGGCATTGCGGGACTTGCTAAAGCGGCGGAGATGGTTTACGAGAATCTGGACAGAGACATGGACAGGATGTATGATCTGCGGGATATGTTTATTCGCGGAACCAGAAATATTGATGATGTCAGAGTCAACGGATGTCCGGGCAGGGAAGGCGCTGCGCATATCGTGAGTCTGTCTGTGCGTGGAATAAGAAGTGAAGTGCTGCTGCACGCTCTGGAAGAAAGAGGGATTTATGTGTCCGCAGGAAGCGCTTGCGCTTCCAATAAGCCACAGACGTCGGCGACACTTAAAGCAATCGGCGTGGAACGGGAACTGTTAGACTCCACCATCCGATTCAGTATTTCAGTCTTTACAACTACGGAGGAAATCCAGTATACTATACAGGCATTGGAGGAAGTGATTCCGATGCTGCGGCGATATGTGAGGCACTAACGGAGGGTTAATATGTTTACGGCTTTTTTGATAAAATATGCTGAGATCGGCGTGAAAGGTAAGAATCGCTATCTGTTTGAAAATGCGCTGGTGCAGCAGATTAAATACGCTTTGAAGAAATGCGAGGGCGAGTTTGTCGTGCGCAAGACGGATGGACGTATTTATGTGGATGCGGTGTCTGATTTTGATTATGAAGAAACGGTGGAAGGACTTAAGAAAGTGTTCGGTATTTCCGGCATTTGTCCGATGGTCTATGTGGAAGATGAAGGATTCGAGAAGCTGGGGAAGACGATTGTTGAGTATATTGACAAGGTGTACCCGGATAAGAATAAGACTTTTAAGGTAGCAGCGAGACGTGCCAGAAAAAATTATCCTTTAAATTCTATGGAGATGAATGTGGAACTGGGCGGCATCATACTTGATGCCTATCCGGAGATGCGTGTCGATGTACACAAACCGGATATCATGCTTAATGTGGAAGTGCGCGATAAGATATATATTTATTCGGAGATCATTCCGGGTCCCGGCGGTATGCCGGTGGGTACGGGCGGCAAAGCCATGCTGCTTCTATCCGGCGGTATTGACTCGCCGGTTGCTGGCTGGATGATAGCGAAAAGGGGAGTCAAGATTGATGCGGTATATTTTCACGCACCCCCGTATACAAGTGAGCGTGCGAAACAGAAGGTAGTGGATCTGGCGAAAAAGGTGGCAGCCTACACGGGGCCGATTTATCTTCATGTTATTAATTTTACAGATATACAGTTGTATATCTATGACAAGTGTCCTCATGATGAACTGACCATCATCATGCGCCGCTATATGATGCGCATTGCGGAACATATAGCCAAGGAGACGGAATGTCTGGGTCTGATTACGGGAGAGAGCATTGGGCAGGTGGCTTCTCAGACGATGCATAGTCTGATGGCAACCAATGAAGTGTGTGAACTGCCGGTCTACAGACCGCTTATCGGATTTGATAAGATGGAGATCGTGGATATATCTGAGAAGATTGACACTTATGAAACATCCATCCAGCCATATGAAGACTGCTGCACTATTTTTGTAGCAAAACACCCGGTAACAAAACCGAATCTGAATATTATCAGAAGACATGAGCATAATCTTGAAGAAAAGATTGAGGAACTGGTGCAGACCGCATTGGATACGGAAGAAGTGATCATCGTCAGATAAAAAAACGAGCAAGTTCGTTTAGAAGAATGCCAAAAGCAGCATGCCTGCTTCTGGCATTCTCCCGTCTTTTCTGGTAAGTATAACTTACATAAGATACGGCTTCAAAGCTGCAAGAACTTCGTCAGTGCCGTCCTCAGCATGGATGTTCAGGTCAATCGGTCTGGATAAATCTAAACTGAAGATACCCATGATGGATTTAGCATCAATAACATATCTGCCGGATACTAAATCGAAGTCGTAATCAAACTTCGTAATATCATTTACAAAAGATTTAACCTTATCAATCGAATTTAAAGAAATCTGTACTGTTT
>CAMXBD010000109.1 GCA_947179245.1 uncultured Lachnospiraceae bacterium | reverse complement strand
AACAATAAGAGATAGTAGTTGATTGATTAAGATTTTATTTCGTTTAATATACAGGGGACAATTATGGAACAATATGCGATTAAAGGTGGGAATCCGTTAGTCGGCGAAGTTGAGATTGGCGGTGCCAAGAACGCGGCACTGGCTATCCTTGCTGCGGCAATTATGACGGATGAAACCGTAGTGATAGAGAATGTACCGGATGTCAGAGACACGAATGTGTTGATTCAGGCGATGGAAAGCATCGGTGTTATCATCAACAAAATGGACAGACATACGGTTAAGATTAATGCCTCTCAGATTAATGACCTGATCATAGAGGATGATTATATCAAGAAAATCAGAGCATCTTATTATTTGTTAGGTGCGTTATTAGGTAAATATAAGAAAGCGGAAGTTGCGCTTCCGGGAGGGTGCAATATCGGACTTCGACCGATTGACCAGCATATCAAAGGTTTTCGTGCGTTGGGCGCTAATGTTAGGATTGAGCACGGTCTGATTATCACTGAGACGGAGAGACTGACCGGCAATCATGTCTATATGGATGTGGTGTCAGTGGGCGCTACCATGAATGTGATGATGGCGGCTGTTATGGCAGAGGGACAGACTGTCATTGAGAATGCAGCGAAAGAGCCGCATGTCGTTGATCTTGCCAACTTCCTTAACAGTATGGGCGCGAATATCAAAGGCGCAGGTACTGATGTGATCAGAATCAAAGGAGTATCAAAACTGCACGGTACTGAGTACGGCATTATCCCGGATCAGATTGAAGCGGGCACATTTATGTTTGCGGCGGCGGTGACTAAGGGTGACGTGACGGTCAAGAACGTTATTCCGAAGCATCTGGAGTCTATCAGTGCGAAACTTCTGGAGATTGGATGCGAACTGGAAGAGTCGGACGACGCTGTCCGGGTGGTAGCATCCAAACCGCTTGGGCATACACATGTTAAGACGCTTCCATATCCGGGCTTTCCTACGGATATGCAGCCACAGATTACCGTTGCGCTGGGACTGTCTGCGGGAACGAGTATTGTGACAGAGAGTATTTTCGAGAACAGATTTAAATATGTAGACGAGCTGACCCGTATGGGCGCGAATATCAAAGTAGAAAGTAACACGGCAATCATTGATGGCGTGAAGCAGTATACCGGTGCAAGTATTACGGCTCCCGATTTAAGAGCGGGTGCGGCGCTTGTGATAGCAGGACTAGCTGCGGATGGAATTACTACCGTGGATGATATTAAGTATATTGAACGTGGATATGAAGATTTTCATTTAAAGCTGCAGTCGCTCGGAGCGCAGATTGACAAAGTGTCTACCGATAGAGATTTACAGAAATTTAAGTTGAAAGTCGGATAATGTAAACGAACTTGTCTGTAAACGAACTTGTTTGTAAACGAACTTGTTCGTTTTAGTATTGACATACGCCTCATATAGGTGTATGTTATGTACAGATATGAAAATTCCATATTGTGATGTTTTCTCTTATTCAGAGTGGTGGAGATACATAGGATCTGTGAAGCCACGGCAACCCCTGAAAAGGAAGGTGCCAACCTGAGCGAAAATACTGTCATATGGCAGCTCGAACAATAAGAGGATTTGATTATCGACTGTCAGGTCCGCTTATTAAATAAGTGGATCTTAATTTTTGCGCGAATAGGCAGAGCCAAACATACCGAGTCTGCTTATGCGCAACCTACGCAATCTACAAACTTACAAAAAGGAGAATGAACATGGAAAAGAGACTATTTACCTCAGAATCAGTAACAGAAGGGCATCCCGACAAAGTCTGCGATGCTATTTCCGATGCCATCTTGGATGCGTGTATGGCGAAAGACCCGATGAGCCGTGTTGCCTGCGAGACAGCATGCTGCACAGGTTTCGTTTTGGTGACGGGCGAGATCACAACTAATGCATATGTAGATATGCAGAAAATCGTACGCGATACAGTAAAAGAAATCGGATATACCAAGTCCGAGTACGGCTTTGACGGCAACACATGTGCCGTACTGGTAGCGATTGACGAGCAATCCTCTGATATTGCTATGGGAGTTGACAAGGCATTGGAAGCAAAAGAGAATAAGATGTCTGATGCTGAGATCGAGGCGATCGGCGCAGGCGATCAGGGTATGATGTTCGGATATGCTACTAACGAGACAGAAGAGTATATGCCTTATCCAATCTCACTGGCGCACAAACTGGCATTACAGCTTACAAAAGTGCGTAAGGAAGGCACACTTACATATTTGAGACCGGACGGCAAGAGTCAGGTTTCTGTAGAGTATGATGAGGCAGGCAAGCCGGTAAGACTGGAAGCGGTTGTTTTGTCCACACAGCATGATGCTGAGGTGACACAGGAGCAGATTCATGCGGATATCAAGAAATATGTGTTTGATCCGGTTCTTCCGAAGGAGCTGATTGACGACAATACCAAGTTCTTTATCAATCCTACAGGACGTTTCGTAATCGGCGGACCTCACGGTGATGCAGGTCTGACAGGACGTAAGATCATTGTAGATACATATGGTGGATATGCACGTCACGGCGGCGGCGCTTTCTCTGGTAAGGACTGCACGAAGGTTGACCGTTCTGCAGCTTACGCAGCTCGTTATGTTGCAAAGAACATTGTGGCAGCAGGACTTGCCGACAAGTGCGAGATTCAGTTGTCCTATGCGATCGGTGTTGCACAGCCTACATCTGTCATGGTAGATACTTTTGGCACAGGTAAGGTATCCGATGATAAACTGGTGGATATCGTTCGCGAGAATTTCGATCTTCGTCCGGCGGGAATCATCAAGATGCTTGACCTTCGCCGTCCGATCTACAAACAGACAGCGGCTTACGGTCACTTTGGACGCAACGACTTGGATCTGCCTTGGGAGAAGTTAGACAAGGTTGAGGAACTTAAGAAGTGCTTATAAAATGTCAGAGCAGATGAAAGTTTTATAAAGGATGTAGAAAAGGGATACCGTTCAGGCGGTATCCTTTTTTGGACTGCGCCATTTGCTCTTTACACTCTTTTCGATATTCGTTCGGAGTCAGCACATATTTATTAGATTTTGCTGTTTTTTCTTGTATTATACGTCTAAAATGGATACACTATAAGTAAGAATGTCGGAAATTCTTACTTATAATATTCGAGTAAAGGAGATGAATATATGTTAGCTGAATTACGTCAAAAATCACAGATTACAATACCGAAAGAGATTATTGTCAAGCTTGGTCTTTCAGAAGGCGACAAGCTGGATGTTTTCGAACGCGATGGCGCTATTTGCATGCTTCCGGTCGCTATTTACCCGAAAAAATACCTTGATGAGCTTCGCGATGAGATTAACGAGGCGAAGGAAAAAATCGCCTCGGGCGAGCAGCCTGTTTTTGATAACGTAGATGCTCTGTTTGCAAGGTTGGAGGAAGGGTGATGGCGTATCAAATTACTTATACCAAACGTTTTGAGAAACATTTCAAAAATTTAAACATGCAGGAGAAAAAACAGCTACAGAACAAATTAGTGCTTCTTGCTGAAAACCCTATGCACCCATCACTTCGCACGAAACGCATTCAAGGAACTAAAGACCTGTTTGAATGTAGTGTCAATATGGATATTCGTATTATTTGGTACTATGAAGGTGATAAAATAATCATTCTCATTGATGTAGGGCATCATGATGTTTTAGATCAATATTAAGATAAATGTTAGAATAATATCAACAACCATCAAATAAATAGAAGCACAATGAAAGGGCGACAGACAAAATGGATTATCAGAAGCTATTTCAAGAGATTAAGAAAACAGCTATCATAATAGATTATTCATCGGCTAAGAGCGAATTGCCGATTGGCAAAAGTAAATTTGGCGGAAAACCGCATTTGCCGAAAGATTTTACATGGCCGTATTATGAAGGGGAGGACTATGAAGGGGTACTGAAAAGCAGACCGCTTTCTTTTCTGGCGCAATTTGATTTGGAAGAAATTGCAGATTATGATCAGGATAGCAGGTTGCCCCCACAAGGGAATGCTCTATTTTTTCTATGATCTTTGTACGATGAAATGAGGATTCGCCCCGAAAGATAAGGGATGTGCAAGAGTATTTTATGCGGAGGACTCAAGCGATTTACAGATTGCCGATTTTCCCGAAGAGCTGGAAACAGATTTTGTATTGCCGGAATTTGAAGTGGCGTTCACGACACGCATGGATCTGCCGATTTGATTCAGGGAGATATGCTGTCAGAGTGTGAAGAGGTTCCACCGCGCCGACGGTTTGGTACAATAGAAACAGTATTATAAAGAGAGGTTCCCTACATGGCATTTACGCATTTACACGTCCACACTGAGTATAGTCTGCTGGACGGTTCCAACAAAATCAAAGAATATGTCAAGCGTGTCAAAGAATTAGGCATGGACAGTGCCGCCATCACAGACCACGGCGTCATGTACGGTGTCATTGATTTCTATAAAGAGGCGACTGCCGCAGGCATCAATCCCATTATCGGCTGTGAGGTCTATGTGGCTCCCAGATCGCGTTTTGACAGGGAACTGACCGGCGGCGACGACAGATATTATCATCTGGTGCTGCTGGCAGAGAATAACACGGGGTATGCTAATCTGGTGAAGATTGTCAGCCGGGGATTTACGGAAGGATACTACTATCGTCCTCGTGTGGATATGGAGGTTTTGCAGGAGTTTCACGAGGGTATTATCGCGCTCTCTGCATGTCTGGCGGGCGAAGTACAGCGTTATATCCAGAAGGGACTCGTGGATGAGGCGAAGAAAGCAGCCAGAAGATATGAGGAGTGTTTCGGCAAGGGTAACTTTTTCTTAGAATTGCAGGATCACGGCATTCCGGCACAGCAGATGGTCAATTCGGCGCTGCTTAATATGAGTAAGGAGCTGGATATTCCGTTGGTGGCGACCAATGACGTGCATTACACATATGCCGAGGATGCACAGCCCCATGATATTTTACTTTGCTTACAAACCGGCAAAAAACTGTCGGATGAGGACCGTATGCGCTACGAGGGCGGCCAGTACTATGTAAAGAGCGAGGAGGAGATGAAGGGTCTTTTCCCCTATGCATGGGAGGCGGTGGAGAATACCCAGAGAATTGCAGACAGATGTCATGTGGAGATAGAGTTTGGCAAGTACAAGGTGCCGCATTATGAGGTGCCGGAAGGATATGATTCATGGACTTACTTAAACAAGCTGTGTCAGGACGGCATGGCACAGAGATATCCTGAGGACGATGGGACGCTTCAGGAACGTCTTGAGTATGAGTTGAACATCATCAAGGATATGGGGTTTGTGGACTATTTCCTGATTGTGTGGGACTATATCAACTATTGCAGGGAAAACGGCATTGCTGTCGGCCCGGGACGTGGATCGGCGGCGGGAAGTATTGTGTCCTATTGTTTGAAAATCACAAATATCGATCCGATTAAATACAGTCTGTTGTTTGAGCGTTTCCTGAATCCGGAGCGTGTGTCCATGCCGGATATCGACGTGGATTTCTGCTTTGAAAGAAGACAGGAAGTGATTGATCATGTCAACCGCAAATACGGCAATGACAGAGTAGTGCAGATTGTGACTTTCGGTACGATGGCGGCAAAAGGTGTGATCCGCGACGTGGGGCGGGTGATGGATCTGCCCTATTCATTTGTAGATTCCATCGCCAAAATGATTCCGAATGAGCAGAATCAAGGCGTACCTATTAAAAAAGCGTTGGAAATGAATCCGGAACTTCGGAAATTATATAATGAAGACGAGCAGGTGCATACGCTGATCGAGATGAGTAAACGGCTTGAAGGGCTTCCGAGACATACATCCATGCATGCGGCGGGCGTAGTTATTTGTCCGGATGCGGCGGATAAGTTTGTACCTTTGTCCCGCGGATCGGACGGTTCCATCACCACGCAGTTTACGATGACGACGATAGAGGAACTGGGTCTTCTTAAGATGGACTTCTTGGGACTTCGTACGCTGACGGTCATTCAGAATGCGGCGGAGATGGTGGAAAAGAGCACCGGCATCTATATTGATATAGACGAGATTGATTATAACGATCCTGCGGTGCTGGCATCAATCGGAACGGGACGAACGGACGGCGTATTTCAGCTTGAAAGCGGCGGTATGAAAAGTTTCATGAAAGAATTGAAGCCGCAGAGTCTGGAGGATATCATTGCCGGTATTTCACTGTATCGTCCGGGACCGATGGATTTTATTCCAAAATATATCAAAGGAAAGAATGACCCTGAGTCTGTCACTTACGACTGCCCGCAGCTTGAGCCGATTCTGGCGCCCACATACGGATGTATCGTCTATCAGGAGCAGGTCATGCAGATTGTGCAGGATTTAGGCGGTTACACTATGGGACGAAGCGATCTGGTGCGCCGCGCCATGAGTAAGAAGAAACAGTATGTGATGGAGCAGGAGCGCAGGAACTTTACCTACGGTAATCCGGAGGAAGGCGTACCCGGCTGTGTAGCGAATGGCATCAGCGCGGAGACTGCTAACCATATTTACGATACGATGATGGATTTTGCGAAATATGCTTTTAATAAGTCCCATGCCGCATGTTATGCGGTGGTAGCATATCAGACGGCGTACCTGAAATATTATTATCCGGTGGAATTTATGGCGGCGCTGCTCACATCGGTCATTGATAATCCTAATAAAGTTTCAGAGTATATCATGACCTGTCGGAGTATGGGGATTGAGATACTTCCACCGGATATCAATGAGGGAGAGAGCGGATTTTCCGTGTCGGGCAACCAGATCCGTTATGCGCTCACAGCGATCAAGAGCGTAGGACGTCCGGTTATTGATGCGGTGGTCACGGAACGAAGAGAGAGGGGACCCTACACGAATCTGAAGGATTTTATTACCCGCATAGCGGATAAGGAAGTGAACAAACGCGCCATAGAACATTTCATCAAGGCGGGAGCGATGGACAGTCTGGGCGGTACGCGCAAGCAGTTTATGAGTGTGTACATCCAGATCATGGATACTATCCAGCATGATAAAAAGAATAATATGGCGGGACAAATGTCGCTATTCGATATCGTGTCTGAGGAGCAGAAAGAGGACTTTGAAGTTAAGCTGCCCGATGTGGGTGAATATTCCAAAGAAATGAAGCTTGCCTTTGAAAAGGAAGTGCTGGGAATCTATATCAGTGGGCATCCCTTGGAAGAGTATCAGGAGATGTGGCGTAAGAATATCACCAACACAACAGCGGATTTCATGCTGGATGAGGAGACTGGAGAAACTGTGGTCGCAGACGGCAGGAACGTTACGATAGGCGGCATGGTTGCAGAAAAAAAGATCAAATACACGAAAAATGAAAAGGTGATGGCTTTTCTTCAGGTGGAGGATCTGGTCGGTTCTGTCGAAGTGATTGTTTTTCCGGGACAGTATGAGCGCTACGGAAGCCGTATAACTGAGGACAGCAAGGTGTTCATCAGAGGGCGTGTTTCCGTGGAAGAGGAAAAAGACGGCAAACTGATTTGCGAGCAGATCACCCCGTTTGAAGAGATATCCAGAAAACTATGGATCAAATTCCCGACGAAAGAGGCATATGAAGACCATAAAGAAGAGCTGTTTGATGCATTGCGGCAGTCTGAGGGTAAGGACAGTGTGGTGATTTATGTGGAAAATCCGAAATCCATGAATCCGCTGCCACGCAACTGGAATGTGGATGCAGGAGAGGAACTGACTGAACGGCTGACTAAGCTGTATGGCACGGAAAATGTGAAGGTAGTCTGAGAAATCTATTGAAAAGCCTACTGCTTTAGAGTAAAATACAGATAGAAATGAGCACAGAAAGGCATGGTGTAGATATGGCGAAACAGATCAAAACGATAGGTGTCCTGACAAGCGGCGGTGATGCACCGGGCATGAATGCGGCTATCCGTGCGGTGGTCAGAAAGGCGCTGGCAAACGGTGTTAATGTTAAAGGAATCAAGAAAGGCTATCGTGGCCTTTTGAATGAAGAAATTATAGATCTGCAGAGATGGTCGGTATCCGATACAATCCAGCAGGGCGGTACGATTCTTGGTACTGCGCGATGTTCCGAATTCCGGACAGAAGAAGGACAGAAGAAGGGTGCGGACATTTGCCACAAACATGGAATCGATGGACTGATTGTAATCGGAGGAGACGGTTCTTACCGTGGTGCGCAGGCACTTGCAAGACATGGAATTAATACTATAGGTATTCCGGGAACGATCGATCTGGATATTGCATGTACGGAATACACGATCGGGTTTGATACGGCGATCAACACGGCAATGCAGGCAATCGATAAGATCAGGGATACATCTTCCTCTCATGAGCGCTGCAGTATCATTGAGGTTATGGGCAGAAATGCCGGATATATTGCATTATGGTGCGGTATTGCCAACGGGGCCGAAGACATTTTGCTGCCGGAGAAATATGATTATAACGAGCAGCAGATCATCAACAATATCATTGCCAGCAGGAAACGCGGTAAAACTCACCATATCATCATCAATGCGGAAGGAATCGGACATTCTACTTCCATGGCGAGACGTATTGAGGCGGCTACCGGTATGGAGACGAGAGCTACTATCTTGGGATACATGCAGAGAGGTGGTTCACCGACATGTAAAGACCGTTATTATGCGTCTATCATGGGTGCATATGCGGCGGATATCATCTGTGAAGGTAAAACGAACAGAGTAGTCGGTTATCAGCATGGTCAATTCCTTGACTTTGATATTGAGGAGGCACTCAACATGCAGAAGAATATCCGGGATTACGAATATGAGGTCGCGAAGATTCTTGCTGTTTAATATAGTGAAGAAATTATTATTCCCCGCAGATTGTTAGTTTGCGGGGAATTGTTATGCCGGATGGAAAATTAGAGTTAAATCTTGATTTAGCAAATTTTCCTCGCGAGACATGAGCGCGGCCAAAGAATTACACCTGTTTTGAAATATACACTAATAAAATAACAAATAGGATTTATAGAAGCATAAGGAGACAATAGTATATGATCACAAGCTACAATAACCGCTTTGTAAGAGAGGTTATACAACTTAATCAGAAGGCAAAGGCGCGCAATAAACAGGGGCTTTTTGTTGCAGAGGGAATTAAGATGTTTGCCGAGGCGCCATTACGCCGGATTGAGAAGGTATATATCTCCCAGCGGATGGAGAAAGAGCTTTATGGACAGTACGGCGAAAGACTAAATAAATTGTCTTGCGAGATCGTGGCGGATGATGTGTTTGACAAGATGTCTGATACGAAGACACCGCAGGGAATCCTCTGTCTTATTAAGCAGTTTCAATATAATATGGAGGAGATGCTTAATGGAAGGCGCTGTACAAATGCCGCTGGAGTGAGTATTGTCATGAATATGCAGCCGGGGAATACGCCATCACAGCCTGAGGATATCCGGTTGGGACGCAAGAAGCCTGATGACCATGCAGGAACGGGAAAGACACACAATAATAAAAAACAAATGTTATTTATTCTGCTGGAGAATTTACAGGATCCGGGGAATCTGGGAACCATTTTCCGTACGGGTGAAGGAGCAGGAGTGGACGGTATCATTATGAGCGGACAGACAGCGGACATTTATAATCCCAAGACAATCCGTTCTACAATGGGTTCTGTTTACAGGGTGCCTTTTCTGTATACAGATGATATCTGTGGAGCAATCCATACTTTGCAGGCGCATGGCGTCAATGTGTATGCCGCACACTTGAAGGCTGATAAATATTATGATGAATATGACTATCGCGGGAGCAGTGCATTTCTGATTGGCAATGAGGGAAACGGGTTGTCGGAAGAAGCGGCGGGGTGTGCGGATGCATATCTCAAGATTCCGATGAAGGGAAGTGTGGAATCATTGAATGCGGCGGTGGCATCTTCCATACTTTTGTATGAAGTATACAGACAACAACGTGTTAAATCATGATTTAGCAAATTTTGTTCTGGCGATGCATTTGGTAACATGTGAAATGATAACACATAAAATCAATAACGATTGGAATTTTAATAGCAGAAATTGGATATTTGATACGCAAAAATGTAAAGTATGATACAGAGGAGGATATCGTAATGAAGATAGGTTTTATAGGGCTGGGTAATATGGCGAAGGCAATCATTGGCGGAATGCTTCATGATCAGATCGTAAGTCCTGAAGATGTCATTGGAACAGCTAAGACAAAAGAGACGAGAGAGGCTGTGCGCACAGCCTATGGCATAGAGATCAGAGATACGAATGAAGCGGTGGCGGAAGAATCGGATGTGCTTATTCTTGCTGTAAAGCCGCAGTTTATGGAAGGCGTTATCCATGAGATACGGGATAAGGTTCTTCATGAGCCACTTATCATAAGTATTGCGGCAGGTAAGACGATGGCATGGATAGAGAATGCTTTCGGCAGCAGAATTAAACTGGTCCGCTGTATGCCAAATACACCGGCGCTGGTGGGCGCAGGATGTACAGGTGTCTGTGTCAATGATAAAGTTTGTCAGGCCGATATAGATTATAGTATTAAATTAATGGAGAGTTTCGGCAAGGCGATGCTTGTGCCGGAACATCTTATGGACGCGGTGGGCGCCGTGAGCGGCAGTTCTCCGGCGTATGTGTTCATGTTTATCGAGGCTATGGCAGATGCGGCAGTGGCGGCAGGAATGCCGAGAACGCAGGCATATGAGTTTGCGGCTCAGGCAGTCTATGGGTCGGCTAAACTGGTGCTGGAGAGTGGTAAGCATCCCGGAGAACTGAAAGACATGGTGTGTTCACCGGGCGGTACGACTATACAGGGCGTGCGTATTCTGGAGGAAAAGGGTATGCGTGGTGCGGTTATAGACGCTCTGACTGCAACAGTGGAACAGTCGAAGAAGCTGTGACAAACGGACACCAAAACTCGTAGAATTTTTATGAAAACAGGCATAAAAACGGGACAAGCCGCGTAAACTTGACAAAGAAAAGGTGTTTTGCTAAAATTATCCATACTTTAGATTTAACATTTTTGTAATATTTGTAATAATTTATTAGTAAAAAGGAGTTTCATAGCAGAACGGCGCACGGCTGTGCGTATATTCGGAGAAATGATGGAGGATTATATTTATGCTGAGAGGCAGAAGAATACTTATTCTGCTTGCCGGTCTTATTCTTTGTCTGAGTATATCGGGAATATTTTGCCTGAATGCGGAGGCGGCCGGGCAGAAAGAATATCTTGATTCTTTGAGCGTGGGAATAACGCAGATCATCGATCCGACCACGGGAACCGCTAACGAAGAGGCAATCAAAGAATTGACGGAGCTGGCAGAATCCAATAAGCCGCAGGCGGTGGAGGAATCTGATCTGGTGATGGTCAATGTTCAGGTTGCCATGAATGTGAGAGCGGAAGCCAGTGAGGAATCCGATAAGGTTGGATTACTGTACAAGGACTGCGGCGGCAGGATATTGGAACGTAAAGATGGCTGGACCAGATTAAAAAGCGGTGATCTGATTGGCTGGGCAAGTGATGAGTATCTTCTTTTCGGGGAAGAAGCTGAGGCTATGGCGGATGACGTAGGTAATCAGATCGTTACGATCGAGACGGAGATACTGCGCGTGCGTGATGAGCCAAACACGGATGCGGAAGTAGTCGGGCTCCTGACAGGAGACGATGAACTGGAGATCATTGAATTTGTTAATGATGACTGGATCAGTGTTGATTATGAAG
>CAMXBD010000108.1 GCA_947179245.1 uncultured Lachnospiraceae bacterium | reverse complement strand
AAAAGTACATGTACATACCAACGATCCGGGACTTGCAATCCAGAAAGCGCTAAAATACGGCGCACTGTCCAATATGAAGATTGATAATATGCGTCTGGAGCATCAGGAAAAATTGTTTAAAATGTCACAGAAGGAGGTTCCGGCGGCTGAGGAGACTGTTGCTGACGCGCCCAAGAAAGATGTGGGATTTATCGCAGTATCAGTCGGTGAAGGAATCAATGAGATTTTTACGGGGTTGGGCGTAGATTATATTATCGAAGGCGGACAGACCATGAATCCTAGCACAGAGGATATGTTGAATGCAATAGATCAGGTCAATGCTGATAGTATTTTCATACTTCCTAATAATAAGAATATTATTTTGGCTGCTAATCAGGCTCAGTCACTTGTCAAGGATAAGAAGATCGTGGTCATTCCCACGAAGACTGTTCCGCAGGGTATCACGGCGGTAATCAATTATGTACCGGATCTGACAGTGGAAGAAAATGAAGAAACCATGAAGAGTGAGATTGCTAATGTTTCTACAGGACAGGTCACTTATGCGGTTCGGGATACGAGCATCGATGGCAAAGAGATTAAGCAGGGTGACTTTATGGGCATTGGCGATTCCGGTATTCTTTCCGTCGGAACAGCTATATCTGACGTTACGATGGGCATGATTGATGAGATGATGTCCGAGGAAATGGAACTGATCAGTATCTATTACGGCTCAGAGATCACAGAAGAAGATGCTGAGAATCTTCGTGCAAAAGTAGAGGCGAAATATTCTTCCTGTGATATTGAATTACAATATGGCGGTCAGCCGATCTATTATTATATTGTATCTGCCGAGTAAAAAATATGAAGTTATACTAAGACTGCATAAAACGCAGTCAAAGTATAACTAAATCATGTTTGAAAGAATGCAGTAAGGCTGCATTCTTCCGAGCTGAGAAATTGTTTTCCCTGATAGTAATTGTTATTATCAGGGATTTTTGAGTATAGCATATATGCATTTATGGGGAACGGACATATGGAGATTACGGCACTTAAGGGAATCGGGGAGAAAACAGCAGAATTATTTTATAAACTCCATATCATTACAGCGGAGGATTTAGTTCATTACTATCCGAGGGATTATGAGTATTTCGCTGCGCCTGTCAGTCTGGAAGATGCAGATACGGAGATGCCGGTTGCGATTGCAGGGTATGTCCGTGGTAATATTGCGACCAGACATGTACGTGGTTTAAGTATCACTTCGTTTGATGTCTCCTGCACGGATGGCGGCATCCTTCATATGACTTATTTCAATATGCCCTATCTCAAAAATAGTGTAAAACGTGATGTAGAATATATTTTTCGTGGAAGTCTGCAGGTTAAAGGCCACCGGTATGTGATGGAGCAGGCTAAAATGTATAAGCTTGAAGAGTACGGCAAGATGGTAGACCATATGCTGCCGCGGTATCCCGCAACAAAGGGATTGAGTAACAATACAATTATTAAGGCAGTGAAACAGGCGGTAGAGGCGGCAGATTTGACGGAAGATTATCTTCCGGAAGAAATACGGAATAACAATGGTTTTTATCCATTGGAGAAAGCGGTTCGTCAAATGCATTTCCCCGATGATAGAGAGTCATTAATCAAAGCAAGGGAGCGGTTGGTGTTTGATGAATTTTTAATTTTCATTCTGATGATACGCAGAATGAGGGATACGAATCAGGAGATTGCAAATCAGTATCCGATGATAGAAGTGGCAGAGACGACACGCCTTCTGGAAGCGCTTCCTTATAGGCTGACAAATGCACAGCTTAAAGTGTGGAAAGAGATTCAAAACGATCTGACTTCGGATCATACCATGAACCGTTTGATTCAGGGAGATGTCGGTTCCGGCAAAACGATTCTCGCCTTTCTTGCACTGATCATGTGCGTGGCCAACGGATATCAGGGTGCTATGATGGCACCCACGGAAGTATTGGCGGCACAACATTATGAGACTCTTATGCAGATGCAGAAGCAGTATCATCTGCCGATTCGCCCCGTACTGCTGACAGGTTCCACTTCTGCCAAAGAACGAAAAGTTATCTACGCACAGATTGAAAGCGGTGAGGCGAATATCATTCTCGGAACCCATGCACTGATACAGGATAAAGTGATCTATCATAAATTAGCGCTGGTGATCACGGATGAGCAGCACCGTTTTGGGGTAAGACAGAGGGAAAGCCTTGCGCAGAAAGGAAATACAGTACATGTGCTTGTTATGAGTGCTACACCGATTCCCAGAACTTTGGCGATCATTTTATATGGGGATCTTCATATTTCTGTGCTGGACGAGCTTCCGGCTAACCGTCTTCCAATCAAGAATTGTGTGGTAAATACATCGTACCGCGAGACGGCTTACCACTTTATTGAAAAAGAAGTGTCCGGAGGGAGGCAGGTATATATCATATGTCCCATGGTTGAGGAAGGGGAGACAGATGAATTAGAAAATGTTGTCTCATACACTGCAAAGCTCAAAGGAATCCTAAATCCATCTATTCAGATTGCATCACTTCACGGTAAGATGAAAGCGGCGGAGAAAAACCGTATTATGGAGGCTTTTGCGTCACACAGAATTGACGTGTTAGTATCCACTACGGTGATAGAGGTCGGGATTAATGTTCCGAATGCCACTGTCATGATGGTAGAGAATGCGGAACGGTTTGGGCTGGCACAGCTTCATCAATTACGTGGACGTGTAGGACGCGGGAATGCACAGTCCTATTGTATTTTTATGAGTAAATCCCAGAAACCTGAGACGATGGCGAGACTTAAAATATTGAATGAATCTAATGACGGCTTCTATATTGCGTCACAGGATCTGAAACTGCGGGGACCGGGAGATCTGTTCGGTATCAGGCAGAGCGGCGCTCTTTGCTTCACATTGGGAGATATTTATCAAGATGCCAATATATTACAAAATGCCAGTGAATGGGCAGACAGAATATTAAGTCAGGATGCGGCACTCGAAGGGGAACAGTATGCCTCTTTAAAAAAGTATTTGGAGCATGTCTCAATAAATGAGGTTGACTTTAGAACTATCTGAAAGTAATATGGTTAAGTAGGTATTTTATTCTTTAGAATATGGAGAAGTTAAACGGATATGGCAAAAAAAATCGCAATTGTCACGGATAGTAACAGTGGCATTACACAGGCACAGGCAAAAGAGATGGGACTGTATGTACTTCCAATGCCTTTTATGATCAACAATGAAACATATTATGAGGATATCACTTTGACGCAGGAGGAGTTTTATCGTCGTCTGGCAGAAGGCGCTAATGTCGTTACCAGCCAGCCGACACCGGATTCCGTAATGAAATTGTGGGATGAACTATTAGAGGATTATGATGAGATTGTCCACATTCCTATGTCAAGTGGATTAAGCGGTTCGTGTCAGAGCGCGCTTATGCTGGCAGAAGACTATGATAATAAGGTTCAGGTTGTTAATAATCAGAGGATATCTGTCACCCAGAGACAGTCTGCGCTGGATGCGCTTATGCTTGTAGATCGCGGCATGGATGCTAAACAAATTAAAGATTTTCTGGAAGAAGATAAATTCAATTCCAGTATATATATTATGCTGGATACGCTTTATTATTTGAAAAAAGGCGGCAGGATTACGCCCGCGGCGGCAGCGCTTGGAACAATTCTGAAACTCAAACCGGTATTACAGATTCAGGGAGATAAACTGGATGCTTTTGCAAAAGCGCGGACAGTATCTCAGGGGAAATCCATTATGATCAATGCAATTCGGGGTGATATGGAGAAACGTTTTGGCGGTGCGGCAGGCGATAATATCTGGCTTCAGATTGCTTATACATATGATAAAGACGCTGCAATGCAGCTTAAAGAAGAGGTGTTGTCACACTTTCCGGGATTTGATATTAATGTTGATCCGCTATCCTTAAGCGTTGCCTGTCATATAGGTCCCGGTGCACTGGCGGTTGCATGCTGTAAAAAAATAAAAAATTGAGCTTCGCTCAATTACGAGATTCGCTACGCGAACTCGGAGAGAATAAGGCGGCGGGAGATTCGCTCAATTATAAGACAGTGAGAAAGGTATTATGACGCAGTATAGATCCACAAACGATGAACAAGAATTAGCATTACAGAAAGAATATATGAAAAAAGCCGCTTCCTACGTTGCGGATCTGGAGGTAGAGATCGGACACAAACCTTTGTGCTGTGTGACCACCTTCGGCTGTCAGATGAATGCCAGAGATTCCGAGAAACTACTGGGTATTCTGACACAGATTGGATATGAGCCGACAGATCATGAGGAGGAAGCGGATTTTGTCATTTATAACACCTGTACGGTGCGGGACAATGCCAATCAACGTGTTTATGGCAGATTGGGATTTCTAAACAGTTTGAAACGGAAGAAACCGCATCTTAAGATTGCCTTGTGTGGCTGTATGATGCAGGAGAGTAGTGTCATTGAGAAGATTAAGAAAAGTTATCGATTTGTTGACCTGATTTTTGGGACACATAATATATTCAAATTTGCAGAGCTTCTTGTGACGATGTTTGAAAATCATGAGATGATCATCGACATCTGGCAGGAGACAGAGCAGATTGTTGAGGACTTACCGGTAAACCGTAAATATCCTTATAAATCCGGCATTAACATTATGTTTGGCTGTAACAATTTCTGCAGTTATTGTATTGTACCATATGTAAGAGGACGTGAACGGAGCAGAGAACCCAAAGATATCATAAAAGAGATTGAACGTCTTGTGGCTGACGGTGTGGTAGAAGTCATGCTTCTTGGACAGAATGTTAATTCTTACGGCAAGAATCTGGCTAACCCCATTACTTTTGCACAGCTCCTTAAAGAGGTAGAACAGATTGAAGGACTGAAACGCATCCGGTTCATGACTTCCCATCCGAAGGATTTGTCCGAGGAACTGATTGAGGTCATGAAACATTCCGATAAGATATGCCGTCATCTGCATTTACCGGTGCAGGCAGGCTCTGACAGGATTCTGCAGGCAATGAACAGACGGTATACGAAGGAACAGTATCTTGCACTGGTGGATAAGATTAAGACTGCAATGCCGGATATTGCCATTACGACGGATATTATTGTAGGATTCCCCGGTGAAACTTTGGAAGATGTAGAAGAGACTATTGATGTTGTCCGCAAGGTACAATACGATAACGCCTTTACATTTATCTACTCTAAGAGAACAGGAACACCTGCTGCGTCTATGGAGAATCAGGTGCCGGAAGAAGTGGTCAAAGAAGGGTTTGACAAGCTTCTGAAGGTAGTTCAGGATACCGCAAGGGACCGGGCAGCGCGCTTGCAGGGACAGGTTATGGAAGCACTGGTGGAAGAGGTAAACGAACAGGACGAATCTCTTATGACAGGACGTTTGTCCAACAATATGCTGGTTCATTTTCCGGCAGACAGATCAATGATCGGACAGCTTATAAAAGTATCTCTAGACACTTGCCATGGGTTCTATTATACGGGGCATGTAGTTGGCTAAAGAGAAGATTTAATGAAAATACAGAAAGACGGTTAATATAAATGGCAGAACTCACTCCGATGATGCAGCAGTATCTGGAAACCAAAAAAGAATATCAGGATTGCATCCTTTTGTATCGTCTGGGCGATTTCTATGAAATGTTTTATGAGGATGCTCTGGTAGCCTCCAAGGAATTGGAAATCACTCTGACAGGCAAGAATTGTGGACAGGAAGAGAAAGCGCCGATGTGCGGTGTACCTCACCATGCATTGGAAGGATACCTTAGCAAACTGGTTTCCAAGGGACATAAAGTAGCCATCTGTGAGCAGATGGAAGACCCCAAAGTTACAAAAGGTATAGTCAAGCGCGAGGTGGTCCGCATTGTAACTCCGGGCACTAATTTAAATATGCAGGCACTGGAGGAAACAAGAAATAATTATCTTATGTGCGTTGTCTATTTTCCGGGAAAAACAGGTATCTCTATAGCGGATGTCACTACAGGAGATTACTATTTGACAGAAGTAGAAGATACTCGTAAATTGCAAGATGAAGTTAATAAGTATGAACCTTCTGAGATTATTTGTAATGAACAGTTTCTCGTCAGCGGTTATGACATTGACGATCTGAAGAATCGTCTGGGTATCACGATCTTTTCTCTTGCATCCCATTATTTTGATGAAGATAATTGCCGTAAGAACCTGATGCAGCATTTTCATGTGAATACATTGTCAGGTCTCGGTATTGAAGATTTTCCTACAGGATTGATCGCCGCGGGAGCGCTTCTGCAATATCTGTACGAAACGCAGAAAACTTCTCTTGTACATTTTACGCATATATATCCCTATGTGACGAGCAAGTATATGCTGCTTGACAGTTCTACAAGACGCAATCTTGAGCTGACGGAAACCCTGCGGGAGAAACAAAAGAAAGGTTCCCTTCTGGGTGTGCTTGACAAAACGAGAACAGCTATGGGTGGACGTCTTCTGCGCAAATATATTGAACAGCCGTTGATTGACAAAGATAAAATGGAGAAACGCCTTGATGCGGTAGAAATGCTCTGTAAAAAAAGTGTGGACAGAGATGAACTTCGTGAATATCTGAACGCTATTTATGATTTGGAGAGGCTGCTTGGCAAAGTCAGTTATAAGACTGCCAATCCAAGAGATCTGATTGCTTTGCGCAATTCTCTTGCCATGCTGCCCTCTATCAAAACCGTACTGAATGATCTGGACGCCTCGCTGTTATCTAAGATCAATGAGCATATAGATAATCTGGACGATATTTACAGTCTGATTGATGATTCGATTATAGAGGAACCGCCTATCTCCATCCGGGATGGCGGTATCATTAAAGAGGGTTTCAACGAGACGATCGATTCCCTGCGCAGCGCCAAAACAGATGGTAAGAACTGGCTTGCTGCACTGGAAGAAAAAGACCGTGAGCGAACCGGCATCAAGAATCTACGGATCAAATACAATAAAGTATTCGGTTATTATTTTGAGGTGACTAACTCATATAAAAACCTTGTTCCGGAAGACTATATACGCAAACAGACACTTGCCAATGCAGAGCGATATACTACGCCGCGCTTAAAAGAGCTTGAGGATTCTATTTTAAATGCGGAAGACAAGCTGTCAACTCTGGAATATGACATGTTCTGTGAGGTCAGAGACACAATTACGGCACAGATGGAGCGCATTCAGAGGACAGCAAGAGCTGTTGCACAATTAGATGTATTTACATCCTTATCCTATGTGGCGGAGCGCAGTCAATATGTGCGTCCTTCCCTCAATGAAAAAGGAATTATTGATATCAAGGATGGAAGACATCCTGTTGTAGAACAGATGATAAACAACGATATGTTTATCTCGAACGACACCTATCTGGATAACCAGAAGCATTGTATTGCAGTGATTACAGGACCTAATATGGCAGGCAAATCCACTTATATGCGTCAGACCGCATTGATTGTGCTGATGGCGCAGATTGGCTCTTTTGTCCCTGCTAAAAAGGCTAATGTGGGCATTGTGGACCGTATCTTTACGCGTGTAGGTGCTTCTGATGACCTGTCAAGCGGACAGTCTACGTTTATGGTGGAGATGAATGAAGTGGCGAATATCCTGCGAAACGCCACGGCTAATAGTCTGCTCGTCTTAGACGAGATTGGCAGAGGGACGTCTACATTTGACGGATTGAGTATTGCATGGGCAGTTATCGAACATATCAGCAACCGCAAACTATTGGGTGCAAAAACGCTTTTTGCTACGCATTATCATGAACTGACGGAACTGGAAGACAAGATGGACAATGTGAATAATTACTGCATTGCCGTTAAGGAAAAAGGCGACGATATTGTTTTTCTACGCAAAATCGTTAAAGGCGGAGCCGATAAAAGCTATGGAATTCAGGTTGCAAAGCTTGCCGGGGTACCGGATATGGTCATAGACCGTGCCAAGGAGATTGTGGAGCAATTAAGCGACAACGATATCATAGAAAAAGTGCAGAATATCGAGGTCAATATTAAGAGTGAGAAGCGTAAACAGGTAAAATATGATGAGGTTGACATGGAACAAATGTCCCTTTTTGATACGGTCAAAGATGAGGACATTATCAAAGAACTGCAGGAAATTGATGTAGGACATCTGACACCGATAGAGGCGCTTAATACACTGTACCGTCTGCAAAACAAGTTAAAGAACCGCTGGTAGAGCGCTTTCCGGAGTTTGGTACAGTATTTATATAAAGGATAAATTTTGAAACATATGGCTGTCATAAATATATTAGATCATCAGACAATTGATAAGATCGCCGCAGGCGAGGTTGTGGAGCGCCCTTCAAGTGTGGTTAAAGAATTGGTAGAAAATGCCATTGATGCGGGAGCGGATGCAATTACGGTGGAGCTTAAAGATGGTGGAACCACATTGATCCGAGTAACCGACAATGGCGATGGAATTGAAAAATCGCAGGTCAGGAATGCATTTCTTCGGCATGCAACAAGTAAGATTTCCTCAGCAGAAGACTTGACTGATTTGGTCAGTCTGGGATTTCGTGGGGAGGCGCTTGCCAGTATCGCCGCAGTTTCCATGGTGGAACTGATTTCCAAAACATCGCAGGAACTAACCGGAATCCGGTATCTTGTTGAGGGTGGTATTGAGAAAGAAGAGGAGGAAATCGGGGCGCCCGATGGGACAACCGTTCTTGTTCGTAATCTTTTCTATAATACGCCGCCCCGCAGGAAATTTTTAAAGCAGCCACAGACAGAAGGATCCTATGTAGCAGATCTGATGGAACATCTTGCTATGTCAAATCCTCAGGTATCTTTCAAATTTATTATGAATGGACAGACGAAGTTCTACACTACGGGGAATAATGATCTGGGAGAGATTATTTATCGTATATATGGCAAGGAGATTTCCAAGGAGCTGATTCCGTTTCATTTTGACGAAGACGGTGTTTCAATCGACGGGCTTCTCGGTAAACCTGTGATTAACCGTGCCAACCGAAACTATGAAATATTCTTTGTCAACGGCAGATACATTAAGAGTACTTTGGTCAGCAAGGCAATCGAAGAGGGATACCGCGAATATCTTATGCAGCATAAGTTTCCCTTCTGCGTACTTCATTTTCAGATCGATACGAAAAGAATCGATGTGAATGTTCATCCCACCAAGATGGAAGTACGAATTGCCGATGAACCTTTATTCTATGAAACAGTCAAAAATGCGATACATCATGCGCTGCACGTCACGGAAATGATTCCGGAAGTGTCGCTTACGGAAGATAAGTCAGATCATAGGCAAAAAGCAGTGAAGGAAACAGCAAAAATATCGGTTCCGGAACCTTTTGAGCGCAGAAGGATTGCGGCGGCAGAGGAAGTAAGAGGATATAAACCCACAGTATCTGCGGAGAAATCTACAATCGATCGTGTACAGGAAATTCCTGTTTATAATGCAGAAAAACACGATGGGGCAAAGCCTTCGGAAATCAAAGTGGTTTCACAGGAAAAAACGCCGGCAGAGCCTGTGCAAAATTCTGTACAGATGGAATTATTTGAAGATAAGATTCTTTCAGAACAGGCACGCGCACATTACGAAATCATAGGTCAGCTGTTTGATACTTATTGGCTTGTATCTTACGAGAACAAGCTTCTCATTATTGACCAGCATGCCGCACATGAAAAAGTTAAGTATGAGCGGTTTATCAAGCGTTTTCATGAGCATGGTATCGTATCACAGACGATCAATCCGCCCATGATCGTAACCTTAAGCGGTAAGGAGAGGGAGTGCTACTTAAAACACAGTGATGATTTCAAGGCATTAGGGTTTACGATCGAAGAGTTCGGAGGTAATGATTATGCAATACGTGGCGTTCCGATGGATCTATACGGCTATGAAGAAAATGAGTTTTTCCGCGAAATATTAGATGAACTGTCTTCGGAAACAGTGACCGGTACGCCGGAGACTATCCGCATCCGCATTGCAACTATGGCGTGCAAGGCGGCGGTAAAGGGAAATATGAGAATGAATGCGGAGGAAGCACAACGGCTGATAGATGAACTTTTGACACTGGACAATCCGTATAACTGTCCTCACGGAAGACCCACTATTATATCTATGTCTAAATATGAGATTGAAAAGAAATTTAAGAGGATTGTGACATAATGAATCGGACAGATAAACCTGCACTTATCGTATTGACCGGTCCAACGGCCGTGGGCAAATCAGAACTGTCTATCACACTTGCGGCGCGGATTGGCGGAGAGATCATTTCTGCTGATTCCATGCAGGTGTACCGCCATATGGATATCGGCTCAGCCAAGATCATGCCGGACCAGATGGGCGGCATTCCCCATCATCTGATTGATATTATGGAGCCTTCAGAAGAATTTAATGTCGTCACATTTCAAAAGATGGCTAAAAATGCGATAGACGATATTTACACAAGAGGTCATGTTCCTGTTGTGGTGGGCGGCACCGGATTTTATATTCAGGCGCTTTTGTATGATATTGATTTTACGGAAAATGATGAGGACACGGCGTTACGGTCGCAATTGGAGCAGCTTGCGGCAATTCAGGGCAGTGAGGTACTGTTTGAGCGGCTGAGAAACATCGATCCGGAGTCCTGCGAGATCATCCATGCCAACAATGTAAAGCGGGTCATCCGTGCCATCGAGTTTTATGAAAAGACCGGCGTAAAAATATCTGAACATAATAAAACACAGCGCCAGAACGTATCTCCTTATAACTTTGCCTATTTCGTGCTGAACGATGACAGGAATAAGCTGTATGACAGAATTGATGCGAGAGTGGATAAAATGTTAGAGCAGGGGCTGATGGACGAAGTATCCAACCTTGCGAAGCAAGGCTGCTCAAGAGAAATGGTATCTATGCAGGGACTTGGCTATAAGGAGATTCTTGACTATCTGGATGGACACATTACGTTGGAGGAAGCCGTATATCTGATCAAAAGAGATACGAGGCACTTTGCTAAGAGACAGCTTACATGGTTCCGCAGGGAACGGGATGTAATATGGGTGAACAAACCGGAATTCGCGTATGACAATGACCGGATACTTGAGTATATTACGTCAGTGTTACACAGTAAAGATATCCTCTGAGCAAGGGGATTTCATAGTTTTTTTGCAATATAGTTTAAAAATAAACGAGAAATGGAAATCAAAAATGATTGAATTAAGCAAACAATATGAACAATTTGGCATATCCAAGTCGGTATATGAATACGGCGAGGCGATACTTGCCTCATTGAGGGAACGTTTTAGGCAGATTGACGAAATCGCAGAGTACAATCAGTTGAAAGTGATACGTGCCATGCAGGAATGCAGCGTCAGTGAGGCGTGTCTGCTTGGTACTACAGGCTATGGCTATAATGATCTGGGCAGAGATACTTTAGAAAAAGTCTATGCATCTTTTTTTCATACGGAGGATGCGCTGGTACGCCCGCAGATCACATGCGGTACTCATGCACTTGCCCTTGCGCTGATGAGCAATCTGCGCCCCGGCGACGAGCTTTTATCCCCGGTAGGAAAGCCCTATGATACATTGGAGGAAGTTATCGGAATCAGACCTTCTAAGGGTTCGCTGAAAGAGTACGGAATTTCCTACAAGCAGGTTGATTTACTGGCGGATGGTTCTTTTGACTACGAGGGAATACGCGACGCAATCAATGACAAGACAAAACTTGTCACAATTCAGCGGTCTAAAGGATATCAGACAAGACCGACCTTATCTGTGGAACGCATCGGTGAACTGATACATTTTGTTAAAGAAATCAGATCCGATATTATCTGTATGGTTGACAACTGCTACGCTGAATTTGTGGAGATAATCGAACCTACGGATGTGGGCGCGGATATGGTGGTGGGTTCCCTGATCAAAAATCCGGGTGGTGGTCTGGCGCCGATCGGCGGGTATATCGCCGGCAGGAAGGACTGTGTGGAGAATGCGGCATACCGTTTAACTTCACCGGGGC
>CAMXBD010000107.1 GCA_947179245.1 uncultured Lachnospiraceae bacterium | reverse complement strand
AAACTAATTGTACTTGGGGCTAGCCGTCGCGCCAGCGACTTGGTACAATAACAGAAATGTCTCCAAAGGGAGCCATATCTGTAGAAATGTCTCCAATGGGAGCCATATCTGTAGCAAAAGAAAAACAAGCGAATGCGGAGTGCACACTTTTGCAGGTTAAGAGAACCTGTATGTGTTAGGACGATAACTTAAGATAGGAGGACACGGTAATGAGACTGGGAGCGTTAGAGGCGGGCGGCACCAAGATGGTTTGTGCCATAGGAGACGAGACAGGGAAGATTTATGAGCAGGTATCCATACCTACGCAGACGCCGGAGATTACAATGCCGGAACTGATAGGGTATTTTAAGGAGAGGGAAATAGATGCGCTTGGCATCGGATGTTTTGGCCCGATTGAGCTGGATAAGAATTCCCCTGATTACGGGTGTATTACTTCCACGCCGAAGAAAGCATGGAGGAATTTTAATATTGTGGGAGAATTTGCAAAGGCGCTTCAATGTCCGATAGGGTTTGATACGGATGTAAACGGTTCGGTTCTTGGCGAAGTGACTTTCGGGCAGGCTCAAGGAAAAAACTGTGTGATTTATCTTACCATCGGAACCGGTGTGGGCGGTGGTATATATATAGATGGCAAACTGCTTCACGGTATGCTTCATCCGGAGGCGGGACATGTAATGATCCGGAAGAGAGAAGACGATATGTATGAGGGAAAATGTCCCTATCATAAGACGTGTCTGGAAGGATTGGCGGCAGGACCTGCTATCGAAGAGCGCTGGGGCAGGAAAGCTGTGGAACTTGCGGATAGAGAGGAAGTATGGGATCTGGAAGCAGACTACATTGCGCAGGCGCTTACAGGTTATATTCTGACTTTATCGCCGGAGATGATTATTTTGGGCGGAGGAGTCATGCATCAGGAGCAGCTTTTTTCATTGATCAGAACAAAAGTGACGCGGATGCTGAACGGCTATATTCTGACTAAAGAGCTGGAGGATATGGAACACTATATCGTACCGGCAAGTCTGCATGACGATCAGGGCATCATGGGGTGTCTTGAACTGGCAAGAAGAGAACTGAAAACCGACCATGAAATATACATTCAAAAATAAAAAGTGGTTTCACCTCTAAAGTCTTACGGGAAATATCCGATACAAATAGTGTAAAGAATTTATTTTAATGGAAGGAGGAGTCTCCTATGCGTATTGAATCTTACACACAGGTACAGCAGTTATATAACACCAACAAACCCGCTAAACTTCAGGGTAAATCTAAATTAGCTGCTTCTGACCAGATACAGATTTCCAGTATCGGTAAGGATATTCAGACCGCCAAGAATGCATTGGCAGCAACGGAAGATATCAGAGAAGAATTGACAGCTCCCCTTAAAGCAGGTATTGCAAACGGCACATATCAGGTGAGCAGTGAGAGCTTTGCAGAGAAGCTCATGAAGAAGTACGAAGAAATCGAAAGTCTGTAGACACAGTGAAGGAGAGATTTTGTAGTGGCAAGTTTAATGGAAGTCTTGATCGATATTTTAGACAAAGAAAGTCAGGAATATGAGGGACTGCTTGAGCTGTCCATGAAGAAAACTCCGGTCATTGTGTCTGAGGACTTAGAAGAATTAGCAAGAATCACGGATGAGGAGCAGATCATAGTAAGCAGAATCAATCATCTGGACAATCAGAGGATTGAGGCTATTAATGATATTGCGAATGTACTTAACAAGGATGTTAGTAACTTAAAAATTGTAGATTTGATTAAAATGCTGGCGGCAAGACCGGAAGAGCAGGAGAAATTAGCGATTGTATTTGACAGACTGCAGGTGAGCGTGCGCGGTGTGAAACGGGTCAACGAGCAGAATCGGGAACTGATTCAGGCGGCGCTGGAACTTGTACAGTTCAATATGAATGTTATTCAGGCGATGAACAAGGCTCCGGAAACTGCCAATTATAACAAAGGCGCGTTCAGTACCGGCGAGATGATTGGTTCGAGCCACAAGGCCTTTGATGCCAAGCAATAATTGTTGAGGACGGTAGAGTTATGTCATTAATGGGAAGCTTTTGGACGGGCGTATCAGGATTACAAACTTCAAATAACGCGCTGAATACGACAGCGCACAACATGTCGAACATGGACACCGTAGGGTATACCAGACAGCAGGTATCTCAAGCAACCAGAACGTATACGACGTTTGAGAAGAGCAACAAAACAAACTGGAAGCAGTTAGGTCTAGGTGTCAAATACTCCCTTACAAGACAGGAAAGAGATATATTTTTAGACAAAAACTATCGCCGCGAGTCGGGACGAAGTGCTTTTTATGATGTCTCAACGAACGCGATGGAAGAAATAGAGTATATATTAGGCGAGGAGAATTCCGGCGGCTCCATCGAAGGCCATGAGTTTTCGGAATCGCTGTCTAATTTCTGGGTAGCAGTACAGGAACTTAGCAAAGATCCTACAAGTTCCGTGAACCAGAATTTGTTTGTGACGCGTGCATATGAATTTATGACACGCGCGTCAGCAGTCTATAACAGCTTATGCGAGTATCAGGATAATCTGAACCAGTCTATTATTAAAGAAGTAAATAATATTAACAAATATGCGTTGCAGATTGAAGAACTCAATGAGAGGATCGTGTCGATCGAGGCAGGAGCAGAACATGCAAACGATCTGCGTGACCGCCGTAATCATCTGCTGGATGAGTTGGCGAAGCTGGGAAGTATCTCGTATACTGAAGATATTTCAGGCTATGTGAGCGTGAGATTTGAGGATGTTGATCTTGTCAAAGGCGGTCTGGTCAACGAGATGTCACTGTATACAGACCCTAAGACTGGGTTTTATACACCGTACTGGACGATGCTGGCTGATTACGAGTACAACAAAGAAGGCAAGCTTGTAGTGACGGAAGAGGGCGTTGCCAAGGCAAAGGTATTCGATCTGACCAGAGAGATATCTTCCGATCTGAATACGGATATCGGTTCCCTTAAGGCGATGCTGCTTGCCAGAGGAGATCATAGGGCTACATACAAAGACCTTAAGAATTTCCCACCGGATGCTGACCCTTCTGATCCGACGCAGGCAGTTGACGGCTGGTATGATACGCATATTTCGCAGTCCATTGTTATGAATATACAGGCAGAGTTTGACCAGCTGATTAACGCTGTGGCAACTAAGATCAATGATATTCTTGCAGAGGAAGCAGATCGTGCGGGTTCTGCTGCAACTTCCGATTACCTCAGAGATGAGAATGGTGAGCCGTATAAGCTTTTTGTAAAGAATGTTGAAAGCGAGGACTGGACAGTCTCCAATATTTTGATTAATCAGGAACTTCGCCAGAATCCGGCGCTTTTAAAATTCCGTAAGGATGAGCATTCGGAAGATTATCCGGCAATGGAGAAGCTGAAAGCAGCTTTTGAGGAGAAGATTTACACATTGAATCCCAATGTGGAGACACCGCTTTGCTTTACGGATTATTATAGAAATCTGGTGGCACAGGTAGCTAATAGTGGTTCAGTATTCAGAGGCATTCAGCTAACGCAGACGCAGGCAACCGATGCGCTGCTCTATGCGAGAGAGCAGGTTGTAGGTGTTTCGTCCGATGAGGAATTGACTAATATGATCAAATTCCAGAATGCGTACAATGCATCCAGTCGTTATATCAATGTAATTGACGAGATGCTGGAACATATTTTAACTACACTTGGCAGGTAAGATAGAGAGGTGAGTATATGCCATCTACATTTTTTGGATTAGAAATTGCAGCTTCGGGTTTGAGAGCATCTAATGCGGCACTCAATACGACAGCAAATAATATCAGTAATACGAATACAGAAGGGTACAGCCGTCAGGAAGTAAAGCAGGAAGCTATGAATCCGCTCCGTGTGTTTGCAACATATGGCTGTGCAGGTGCAGGTGTCAATACGCTGGCAATCGAACGTATCCGCGAGCAGTTTTATGACAATAAGTTCCGTGACAATGAGACGAAGCTGGGAGAGTACGATACGAAAGCATATTACTGCACGATGATCGAGGATTACCTTAATGATGATGGTAAGACCGGTTTTAAGTCGATTTTTGACCAGTTTGCTGCGGCATTGCAGGAGATTACGAAGAATGCCAGCAGTGAATCATATAAGAGAGCATTTATATCTCAGGCAAAGAGCTTGACAGATTATTTCAATAATATGTACGGTGATCTGCAGAACTTACAGGCAGATGTGAATGAAGAGATCAAGATACGTATCGACCATATCAATTCCATAGCACAGGATATTGCGACGGTTAACAAACAGATTAACACGATCGAGATGTCTGGAACGATAGCGAATGAGCTTCGTGATAAAAGAGATGTGCTGATCGATGAACTGTCGGCTATTGTAGATGTGAAGACAGAGGAGTCCCCGATTTATGATCAATGGGGCAACGTTACAGGCGCTAACAGATACATCGTGCGGATTGCCGGCGGGCAGACATTGGTTGATCAGAACGATTATAACCAGTTGATATGCGAGGCACGTACTTCCGAAGAGAAGGTAAACCAGTCAGATGTAGACGGTTTGTATGAAGTCCGCTGGACGAACGGTACGGATTTCGGATTATACAATGAGTCGATGCATGGCGAACTGAAAGGTTTGATTGAGATGCGCGACGGTAACAACGGTGAGTACTTTAACGGAACTGCCTCTAATATCCTATACAGCGGCAAAACCAGTCAGGTTACGATTAAGACTACTGCATCGTATTTAGACAGTATGAGTAAGTGTAATCTGACCGATACAGGCGGTATTATCAATATAGGCGATCAGTTATATTATTTTACAGACTGGTCCTTTGATAAGGACACAGGAGAATACACTTTTACAATTGATAATGAGGCGACAAAAGCAGCCGGTTTCGGTAATGCGCTTACCGCGTCGAAGAATGGCAGGACTGCCTCTGTCGGTCAGGGAGTAAATTATCAGGGTGTTCCTTATTATATGGCGCAGATGAATGAGTGGATTCGTGATTTTGCCCAGAAAGTCAATGAAATTTTCACGGATGGTATTACCGACGCTGAGGAGGATGCCGGAATACTTTTTACCGGTGTGTACCCGAAAGGTGATGGTCAGTACACAGAGGCACAATTGAATGATTCCCGCCAAAACGGTAAGGGCTACTATTATATGACAGCGGGAAATGTGACGATCGAAGAGACGCTGATGAAAGACGCATCCCTGCTCGGAACCAGAGGCAAAAATGAGAAGGTGGGTGACACTGATCCGGACGAAATCGATGGTGTAGAGCAGTGCGAACAGGTAAGAAAAGTCATCTCCATGCTGAGTGATAAGAATCAGTTCAGTTTCCGAGGAAGAGATGCGGGCGGCTTCTTGGAATGTGTATTATCGGATGCGATGTTAAATACAAAGAATGCCAAGACATTCTATTCAACGTATTTAAGTCTGGAGGTAAACATTGACAACCAGAGAACATCTATTTCCGGTGTGGATGAGGATGAGGAAGCAGTGAGCCTTGTCAAATATCAGAATTCCTATACATTGGCATCCAAAATGATTTCCGTACTGACGGAAATATACGACAGATTGATTTTACAGACAGGTGTGTAGTAGTGCAGGATATATAAACAAGAAAGAGGATGATAAGCCATGAGAATGACAAATAAGATTATGCGGAGCAATTCGCTGTACAACATCAATCAGAATAAGATTCTTGAGGATAAATTGACGAATCAGATGACAAATCAGAGTAAGATCGCCAGACCTTCCGATGATCCGGTAGTGGCTATCAGAGCGCTTCGTCTGAGGAGTAACGTGACAACTGTGACGCAGTATCATGATAAAAATGCGTCGGATGCAGATTCATGGCTGACGGTGACGGCAGATGCGCTCAATACGATCGATGAGATATTGAAGAATCTGTACGAGCAGGCAAGCGGCGCGGCCAATAAAGATTTGACTGCAGACGATCTGGACATCATTATGTCTCAGATGAAATCCTTGACAAGTGAGTTCTATACCAGCGGTAATGTTGACTTTGCAGGGCGTTATGTGTTCTCCGGTTTCAGAACAGACACACCGATTACCTTTACGGCTGCAGATATTGCAGAGATGGAAAAACATCCGGTGTCTTACGAGATTAAAGAGAATAAAGGATTTGCTGATATCAGCACGATTGATTATACGGATTTTAGTGTATTATCAACTACGATTCCCGGTGATGGTATAGACACAACGACTAACACCAGCTACGAACAGGGTATTACGAATAATACGCTGTATCGCCTTCGGTTGTCATATGATGCGACGGATAGCTTGACCGATGCGGCTGGCAACTCTAAATTTACCCTTATGGCTAATGGAACTGATGTTACTTCGAGTATTACGGAATATGCTAATGCCGAGGATGCCTATCAGGCAGTAGCGGATGGTACGGAAAAGGGTATCGCCTACATTCCGTCCACCGGCGAATTAGTATTCAGCAAAGATTATTATGACACTAATTATAAGGAAGGCGATAACTTCCAGATTACTTACAATAAATCCGATTGGCAGAAAGATGATATTAATCCGGTACACTATTTCCAGTGTGTTGAGACGAAGGATATCGGCAATGGTGAGACCAAGCAGACTGCCTACAATGTTACCTCAGCCAATCAGGACATTTATTATGATGTAGGATTTAACCAGCAGATTCAGGTGAATACAGTCGCAACGGAAGTGTTTACTCATGATGTCAGAAGAGATATGGATGATTTCCAGCATTGTCTGGATCAGCTTCGCGGCATTGAGACACAGATCAGCGATATCGAGAAAAAGATGTCTGAATATCCTGAGGATAGCGACGAGTATAAGAACTGGGCCAAGAAATTGGAAGCAGCTGAGAAAGCGCAGAGTTATATTCGTGAGAATATTCACACCAAATTTGAGAACCAGATTACGAAATACCAGAATTACAGTGATGAGAATAATATAGCGATCACTAATAATGCTACACGGGGAAGCAGATTGGATTTGATTACCACTCGTCTTCTGAATCAGAAGGCTACATTTAAGGATCTGCAGACGGATAACGAGGGAATTGATATTACGCAGGTGGCAGTGGAATTATCCAGTTCCGAGCTGACTTATCAGGCGGCGCTCATGGCGACCGGTAAGATCATGCAGACCAATCTGATGAATTATATTTAAGAAGAAGGGCGGTTACAGGGCATGCAGATTAAAACGAAAGTTTTTGGTGAGATTATAATAGATGATGATAAGATCATACATTTCCCGAATGGTATTATCGGTTTTCCTGATCTGACTGATTTTACGCTTATTCACGATGAGGAGAAGGGAGCAGGCAGCATTCATTGGCTTCAGTCCATGCAGGAGCCGGCGTTTGCTATGCCGGTCATGGATCCACTCATTGTATGCCCGAATTACAATCCGGAAGCGGATGATGAGTTGTTCAATGTCCTCGGAGAAATCAAGCCGGATGATCTTCTGGTTTTAGTGACAGTGACAGTGCCAAACGACTTGACGAAGATGACTGTAAACCTCAAAGGTCCCATTATTA
Source organism: uncultured Lachnospiraceae bacterium (assembly GCA_947179245.1). Classification (GTDB taxonomy): domain Bacteria; phylum Bacillota; class Clostridia; order Lachnospirales; family Lachnospiraceae; genus UBA3282. Next base: position 4,439 of record CAMXBD010000107.1, on the reverse strand, counting down.
TTAATGTGTCAGCAAAGAAGGCACTGCAGATTATTGTGGAAGGCGACGAATACCAAGTGAAGTTTCCTATATATGATATTTTGAATCAGAAGAAAGCAGGTGAGTAAATGTTAGCTTTATCCAGAAAAAAGAATGAGGCGCTTGTGATTAACAATAATGTTGAAATTACAGTGCTGGAAATTAAAGGAGAACAGGTAAAGCTAGGCATAACTGCGCCAAGGGATGTGCCTGTATATCGCAAGGAAGTGTATGTACAGATTCAGGATGCCAATAAAGAAGCCGTTAATGTGGATGGTATGGCAGCATTGAAGAATCTGCTGGGGTAGTGGAAAGTTATATGAATTCCTCTAAATATATTTATTTTTATTCCGATATATATATCAAAGATTACGTGAAAGCGTAATCAAAGACGATTCTAATAAATTCAAAATAATCACATGGAGGTGATCGACAATGGCAATTGAACCATTAAACAGTGCTATGACTTTTCAGGCGCAGACGGTTGTAAAACCACAGATAGCAACGCCAGCGAACACGGAAGTTCCTGCGGACGGACAGACAGTTAATGTTGATGAGACAACGGCAGCTGTAACTCAGATCCAAGAAGATGATGAGAAGAGCGGCAGTGAAGGTAATGGCAGCATGCAGCAACAGCAGCAGGCTAATGTGAACAAACAGGAGACTCCTGAACATTTGAAGAAGATGATCGCAGAGATGAACAGGAAGATCAACAACAGCAATGAAGAGGCAGTTTTCGGTGTTCATGAGGAAACTAATAGGATTATGATCAAAATAATGGATAAGGATACGAAGGAAGTTATCAAAGAGTTCCCGCCAGAGAAGACGCTTGATATGATTGCGAGACTTTGGGAGATGGCAGGTATCCTTGTGGATGAGAGATTATAGGCAGTATGACAGGAGGGAATAAAAATGGCCATTAGGATTACGGGTATGTATTCTGGTTTGGATACAGAGAGTATCATCACTCAGCTTGCTTCGGCACAGAGTGTCAAGAAGAACAAGCTTGTCAAAGAGCAGATGAAGCTGAGCTGGAAACAGGATGCGTGGAAAGCTCTGAATACTAAGATTTACAGTTTTTACACTAACGTATTGGACAATATGCGTTTTCAAGGTTCTTACATGAAGAAGACAACCAATGTGTCCAATTCTGACGCAGTCAGTGTAGTTACCAGTGCCACGGCGCCTAACAGCGTTCAGACAATGAAAATCAGCCAGTTGGCGAAGCAGGGATACCTGACAGGTGGTTCTGTTTCAACAGAAGACGGCGGAAAGGTTACTGCATCTTCTACACTGGAGGATTTGGGATTTGTTGGAGACAGTAACGGTGAGGGTAAATTCCGTGTTAAGGTAGGCAATAAGACAACGGATATCACTGTCACAAAAGATATGAAGATCTCGGATGTTGTAAAGAAGTTTGAGGCCGCAGGTTTGACGGCTAGTTTTGATGCGAAGAACCAGAGGTTCTATTTCAGTTCCAAGAATTCAGGCGCTGCAGGAAACTTTACGATTACAGGTAATGATGCAGCGGGCATGGATGCTCTTAAAACATTGGGTCTGGTTTCTGCTTATGATTCTAACAGTGCAGAGTACAAGGAGTATGAACTTTGGAAGAGTTACAAGACAGATACGACTGCTCGTACTGCAGCAGAAGAGAGTGAGGTAGCTAAGCGTGCAGCGGCTAAGAAGGCAAGTACAGATGCATTGCTCAAAACGAACGAGGAACTGGAGAAGAAACTCCAGACGTTAAGAGATACCAATAGTGAAAACGATCAATACCCTGAAACTACGACAGCAGCAGATCTTTATGACCAGTTATATGGTCCGGAGCACGAGGTTCAGAAGACTGATAAGGACGATAAGCCGGTAGTCGATAAGGATGGTAATCCGGTCATGGTGAAGGTCAGGGATGGCGGGCTGAAAGCGGAGCTGGATGAAGAGAAGGAGAAGCTGGATGCCGCCAAGAAAGAATTGGCTGACTTGAAGAAATCCGGTACTGCAACAGAGGCTGAGATTAAGGCTGCCGAGCAGAAGGTTACCGACCAGAGTGAAATTGTATCCAATAAACAGTCCGATTTTAATAAGTTAAACGGACAGTATAGCTATATGAAAGCTATAGAAAGTACGCAGGCAGCTATTGATAAGAATAATACAACTATAGCAGATAATCGTACTTACTATGAAGTTGATGCTAATGGTGATGCAGTTCTTGGCGCAGACGGTAAAGTGATCGCTACCCAGAAGATGAAGGATGAGGTGACGGATTACTTTGATGAGAGGATTGCGGCAGCGGAGAAGTATCTGGCTGATGCGGCTGCACATAACGCTCTCACAGGTGCGGCAAAAGAAGAAGCTGAAGCCAAAATGGCAACTAAGATTGAAGGACAGGATGCGGAGATTTATCTGAACGGCGTGAAGTATACTAACAGTTCCAATACCTTTGAGATTAACGGACTGACCATTACGGCACAGAAGGAGACCAGCGAAGAGATTACTTTGACTACCAGCGAGGATACTGAAGGTATCTATGATATGATTAAGAATTTCTTCACGGAGTACAATAAGCTGATCAATGAGATGAGCTCACTGTATAATGCAGAATCATCCAAAGGGTATGAACCGCTTCTTTCTGAAGAAAAAGCAGAACTGGCGGATTCAGAGATTGAAGAGTGGGAGAAGAAGATCAAGGATTCATTGCTCCGCAGAGACGCTACGCTGCGAGATGTAAGTGATGCGATGAAGACAGTGCTGATGCAGGGAGCAACCGTAAATGGCAAGACTATGTATCTGGCTGATTTTGGCATTAATACATTAGGATATTTCAATGCTGCAGACAATGAGAAGAGCGCTTACCATATTGACGGTGATAAAGATGATTCCAGCGTAGCAAACAATGACGACAAATTGAGACAGATGATTGCCGCTGATCCGGAGACAGTTAAGAAGTTTTTCACGGGTCTGGCAGAGAATCTGCACAATACACTGGCAGATAAGATGAAGGGTGTTGCGAATACAAGCAGCGCGTTCACCGTATATAATGACAAATTGATGCAGAAAGAGTATGATGAATACAAAGACCGGATCAAGACGGAGGAAACGAAACTGAATGATCTGATGGATAAATGGTATGCTAAGTTCTCCGCAATGGAGACTGCGATGGCGAAATTACAGTCTAAGAATAACGCTGTAGCAAGCATGTTTGGAGGCGGCTGATCAATTTGATCAGAGTATAAGTACGATCAAGGAGGAACAAACTTATGCCGACACAGAATCCCTATGAGCAATATCAGAAGAATAAAATATTAACTGCCACTCCGGCAGAAGTGACTTTGATGTTGTATGAGGGGGCTATCAAGTTCTGTAATATTGCCATTATGGCGATTGAGCAGAATGATATAGAGAAAGCGCATACAAATATCAGAAAGACGGAGCGTATTATCGAAGAATTCCGTAATACTCTGGATCGCAAGTATCCGGTGGCGGAGGACTTCGACAGGATTTACGTCTATGTGCTCAGACGATTATTTGAAGCGAATATCAAGAAAGATAAAGAGACTCTGGAAGAGGTGAATATGCATCTCCGCAGTCTGCGGGATACATGGAAAGAAGTCATGAAACAATGTAATAAAGCATAACAGTAATGATAAGACATAGTGAGGTATGGTATGAACCAGAGTGGCGCACAGATATTACTGCAGAGTCTTGAGAAGAAGAACAAGCTGTTGGATCAGATGATCCTGCAAAACAGTGTGCAGGAAGGAATCTTAAAACAGGAAGAGTTTGATATGGATGCGTTTGATGCGTCGATCGATCAACAGAGTTTTTATGTGGAAGAGCTGGATAAACTGGATCAGGGCTTCGAGACCGTTTATGACAGAGTGCGGGAAGAACTGATGAACAACAAAGAGCAGTACAGTACCGAGATCAAACGTATGCAGGAGCAGATTCAGCAGATTACTGACAAGATCGTAACCTTAAATGCAGGTAATATGCGCAATAAGATGTTGGCAGAGAATCAGTTCAAGAAGAAACAGCGTGAGATTGGCAGCGGTGTGTCAAAGAATAAGGTTGCTAAGAATTATTATAATAATATGAATAATCTGAATTATGTGTCATCGTATTTTTATGATAATAAGAAGTAACGCTGCAGCTAAGAAGAGATATAACCAGTTAAAGCGTCTTCGGCAGTTTTATGCCGGGGCGCTTTTTTAATGCTGGCAGTATGGACCAGACAAGAAAAAATATAGAAAATTTTGCAGTATCTCTAAAGTAAATGAATAAGCATCCGATATATATAACAAGTAAAGTAAAACAAATTTACTTGACTAACAGCAATGAGACCGCAAGTAGCGTACGAACTTAAGGGATCATTGCAAACGTAAACTAGCGGCAGGGAAGCCGCATAGAATTCAAGGAGGAAT
>CAMXBD010000106.1 GCA_947179245.1 uncultured Lachnospiraceae bacterium | reverse complement strand
GTATAGGGATTCCGTATCAGACAGTAACAGTCCATAATCCAACTGTCAGTTGAGATGCAAAGGAGGATTTTCTATGAAGTATGATGTAATTATTATCGGCGCGGGTCCGGGAGGTATTTTCACAGCATATGAATTGATGCAGCAGGAGAAGAACCTGAAGGTTGCGGTGTTTGAGTCGGGTCATGCGCTTGAAGCAAGGAAATGCCCGATTGACGGTGACAAGGTTAAGAGCTGTGTACGCTGTAAGAGCTGTTCCATCATGAGCGGTTTTGGCGGTGCAGGCGCCTTTTCCGATGGAAAATACAATATTACCAATGATTTTGGTGGTACATTGTATGAGCATGTAGGGAAAAAACAAGCCATTGCTCTGATGAAGTATGTGGATGCGATCAATATGAAATATGGCGGCGAGGGTACGAAGCTGTATACCACAGCTGGAAGCCAGTTTAAGAAATTGTGTCTCCAAAACAAGTTGAATCTGCTGGATGCTTCTGTGCGCCATCTGGGAACGGATATTAATTATATTGTGCTGGAAAACCTTTATGCATTGTTGAAAGACAAGGTGGAATTTCATTTTGATACGCCGGTTCGCACGGTGGAGAATACTGACGAAGGTTATCGCGTAATATGTGAAGACGCTTCTTATGAATGTGACAGATGCGTCATATCTGTGGGACGCAGTGGAAGTAAATGGATGGAAAAAGTATGCGAGGAGCTGGAGATCCAGACCAAGTCCAACCGCGTAGATATTGGTGTCAGGGTAGAACTTCCGGCGGTAATCTTTTCACATCTGACTGATGAATTGTATGAGAGCAAGATTGTTTACCGCACAGAGAAGTTCGAGGATAGAGTGAGAACGTTCTGTATGAATCCCCACGGTATCGTGGTCAACGAGAATACTAATGGTATTGTGACGGTAAACGGACACAGCTATGAGGGCGCGGATAAGCAGACGAACAATACGAACTTTGCGCTGCTTGTGGCGAAACATTTTTCGGAACCGTTTAAGGACAGTAACGGCTATGGCGAGAGTATTGCAAGACTGTCCAATATGCTTGGCGGCGGTGTGATCGTGCAGCGGTTTGGCGATCTTGTGAGAGGACGACGGAGCAATGCGAAACGTATTTCCGAGGGACTGGTGGAACCCACACTGTCGGCAACGCCGGGAGACTTAAGTCTGGTACTGCCGAAGCGTATCTTGGACGGTATTATGGAGATGATTTATGCACTTGATAAGATTGCACCGGGAACAGCTAATGATGACACGCTTCTGTATGGTGTTGAAGTGAAATTCTACAATATGGAAGTGGACATAGATGAGCATCTTGAGACGAAATACAAGGGGTTGTATATTATTGGCGACGGCAGTGGTGTGACCCACTCGCTGTCCCACGCATCGGCAAGCGGTGTGTATGTGGCGAGAAACATTGTGGCAGAAGTGGCGGAGTAGTTCACCTGCAGTACTGCGGCAGAAAATATCTGATTGGCGTAAGAGTGCCGAGGGTTAGTAGGAGTCACATAAGACAAGAACAAGACATATGATACAACAAGGCTGCATAGATTATATTAATAATCTGTGCAGTTTTTTGTGTGAGGCATCATTCATGGTCGCAGTTTTATCCAACATTTCTAATATTATTATCCCTGTTATTATTTTCTATATCGTGGCTTACGGTATTGCGGCGCGGAGTAACGTATATGAGGATTTTATCAAGGGGGCGAAAGACGGATTTTATACGGTGATCCGGATTATGCCTACGTTGATTGGATTGATGGTGGCGGTGGGGGTGCTGCGCGCATCGGGATTCTTGGATTTTCTCGGCGGTTTGTTTGCGGGGATTACTTCCAGAATGGGATTTTCCTCCGAGCTGGTTCCACTTATTCTGATCAAGATGTTTTCTTCTTCTGCGGCGACAGGATTGGTGCTTGATATTTTTAAAAATCATGGACCGGATTCGCTGATCGGTACGACTACATCTATTATGATGAGCTGCACGGAGACGATCTTCTATACAATGTCTGTCTATTTTCTGGCGGCGAAGGTGACCAAGACCAGATACACGCTTACGGGAGCACTGCTTGCTACAGCGGCAGGAGTAGTGGCGAGCATTGTGCTGGCGGGGATTATGGTATAGAAAGAAAATGAGACACTGCTCCGGGTGTCAAAAGGTGCTTTTTATAGACTGAGAGGGTATATTGCACAAAAGGCTCTCTCGTGCCGGGCTTCGTCATATGGATTTTCTAAATATTCCAGTAAGGTCATGACGGCGGACGCACCCGCCCGTTACTCGCCATCCGGGCTCGAAACGGGCTTTTCAGGACATCCATGTCCTGAAATTGCTGTATACCTTATGGAATATTAAGAAAATCTCATATGACTGCGCAGGGCATCTTCGAGAGCCTTTTGTGCAATATACCCTTTCAATTTAATTATAAGCACCTTTTCACACACGAAGCTGTACAGCAAAAACGGCACCCGCATGAGTGCCGTTTTTGTGTGTGAGAAGGATAGAAATGTGTAAACTCAATATATGTCAACAGGATGCCTGTAGGTGACATCGCTGTTATGGTTAGTCGAAGCCGGTCAGCACCGAAGCAGCACTGGCGGCTCCTATAAGGTGTAGATTAGAATCATTGTTAATATGTATTCCCCAACTACAATTAATACTATACAGGGTAATTGTGAATGGGATGTGTCAAATATCGAAAGAAAAAAGAAAGAAAATATAAAAAAAATTTTATAATTAGGTTATTATATAGTAAGATTACAGAAAAAAGAGATGGACGAGCTGTAAATAATTTGACTATCAAACTATTTTTTGCTAGAATAAAACCGGAAGGAAGAAGCCATGGATATTAATAGTGCGTTAAACGAAGTGCTGGTTAAGCTGTTCCGCAATATCAATGTGATTGAGGAACGTGCGATCCGCACTGATGAATATAGAGATGTGACGACCAATGATATGCATGTGATTGAAGCAATCGGCATGGAAGGGGCTAAGAACATGACAAGTGTAGCCCGGTTGTTGGAAGTCACTACGGGAACTCTTACAATAGCTATCAACAGCTTGGTCAAGAAGGGCTATGTGGACAGGGTAAGAAGCGAGGAAGACAGGCGTGTAGTGCTGATTTCTCTGTCTGAAAAAGGGAAAAGAGCTTATCTCCATCACCGTAAGTTCCATGAGCAGATGATAGACTCTATCGTGGAGGAACTGACAGAGGGAGAACAGCAGGTTCTGGAGAAAGCCCTGACAAAGCTGGATCATTTTTTTGGGTCAGTCAATAGCGGCAGAGGACAAAAGAGTAGCTAGCGTCCTGAAATCTGCCGGTCCGTTTTCTAATATAAAACGGTGGAACCAATACAGGAAATCAGAGGACTCACAGGCATCGGAAGTCTGGTCATCATTGCACCAGATTTTTGCAGCCTGTTTTTTTAATTCCATGATTTCCAAATAACCGAGATAATATTTCGGATAATTGCACGGTTCTTCTGCGATATATTCATAGATGGCAGCAGCAGTTTCAGTGTTTGTGGAGCCAAGGGAAGCGAGGATCTCACAGACATCTTCGAGGGTGGCACCGTCATGGTGGATTGCAATATCCAATAAGGAGTAGCGACAAAGCTGAATCTGACGGTCAAGCCGGCATGCGAGATAGTAGTTGGCAGCTTCCGGATAATCCTTAGAGGCCAGTTCGATTGCATAGTCATAGGAAGACAATTCCGCATACATAGCCCAGCCCTCTATATATCCGCCATAGTAAAGTACATTGCACAGAGGCGTAATGTCAGAACGATTGCGGAAACGCTGGCTGTAGACAGTCTGATAGAGATGTCCCGGATAGCCTTCGTGAGCCAGCGTAGTAAAAAGTGACAGATCATCGGAAGTATCCAATGCATTAATATAGATTGTATTATTTAGCACGTTGTCTATGGGCGGCGTCATGTAAAATGCCGGTGCGGTGTATGGTTCAAGACTGTCGTCCACATACTTGACAGTGCAGTTGATGCGGCTGCTGTCTGTGTCTACGGGAATGGACGGATAAACCTGCTGTATAGAGACCTCTAAATAAGAAAGAATTTCTTCAGGGGTCATTTCCGGTAACAGGGCAGGTTCGGAGATCATTTTATCCCGCAGAGTGGCATCGCTTTCAAACAGACGTCTCAGCGTGTCATAGTTGGCTGTCAGATCGCTGTAAAGAAGCTTTTTAATGTCGGAAATATCACGGTAGGACCCAGTCTGCAGACACAGCAATGCTTCGTAATACTCGCTGCCGCCTTCCCGATGTGCCAGTCCGCAGGTATCCCTGCCGCTTCCCATAAGAAGCGTAAGCTCATCGGCAAGATGATCGTAAGCAGGGGCAACAACAGTGGTCAGGAGACGATTATTATCGTACTGATAAGAGAGTGAAGCATCTTCCGTCAGCAGACCCTGATCGACCAGAACCTGCAGTCTTTTTGTAAAAGTTGTCTCCAGAAAATGAGTATTATTTTCTAACTGTGTGCGGTCCATAAGATTCGAGCATTGGCGTATTACCTTCCTCGCTGTGGAATCGGACATAAAAAGACCGGCGGAGGATTTCTCTCGTTCATACACGATCAGCCCGTCAAAATAATCCGGGATCTGTGTCAGGATAGACAGATACATCTCCACATCCTCCACTGTATCAAATCGGTATTCCGCCAGTAGGATCGGAAGTTCCGAAGGAGCTCCCGAAGAGGGGGAGAGTGGTTCGGAGAAATAGGGATATGCAGCAGTGCGGCGGACTGTATCTATGTAGGAGCTCATCAGATCGCAGAGATAGCGGTTGCTGTCTGAGAGATTCATGCCGCTGTATTTTGCCAGCTTTTCAGATATAAGTGACAGCGCGTATATATCATTGCCGGCTTCGCCATCGTGGTAGACCGGCATCTTCAGTCCGGCTTCATCAATATGGTATATTGAAGGGTCATCTACGGAGTAGTGGAAGTGAATCGGATTAGCCTGAATTTCCTGCAGAAAAAAGTCTTCTGCGAAGGCTTCAAATTCTGCATCTGCATGAATATGTACATAGCCAAACAGGGTGGCAGCACAAAAACCTGCAAACAGGATCAGGGTTACAGCCCATTGTTTGAAAGATAAGATACGTTTCAAGATAATACCTTCCGGATGGATTTGTATTAATATATGAACCGCATGGAATAAAAAAGACCGGATTAGAAAATAATCCGGTCACGTCCGCTTTCTTTGCCGAGATAGAGTTTTTCGTCCGCCTGCTTCAGGATAGTAGTCAGATCACTGTGGAAGTCGTATTCCACCAGTCCGAAAGTCAGAGATACGGAGAAGTTTTCACTTCCGCCGTCAAAGTCAATCGCTTTGACCTTCTGTCTGAGAGTTTCCAAGAATATATGGGCTTCATCGCCATTTGAAATCGGGAAGATCAACAGAAATTCCTCGCCGCCCCAGCGGGATATGAAAGTGCCGGCAGGAAGTTCTTTGCGGAAGGTTTCTGAAATCTTCTTGAGTACGATATCACCTACATCATGTCCGTATGTATCGTTAACCCGCTTGAAGAAGTCAATGTCGCACAAGCAGATGCTGATTTCATGTTCGGGCGCCTTTAACAGCTTCTCCAGATATTCCAGCGTGCTGCGTCTGTTATAAAGTCCCGTCAGGGGATCGACATTTGCCTGTTTCTTGAGCTGTTCGTTATATTCTACCAGTTTGCACTCCAAAGTCTGTGTATCGGTGCTGAAGATATATGCAATAAGCGAGATAGACCAGAAGATGGCAATGGTATTGATGACTTGGAACAGATTATTCAGATCTGTACGCAGGCTGATTTGGGGAACATTGTTCTGGCAGTAAAGAAATAAACAGATACGTAGTATGCACAATGCCAGAGCATAGAAAGCTTTTATCATGCCATGCTTGTATTTGGCGAAGAAACAGGCGACGAGCAGTACGATGATAAAGTGCTGTACACCGATGTTCCAGCCGAACATAATTATGTTAAACATGATCCAGACCAGTATGTATGCATTCAGAATACAGAATGAGACAAAAGTGCGGTTGTGGTAGGATAATACAAAAATAGCCAGAAACAGTACTGCAGAAATCTGGCAGAAAATCATTCCGCCTATGTGCGGGGCTGCCAGACATAATCCACTGCTGATCAGGGAATAGACAATCATGGAAAGAATCAAAAACCGGATGACCACGATAAGCTTTGCTGATTCATTCTGATCGCCGGTATCTTTGCAGATGTTCTGATATAATTTATGTAAAAAGTTAGTTTCTTTCATGTTATTTATCAGTTCCTTTGTAGTAAGTGGACTATTGGAAAAAATTGCTGTTATATTTAATTAAAATATATTGATAAGTTAAGGTTTTACTCAATTATTTTATAAAAATAAATATTGTAATAATCATACACCATATATAAAATTTATGCAATTACGCAATCAAAAAATTGCAATTTGTACAAAAATTGGTAGAATGAGAACATAGGAAATAAAAAAGGAGCCCAAAATGCATTCTGAAAAAGTAAAATATTCCATTAAAAATAAGTTGATTATGCTTTCGGCTGTGGTGGCGGTTCCTTTTCTGATCATGGTAATCTATCTGCTTTATGCACTGCACAATTATAGTGCGGCATATGATACGATTGTGAGCAGTATGACGGTTGCCAATAATTATAATCTGAATTTCAAGGAAGAGATGGATGAGAGCCTGTACAAGCTGGTAGTCGGCTCTGCCAGTTTTGAGACGATTAAGGATGATGACAGTCTGGAGGATCCTTATGTATTGATGGATGAGCTCCGGAGCGATTTCAATAAGCTGATGCGCATCACTACGGACGGAGAGAGCCGTACATGGCTGCAAATCGTGCTGCACAATATTGACACACTGGAGGACAGGGTAGGAGACATCAAGGCGAATCTGGGAACGGAGAACAGTTATGAAACTAATATAGAAATGCTGGACAATAACATCTATATTATGACGGAACTGATACAGGATAATATTCAACATTATATTTATTATCAGACACAGAGTATGGAACATCTGACAGAACAGTTGAACGACAGAGTGCATACTTTTACGATATTCTGCGCCAGCCTGTTAGGATTTATTCTGCTGATCGTCGTCGTGTTGACGGTCATGATCGTGACGGGAATTATCAAGCCGATTCAGGAACTGTCTCAGGTAACGGAGAAAATATCTCAAGGTGACTTCTCAGTCCGCGTGCAGGTGGATACAGATGATGAAGTGGAGGTACTGGCAGATGGCGTCAATATCATGACGGAAAGTATCGAAGGGTTCATTCGCAAGATTAAGGAGGATGAGCGGAAGATGCGCCATGCTGATCTGCGGCTTTTGCAGGAACAGATCAACCCGCATTTCCTATATAATACTTTGGATACGATCGTATGGCTGATTGAGGGGAACGACCCTGATAAGGCGGTGAACATGGTCATGTCACTGTCTGAATTTTTCCGGCTGGTTTTAAGCAAAGGAAAAGAGTATATCACAATACAGGAAGAGGAGATGCACATTAAGAGTTATTTGGAGATTCAGCAGGTGCGTTACCGGGATATTATGGATTATGAGATTCATATAGATCCAGAACTGTATCAATATAAGATTTTAAAGCTGACATTGCAGCCTTTAGTGGAAAATTCTCTGTATCACGGCATTAAGTACAAGCGTGCCAAAGGAAGTATCATTGTAACGGGAATCATGTCGGAGGGAAAAATACATTTTAAGGTAGAGGATGACGGCGTGGGAATGGAAGCTGAAGAACTTGACAACCTGCGTAAGGAGATTGTCAAGCCTTGTAAAGATACAGGCAAAGGCTTCGGGCTTGCTAATGTCAATGAGCGCATTCGCATGAACTTTGGCGACGGGTACGGTATGACGATTGAATCTACGCCGGGGAAAGGAACCTGTGTGGAGATCGTGATTCCGGCGGTTTCTTATGAGCAGACGGAGAAAATTGAGATCGAAGAAGACATGGATGTATTGGTATAAATCGTGCATATGTGGAGGAACAGAGTGAAAAAATACATGGCAAATGTGCATATGAGCAGAATAACAATGGTGCTGCTTCCTGCGATTCTTTTCATGATGGTCATGATGGGCTGGGGATTTGGGCTTTTGACGAACATAGAAGAGGAACCATATATCAGTGAGGAAGATAATCTGATTGTGGTGGGAGTATCTCAGCTCGGAAGTGAATCGGGCTGGAGAACTGCTAATACGGAATCTGTTCAGAAGGCATTTACGAAGCAGAATGGCTATTTTCTGATTTTTAATAATGCAAGGCAGAAACAGGAGAATCAGATCAAGGCAATCAGAAATTTCATTGCCCAGCGAGTGGATTATATCGTGCTTGCGCCAGTGGTGGAAAGCGGATGGGAGACTGTGCTTCAGGAGGCAAAAGATGCAGGAATACCTGTGATTATGATGGACAGAAGTGTGGATGTGGCCGATCAGAGCCTTTATACTGCTCTTGTAGGTACTGATTCCGTGGAGGAAGGCAGGAAAGCAGGGCGCTGGCTGGAGGAATATCTGGCGAAGAAAGGGAAGTCTGATGAGGATATTAATATCGTTGTTTTGAAGGGAACTGAAGGGGCGTCGGCACAGATTGGAAGGACGGTTGGATTTTCCGTGGTGGCAGGTGAACATGATAACTGGAATATTCTGGAGCAGGAGTATGCAGATTTCACTATATATAAAGGTAAAGAAGTGATGTCGGAATTTTTAGAAAAATATGATGATATCGATGTGGTAGTATCCCAGAATGATGATATGACATTCGGAGCTATCGAAGCGATCAGGGAATCTGGGAAGACAGTAGGAGTGAACGGAGAAATTACTATTATATCTTTCGACGCGGTTCACGATGCGCTTGAGATGGTAGCGGAGGGAACGATCAACGTAGATATCGAGTGTAACCCGCATCAGGGAGAGTACATTTCCGATGTGATCCGTCTTCTTGAGAGTGGACAGGAAGTAGAGAAAAGATATTACGTGGAAGAAGATATTTTTACGATGGAAAATGTAACACAAGATATTATAAACGGAAGGGATTATTAATCCTTTATTGTGTATATGCAGAATCAGTGGCGGAAGGGAGAGGCAAATGCTGAAAGTATTTCTGGTGGAGGACGAGAGTATCGTCAGAGAAGGACTCAGAGACAATATTCCATGGCAGCAGTGGGGATATAATTTCGTGGGAGAAGCGAGTGATGGGGAGATGGCGCTGCCCCTCATACAGAAGACAAAGCCGGATGTGCTGCTTACGGATATCAAGATGCCTTTTATGGATGGATTGTCTTTAAGCCGTATCGTACATCAGGAATTTCCGGATATGAAGATTATTATCATCAGCGGTTATGATGATTTTGAATATGCCAGACAGGCAATCGCTGTAGGTGTGGAGCAATACCTGCTTAAACCGATTACCAGAACAAATCTCCAGAAAGTTCTATCGGAGTTAAAGACTAAGATAGAGAATGAACGAGAGCAGAGGAACTATCAGGAGAAGTATCAGAATGAGACGAGGGAATACGAACAGTTTTCCAGAACAAATTTTTTTGTTAAAGTTTTTGAGGGAAGAATGTCGGTTCAGGATATTTATGAGGAGGCGGCAAAGCTTTCGCTTAAGATCAATGCGCCATGTTATAATCTGTTGATGTTTAGTCTGACAGAAAAACGTGCAGGGGAAGATGGCGGTTTTGAGTCGGAGGCGTTTGCAAGAAAAAGAGAAGAACTGCTCCGCTATTTTGTGCGCTATCCCGAACATCTGGTGTTCCGCTGGAATATCAATACATACGGTGTATTGATTAAGGGCAGCCCGGAGCAGATGAAAGAACTGACAGCGAGAAATCTGGAGAATCTGGAACGGATCTGTAAACCGGCGGAGGAGGATTTCGACTGGTATACTGCGGTGGGTGAACCCGTGGAACGCCTGAGCATGCTGGCGGAATGTTACAGCAAGGTGAATCATTTATTTGCATATCGCTTTTTGATTCCTTCGGCGCATATTCTTACACGTGAAGTAATAGACAATTATATGCCGTTAGAAACGAGCGGCAAGATTGGGGATATCGATTCCGCGAAGCTGGACCCGGAACTGATTAAAGACTTCTTACGGCAGGGCAGTCATGATGAAATATCAGAGTTCGTAGACAGTTGGTTTCTCGGTATTCAGGAGGCGCTTAAGTCCAGACTGTTTCAGAATTATCTTATATTTCACATTCACTTTGTCGTTATGGCTTATGTGGAATCCATTGGTTATGACAAGAAACAGTTTCTGGAACTTCTGGGAGAAGAGCAGATACAGGAAGTAAATATGGGAATTGAGGAGCTTTCCCTGTATGTTCGGAATATTCTGGAGAAAGCGATGGAACTGCGGGATCAGGAATCTGATAACCGAGGTAGAAAGGTACTCAAGAGAGCGCTTGAATATATAGAAGAAAATTATACACAGGAGACACTGTCGCTCAACACGCTGGCGGGGGAAGTCGGTGTCAGCGCCAACTATTTCAGCGCGATATTCAGTCAGGCAATGAATGTGACTTTCATCGAGTATGTGACGCAGAAGCGTATGGAGAAAGCCAAGAAACTGCTGCGTCAGACGGAGAAGCACTCTGGGGATATCGCACTGGAAGTAGGCTATAAAGATCCTCACTATTTCAGCTTTGTATTCAAAAAGACACAGGGCTGTACACCGAGGGAATATCGTGCCGGAATTAAGGATTAGGAGTAGTGTAGGGGGCATCGCTTTCCTTGCGGACAAGTTTCCATGGAATTGTGTGCGAAACTACGGGCATGCCCTGAAGCTGCCCGATCATACATCCGGCGATACATTCGGCCATTTCATGAGGCGCGTGAGTCAGGGTAGTGATGCGCACGCTGCTTAACTCGCTTAAGTAGCTGTTGTCGAAACAGACTACGGAGAGATCATGCGGCACATGGATGTCTGCGTAGGACAGTTCCTTGATCAGCCAGTAGGCAACCTCATCATTATAGCAGACAACAGCCGAACAACCGAACAGACGCTCCTGTATAAAATCAGTCAGGAAACGGGTATCCTGTCGTGCTTCCAGCGCGGCAATGTCTGGGGAAGAATACCATCCCACATGAGTATCCGACAGAGGATATCCCAAGTCACGCAGACGGGATGCTACGCCGTGATAACGTTCCGGACCCTGTGAGTCGTCTATCTTAAACAAACCGGCAATCTGCGTATGTCCCAGTGATGTAAGGTGCTCTGCCAGCAGACATCCTCCATAATAATTGTCGTCTTTGACATAGATGCAGTCTTGAAGAGCCGGATAATAACTGTGAAGGAACAGAATGAAGGTGCCTTGCTCACGCAATTGTTCATACAAATCCAGATTTGGGTTGGGAAGTGTACTCTTGCAGCCTTCCACAATCATACCGCAGGGCGGATTATCTAACAGCGTCATCAGATGCGCACGTTCTACGGACGTGTTATTGTCGGTAGGAAGTACCTGAAGCTTGTATCCATGCTCTGAGAGAGACGTTCGTATATCAGATAAAAGCTGGGGATAGATGTATTCATGCTGGCTGGCAACGAGAATCGGGATGATGTTGCGGTCGCTGTCTGCGGATAAACCGGTAGCGTAGGATCCACTTCCTTGTCTGCTTGTAATGATGCCCTGTTTGTTAAGAAGAGTCAGCGCTGCCCGGACGGTCTGACGGCTGACGTTGTACTGAGAGCTCAGCTGGGATTCGGTGGGCAGTCTTGATATGCCGTTTTGTAGATTGCGGGTGATCTGCTCTGTGAGAGCTTCCGCCAGTGTTTCGTATTTTGTCATTTTCGTATCTCCTCGGTTCGTATTAATTTCTATTTTTTAAAGAAAAAATCCTCTGTTTGTTCATGGTTTGTTCATAATTTATGCAATATTTATTCATAAGTATATGAATTTTGAGATAAAAATCTAACTTTTCCACACGAAAATATCATTATCATAATAGTTGTATCTGGCTAAAAAATGCTTATCGGCAGAATAAATTAAAAT
>CAMXBD010000105.1 GCA_947179245.1 uncultured Lachnospiraceae bacterium | reverse complement strand
CGACCATCATCGTTTTGTTGAGCCATTCTGTATTTCAACGAATCAAGAACTAAGTTTGCTACAGCCGGATACACTATACTGTTCGGGCGTTCTACCACGTCGCAGGGCAAATGTGCTTTTCTCATTTCATAAAAGCACTCGTTATATATGCACATGTATGACGGAAAATATTTTTCTTCAAATGGAATACATAATATATTACTCTGTTCAATAATGTCTTTATGAAATTTCATTTCATACGCTATTATTTCCATTTTATCATCACCACCATTTTCCATGCTTTGAAATAGAGCTCTTTGCCAATTCGGATTTCTACGTGATGCGTATCTGCGCATTCGCCGCTGTTGATCTCACACTATCATCCATCATGTTATCCTGCATTTGCGACTTTTAGTGTTCTTTCATACACCTTCTTGTCCATCGGGTAAAAGTATCCCTCGCTTTCAGCTCGGTCAATCCCAATTTATTTAATTGTTCACCCCTGTTATTTTACCACATTCCCTAGCCACCACATAAACCCGCTCACTGATCTCCGTGACCTCTCCATGCGTATCCGCGTCTACTGCCTCCACAAACACAAGCCCCGCCTGCCGCAGATAGTCTTTCATCTGTTCCAGACGATAGCCGCGCTGGTAATGGGTTTCCTGAAATCTCCGGTATATATCCGCCGTTTCTTTCTCCTGCACAAAAATGGTCAGATCATATTCATTGATTTCTTCCTCTTCATGATAATAATTATCCCATATAAAACTGCATTTTTCCCTGTTTTCCGCAATCGTGGTATCACCTATCACGACTTCGTATTTATATACTGTATTAAAATCAAAGATAAACAGCCCGCCCGGATAAAGATAATTATTGACCAGCCGGAAAGTCTGCACCACATCCTCATCCTCTAACAGATAATTGACGGAGTCACAGACACTTATTACGGCTCCTACCGTGCCGTACAGTTCAAACGCCCGCATATCCTGCAAAAGATACAGGATATCCAGACCGGACTTCTCACGTTTATCCATGGCAATCTGCAGCATTTCCTGTGCATTGTCGATGCCGATCATATCATATCCCCGTCTTGCAAACAGTTCCGTCAGAGTCCCTGTTCCACACCCTAAATCAAGAATAGAGTTTCGTTCCTGTTGTATATTTTGTTGAAAATCAGCTTCACTCATGACATTATTGTCACATTCATCTTCCTTCCCTTTACTCACTATGTCTATTTCATTTATGACACTCTCGTCACTTTTTCCGTTTCGCTGATACTTCTCAAGCATCTCCACCAGATACTCACACCAATCTTCATAGGGCGTTTCGTCCATAAATGTATCATAAACCTGTGCAAAATCTGTGTATGCTTCCATAAGCGTCTTATTCCACCTTTCTGCCGGATACTTTCAGTCACGACTTTTTAATACGGTCAGCGCAGCAAATACGCAGACCTGTCTTCACCGTTACCCGGCCTATGCCACTCTAAACTGACCTCTCCACGAAAAACTCCCGTCTCCTCTCCAATCCGCTGAACCGGAAAGACAAAGGTTGCATATTCCTCAAAAGGTTCCCCATTTCCCAGCGTATCAATCTTGTCTCCATTCACATACAGGGTGGTCTGCCCCAATTCCCCCAGCACTTTCAGTTCTACCCATTCATCATACGGAAGGGTATATTCCCATGTATAAGTTCTGCCTTCTCTGGAAAACCCGACACATCCGGTCTCCGGCTCAACTGCGTAAAATGCCCACTCACCGTAAGCGCTGTCACTCTCCGCAATAATCTGCGGCTCTTTTTCCACTGCCATCTGTCCATCTGCCTGTCCATTCGGCGGCTCCGTCTGCTCTTCATCCATCGTCATCCCATGCTCCAGCCAAACCCGCATCTGTACCTCATAGTCAGGCTCCAAACCTATCTTTTCATCATAGAGTCTGTTTTTCTCTCCCTTGATGTCAAACGTCAGTCTGGCAACTATATCTGCCACCTCGCAAAATTCTTCATATGGTAATTCCTTCATCCCCCACAACTTCGCGCTAAGCACCACCAGCGGCTGCTCGAAACGTTCATACAGATCGTACTCGCTGATACCTATATCCAGAGTTCCGCTCATGTCATTCCAGATCATATATGCCGCTCCCAGCATCTGTGGGGAATAACTCGGAATAATCTCAATCTCATTATAGTCATAGAACTTGTTCGGCTCCCAGTTCATGTACAATTCTTCTTTGTCCAGATAATCAAAACCGCCGCCCGGAATCACATACAGATGTATATTTTCCATATTGATAAGCGAGTATCCTGCCTCATACATCTGTCTCGGATCAGCCCACAACGTACTCCATATATTCATCTGAAGCCCCTCGGTATCAGGCATCGTCTTACCGGACATATTGCTCAAGCTTCCCCACATGCGCACGGTCTTCTCCGATGCCCGTACTAAATCGGCAATTTCCGATGCATATACCCGGTACTGCTCCCCGTCCCCATAATATTCATCCATGCCAATATTGACGATCCGTGCATTCCGTAATGCCGCATCATCCCCCTCAAGCGCTTCCTGCCAGATCGTTTTGACAAGCTCCACAGCGTCCGCGTTATCCAGATCGATCTGATCTACCGATTCAGCACGTCCTGTCAGCGCGTATTCGGGATACATTTTCGTAATAGATAAGGAATGCGCCGGCGTATCAATCTCCGGAACCACGGTTACACCGTATGTTTTAGCAATTTCAATAAACTGGTCAAATTCTTCCTTCGTGTAAGCATACTCCTCCGAAGTCAGACGCTGTCCGCTCTCATTTGCAATATCGGACTCCAGACGGAATGCGCTGTCTGCCGTCATCGCGTGCTCCACAGTGTCCGCCAGTCCGCTGGTACTCAATATGCTATTGTCGTTCAGATGAACCGCCAGATCATTCATTTTATAATAAGACATCGTCTCCATCATGGCATACAGCGTCTCCATGGACACAGGTTTGCGCGCCACATCAATGCCGAATCCACGCACCTGATAGAGCGGATAGTCCCTGATCTGTCCACACGGAAGTGAACCTTTCCCAGACAAAATCTGCAGAATGGTCACCGTTCCCCATCTCACGCCTATATCTGTTTCTGCTCTAATGACACATATGTCACTTATATCACAGAAATATCCTTCTTCACCTAATCCCTCGGAAGCATCCGCATATCCCAGAAAAATATCTCCCGGCTCAGCATCCTCCAAACTCCCGCTTACAACCTTTGCAATACAACGAAATGTAGTATTGTATCTTTCTTTAAAAAGCTCCGCAGTCTCTTTCAAAGTAGAGCCTTCCTCAACAATAATCCGAAAACTGCCGCCCATCTCAAAACTGCCCTGTCCTCCTCGCCATTCCGCCAGCGCAGGAATGACCTCAGGACAGTCATTGTAACGCATTTCCTGCTCCTTGGCAAAATCTACTTCTACCTCAGTTTCCGCTATACCACGACCTGCGCTTTCATATGACGGCACTGTCAGAATTTGAGAGATTTCCCTGACATCCGAATCCTCACGACTGTTGCTGACTCTGAATCCTATCGTCACTTCTTTATCCTGAATCGTATCATAAACTGTTCCGTCAGCGCCGATCACCTGCTCATAGTCCGCTCCCAGATAAGTAACTTCATATCCTTCCGGCGCCTCGGGCATCACCAGATACCTGCTGCCGTCCTCGTTATAACCAATCGATGCCTCACTCAGCCGATAAGCCGCCGGCTTGTCCGCATAGACTTCAAACTCATATAAGGATACATTCTGATACAAATTGGAGTAGTCCTCCTCATTGTCGGATACTGCATAGACACTGAGCCGCAGAAATCTCACATTCACGGGCTCATCCAGCACGATTTCCTGATTTCTCATCTCCGGCGCCGTGTCAAACAGGCGGAGCGTCTCCCAGCTTGCCCCGTCCATCGAACCTTCCAGCGCATAAGATACCGCATTGCGCCTCTCCCATTTAAGGACAACAAAAGAAACTGAAATTTCTTCCGGAAATTCCAGTTCGATATAGTGGGATGCATCTTCCCAATTATTTTCACTTGACCAGCGTGAAGACAAATCCTCATCATTCCCGTCAATTGCCTTGTATGCCGATAATTCTTCGGTTTCCGTGCTGTCGCAGGCGGCAATGACACCTTTCATGCGCGCAAGATTCCCGTCTTCCGGTATACGCCCCGTAATAAGAGCAATCACACCCACAACGATGATCACTGCAAGCATGCACACACAGATGATAACGGTATATTTCTTTTTATTCTTATTCATTGTCTGTTCCATTTTATTATACTGCCTGCTGTCTGAACACTATGCTGTCTACCCTAACAGCGCTCCCAACAACCCGTAAGATAAAAACGACATAATAACCGTAGCAATAGCGATTCCCAAAAGTTCCGCAATAATCGCTTTCTTAAAATCCACATCCAATAAAGCGGCAATCAGCGAACCCGTCCATGCACCTGTACCCGGCAGTGGAATGCCCACGAAAAGCACCAGTCCCCAAAATTCATACTTTTTAATATTATCGCTCTTGCTCATGGCACGGTTTTCAAGCTTCTCGATCAGCCCGCGAAATAACTTGATCTTCTTCATCCATTTAAAAATCTGCTTGATAAAAAGTAAGATAAACGGAATCGGAATGATATTGCCGATGATACACAGCGGAATCGCCGTGGTGATCGGCACCCCTATCAACTTGGATACAATCAATCCCCCTCGGAGTTCCAGAATCGGAATCATCGATATAATAAATACAACAACTTCCTTCGACACATATTTACCCAATGTAACCGCAAAAGCGGCTGCTAATTTCTCCATACTTTCCTTTACCTATGATCCTTTCAGTTATATCTGTATAGTATATGTCCGGCAGGCGCAAAACTTGAGTCTGATCCACAAAATGTTCGTCTCTGCTTCTTCCTGTCATCCAGTACTATCCGCATATTTTTTCCAATGCACGGTACAGTGCTTCCATCTGCTCGTCCGTTCCAATAGTGATTCGCATATGATTGTTTATCCGTTCCTTGTTCCAGTATCTGACATATATGTCATTTTCTTTTAACCGCTCAAATATTTCCTGCGCAGGTACTCTGTTATGGCTGGCAAAAATAAAGTTTCCATATGACTTCGGATAAGTGAAGCCCAGACTCGCAAGTTCCTTCTCCGCACGCTCACGGGTCTTGATAATCTTCTCACAGCATTCTTCAAAATACGCCGCGTCCCTCACAGACTCCACACCTAACTGCAATGCCGCATAATTCATCGTGTAGGAATTGACCGAATACTTCACGTCATTGATATATTTAATCAGCTTCCGGTTTCCCATGGCATACCCGATCCGCATTCCTGCCATCGATCTTGACTTGGAAAATGTCTGTACCACCAAAAGATTGTCATACTTATGAATTAACGGCAGACAGCTTGTACCACCGAAATCGATGTATGCCTCGTCAACAATCACCACCACATCACGGTTTGCCACGATAATCTTTTCCACCTCATCAAGCCCCATCAGAATCCCCGTAGGCGCATTGGGATTTGGAAAAATAACGCCGCCGTTAGGCTGCATATAGTCCTCTATCCTGATGCAGAAATTCTCATCAAGCGCCTTCCTCTCGTAAGGCACTCTGTACAAGTCAGCCCACACATCATAGAAAGAATATGTAATGTCCGGAAATAGAATCGGTTTCCCCGACTGGAAAAACGTCATAAATGCCAGTGAAAGCACATCGTCTGACCCGTCTCCGATGAAAAGCTGATCTACGCCAATCTGATAATAAGAAGCCAACGCTTCCGCCAATTCCGTCTGTTCAGGAAATGCCGGATACAGGCGCATTTTGTCAAGTTCCAGTCCATTTATCCTGTTCTGTACGCCCGGTGCAGGCGGATACGGACTTTCGTTTGTATTTAATTTAATAACATCTTTATTTCCCGGCTGTTCGCCCGGTGTGTAAGGCACGACCTTACGCACGTTCTGCTCCCAGACGCTCTCATTCATTTCCATGTCTCTATGCCTTTCCCTGTCACTTTTCTCTACGCGCACGGAACTTTCCATTCTCCCGCAAGCCTTTCATACTCCGCCGCCTGCTCTGTGTTCCCCGCCTCACGGTAACACCGCGCAAGTCCTGTAAGCGGTATATCGCCACCGCTATGGATATTCAATATGCTTTCCGTCTCATAGGCTCCATTATAAAACCATAAGACCGCCTCGTCTATATCATGTTTCTGCAAATAGTATTCCCCTAATTCGCAGCATATTTCCGCGCACCCCTCACAGGCGATCACCTTCAGGGCATATTTAAAGAAATCCTCGATGTCTGAGCATATCCTAGCCGCTCTCGCCGCCACGCAGGCCGCCTCCTTAATCTCATCCACGCTCCGCTCATCATCCTGACACGACTGTCGGAAAAAATCCCGCGCGGCTATGAAATCCTTGTCCTCACCGGAAATAAAAAGCTCCTTCGCATAAATATTGTGAAGCCTCTTATCCAGACGTTCTCCTGCCTCCGTCCTTTGTACAAAAGCCGCAAGATCTCTGTCCTTGTGATTATTTTCAGGCATATGCTGTATCGCTATATCGCTGTCGTAGATGACCGGTTCCAGATTGACCTGCTCATGAATAGCTCCCTGCCACTGGAATGAACGCAGTCTCTTAAATAACTTCGGGCGAAGTTCCTTATCAAAATTATAGATTGTCCCATGGGAAAGCTGATTGGCATAATACATCTGTACAATGTCAATTTCCGGCAGAAGCGTCTCTTTAAGCAGACGGAATGCCTCTCTATTCTCCTCGTCCAGCACCTCATCCGCATCGGCAGAATAGATATATTCCATGCCTGCCTTGGAAAAGGCAAAATTCCGCGCCGCCGAGAAATCCCCAATCCATGTAAAATCATAGATTTTGTCCGTATATTTTGCCGCAATCTGCTTGGTTGCATCCGTAGAACCTGTGTCTACGATGATAATCTCGTCCATCAGGTCTGCGATGCTGTCTAAGCATCTTGCTAAAATCCGTTCTTCATTTTTCACGATCATACATAGGCTGACTGTGATCATAATTCGTACCTTTCTCAATATCCGCTCGCTTTTGGCGTCTCTTGTTTAACCCTCCGCTAAACTAAAAGTTACATTATTCCCAATACATAAAGTCATATCCATCTTCCGGTTCACCGATAGGATAGCCTAATGCGTCAGTTGCTCTATCTTTGAACATTTGCAGCCATTCATTCCATTCTTCTTGTGGCAGCTCTGCATATAGCTGTAAACCACTTGCTTCAACCGACCCCTCAATAAGTCTGCCACCTTCTCCATACCACTGTGGGCAGCCATTAACGAAACCTTTCCAATGCGGCATTTCGGCATAAATTTTTTCTATTCTGTCCCATATCTCTTGCGGCACAGAATAGTGAATATTGAGATTGATGCAAAAAGTATCCATAGTATTATCCCTCAATTCTTTATCATATCCTCATGGCATTCACTTATAAGCCATTGGAATTTTCTATTTTGAGTCTAACCATAGTATATCGACTCTCTCATGCACCTATCCACATGCAACAGACACTGAGCCTTTCCCGCACATAATGCCATATCTTTGTATTTGTTCCTGCGCACGAAACTTTTCGACGGACACACCTGATACAATGTCGTGTACGACAGATCAGCCATCCGCTCTCCTATACGCACTAAATATCCGCCGCCATTTTTATGCAGTCCTGCCCGTCCCAGATAACAGTACCGCTTTCCATTCCAATTATAGATACGCACCGTGCGGCACTGGATGCCATACAATGCAGCCAGCAGTAAAACTGACACCACTGTCATTCCAATCAAATATTCCTGATACAAATTATTTCTGTTCTCCTCTTCTCTTTCTTTTCCATACGCAACTACTGCCGCATCGTTCCCGCTTCTGTTTCATCAACATTTTAAGAGTAGCATACTCACTTACGGATTGCAAATGCAATCCGCTTCTTCACCCAATCTAAACCCGCCTGTATCCCAAGCGGCATAATCACCCCTGCTGCCAGATAGACCATCGCGAACTGCTCTACTCCCCGCACAAAATAGAAATAGTCAATATTTGAATAATACTGCTCGAAATCAAAATCCGCACACATTCCGGTATACGCCGCCACCGCCGCAATCACCATCTTTACAATCATAAAAGCCATTACATGGTGCACCATCACCGCATAAGTATTTCTACCCAGATACCGCATCGAACGGCTCTTTGCAAAAATCGGTGTGATGATCTTGGCAACGCGCAGCCAGAAAGCAATTCCGGATACCGTCGTGATATATGGCATCACCGGTCCGTTAGCAAAACCTGTACACCACACACTGCTAAACGCCAGCCCGTTGAAAAATACATTTAAAATCACCTGAAGCCCAATCAAAACAGCAAAATACGGCACATTCCCTAAAGTGTCACGCTTTTCCAATTTTTTTAAATAAAACTGTCCCATCTGAAAACACGGGAATAACAGAAGTATCCGCCCCGGCGCCTTATAGTTGCCCCACACGTGCCCGCCAATGGCAAGCCATACCACTGTGATGCCGACCAGTAAACTTCCTGCCAGCATAACCCATTCAATCATACTCTCCTGTTTTTCCAGTTCACTCACGCTGGCGGTTCTGCCGGATATTTTCTTATATAAATGCCAGATTCCGCGTATCACGCTCCGTAAAATGGCTCTCGCAAACAGGTTCATCATCTCTACGACAAACAAAACCGGCACAAACCACGCCGCATAGTTATAGATAAACTGATATCCATGCAGAAAAGGTTCTATGAAAAGTGTCTGAAAACTAATCGGCTCTCCCATGGTAAATTCGGCACCGCGCATCGCCCACGCGACCACCCCATAGACCAGATTCCAGATCAGATACGGCACCAACAGCCTGCGCACCTTCTTTTTCACATATTCCAGAGGATGCTTCTCCTCTGAATCTTTATAAAAATAGCCGGAAATAAACATAAAAAGCGGCACATGAAAAGAATAGTACGGGAACAGTTCCCCCACCGTCATAATATGATACCCGCAATGCCCTGCCACCACCATAATGATTGTCAGCGCCGACAGGATGCAGAATGTCATGTTGTATTGGTCTTTCTGTGTTCGTAATGTCTGTGTCATGCTTTTACCCGCTTGTTTTTCCTATGCACAGATTTGGCTCCTACTAGAGACACTTCTACAGAAATGGCTCCCTCTGAATCCATTTCTGTCATTATAGCATATTTTCTCAGATAGTGTTATGATTATAGTAATGAATCGAAGTCTAAAAATAGTAATATTTTGAATGGAGTGCTGATGAACAACACACAAAGAAACTCTAGAAAAATCATTTACTGTACTGCTGCCACGGCGATACTTCTTCTCGCCGTACTTTGTTTTGCACTATATCGGCATTTTCGGACGCCCGGTTCGGTTACGGAATGTATCCGTGCATCCGAGCTTGTTGCCGAATCCGGTTCTGGTGATACTGCCAACCTCCCAGATACAAATAATATATCCGATACAAATGACACCCTTGTCACATCCTCCGCCGCCATCAAAACAAACCCTTGTACCGATTTAAGCGTCCCCACTTATGTTACAAAAGTAGACGACGCTTATTTTCTGGTAGACTGTTATCACAATCAGGTAATTTATAACGATAATCTGACCGACCCGCTCTACGAATGGAAAGTCATGACTGACGATATCGACAAAGGGCACACCCTCGCAAGCGATGGCATTGTATATCTGATCGACGACACGGAGCGGCATCGTATTTTAGTTTATGAGAAAAAGGACGATGTGTATGTCCATACACAGACTTTTAATGATATCGGAAACAGACCCCATTACATCGTTTACGATGCTCCTACAGACACATTCTATGCATGGAGCTCCATGAGCGGAGAAATGTACCTGTTTCGCCACAATCCGGACGATACCCGCATGTATCTGACCGAAATCCGCCGCATAGAATCCCTTGATAATGTCTATGTGCGCTCTTTTACGATTATTGGCAATGACATTTATTTTGTGTCGGGTAACTCCTCCATTATCCGTGCCGACCTTGAGAGTTTCAAGATCTTGGAGACATATCCCGTTCCGGGAAGCATGGCAGGTATGATTCAGCTTACTTTGATTCAGGATTACTTTTACATCACTATCTCCACGGACATTACCGGAAATCAGGACTATGCCACTATCATCCGCACGAAAGACTTATCTTCTCTTTTGGATGGAGATTATGAAGACATCTACAGCAATTTTATCGGCGGCGGAACTCCTTACTATGTCACCTTTTTTGACGATGCCTACTATCTTACGGAGCACCGTCTGCCGGGGCATTCCGTATGGCGGTTTCAAGTGGAAGACAATGAAATCAAGAATGTGGAGACGATTTATTAATTGGCTATTCCTCGTCCTACTTGAAGCACCTTGCTTTTTTAACAAGCACTTCATAATTCATATCGTTGGGATTGGTACATGAGAAATCGTACATTAGCTTACCGATTTCATCATTGCTCCTATAATCCCGATTTTATTTACTAAAACAATTCCTTAATAATTATATCTGCACACTCAGATGCACTGCGCAAACTTGTATCTACTCTCAACCTGTATTCTATATTTTTTGCCATCAGTTCCTGCTGCTCATCCGATTGGCTTTCGTATCTGTCTCCACGAATAATATTTCTCTTTCTACATATATCCAGCGGGCAATATACCTCAACCAAATCAAGCGGGTTATTTTTCATTATTTCTATCAACTGCTGATAATGAGGAGTTATTTCATCTCTTTCAACCAATATTCCATCAATAAGAACATTTTTCCCCATGTCCGAATAGAGCTTTGCAGTGTGGTACATCATAATAATTACTTCGCCAAGATATTAAAATAATACGTCCCTTATCCACTACATCACCTCCAACCGCCAATCCTCATATTCCTGATTTATTGAACTTTTGTGAAAAATATTGGAATATACGTTCTCTATCTCTTGCGGTTTCAAAATAAGGCAGACCGTATTTTTGGCATTGCTCTTTCATACAAATACTTTGCTCCACAATATATTCCGCGCCCTCCCGAAGCTCTTCATCTGATTTGTAAAAGGTATAGTCTTTTTCCGTGTCATACCTCTTTTGAATCGCAAACCGCTCCTCCGGTGTCACATCAGACGTAATGAAATAGGCAATTTCGCAGTTCGCCCCATGAATATATTTCATATAATCCTCTGGCAAAAGCTGATAGATATCCAACACCATGCCCGGTTCAAACTCATCGTACTCGCCGCTGTCCAACATTGCCCGGACAAAAGGCGCTATCTTACCGCTGATCAGACGCAAAGTATCCATAGAGGACAATCCGGCATAAGTATTTACCCCTGTTTCAGGGAAACATTTCTCAAATCCCGCTATGATTGAATCCATGCTAATATGCTGATACCCATACTGCTTTGCCAGCCGATGAGAGATTGTACTTTTTCCGGCTCTTGGAACTCCCGCAATAATAATGTTGTTTTTCGTCTTATAACTGTTCAAAATACTGTTTCCCCTATCTCAATATTCCATAATTTCACAGCCAAACAGGAATTGTCACGCTACTTAATGCCATTCCTGTTCCATTTTATTGCCGTTTTATATCCAAGCTTTTCGTACCACGGCGCTAAATACGTATAATGTATATAGCTGTAATCATAGCCTTCTTCTCTTAATATTCGTGTTACATGCTTGACCATTGTCAATCCTATTCCTTTGTCACGATATTGTGGAAGTGTCCCTACACATCCGGGACCGCCTATTTTAAGCTCATGTCCCTTTATGTTGTGCGTTCCCATATCGCTTACAAGACAGAAGCTTGCAACTTTTCCGTTTACGTATCCGCAAAATATTCTGTCCTTTCCGTTGAAAAAAGGCGTCCAATGTTGCTCAACCTTTTCTACTTCTTTCTTTAATTCGCCAAGTCCGCCGTCATAAAAGCCAAATGAAATGTTATGATCAAATTTTTTATCATACTTATACATATCAAATTCGTTAAGGAGAAGTATCATCTCATCAAAAATATATTCTTCCGGCAATGTGCGAACAGACTCGCTTTCAAAAAAATCCGGATGTAAGCAGTTAAATAATAATATGCATTCCTGTTTATCCATCATGTGTTTATCCTCACTAAATTCCGATTGTGATTTGATGATTTTTAAGGGAAACAAAATCACATAAAACATTATAACACAAAACATACGGGAATTGGTAAA
>CAMXBD010000104.1 GCA_947179245.1 uncultured Lachnospiraceae bacterium | reverse complement strand
GGCTTAAATAAAGGATTTTTGCGATATGGTATCAAAAAGAAGTGTCAAACACCCGGCTGTTGCTGCATTTCTCTGATTTGAGTGTGGGTATGGACTTAGGTGAAAATCCTTGTTATAATAATACTTTAATTCAAAAGTAGGTGCTTGCCCTCAAACAGCCTCAGAAAGGATACCCTATGAATATAGCCCTGATTTTAGCTGGCGGAACAGACCCGGATTTTCAAATGAGTGTTCCTAAACAATTTGTAAATGTTTTCAACCGTCCAGTCATTACTTATACATTGGAGAAATTTCAGAATCACAAGGAGATCGACGCCATTATGGTGTCATGTCTGGACGGCTGGCAGGAGATGGTGACAACCTACGCGAAGCAGTTTAATATAGATAAATTAAAGTGGGTGATATCCGGCGGCAAAGACGGACAAGCTTCCGCCGCCAACGGGATCATGGCACTACAGAAAGAATGCAGGGACGATGATGTAATTATCGTACATGATGCAATCAGGCCGCTTGTTTCGGAGGAGGTTATTTCGGACAGCATCAGGGTCTGCAGGCAGCATGGTATGGGAGTAGCCGCGATGAGAACTATGGATACGATCATGAATACCAAAGATGGCAAGGTCGGAACGAGCAGTATCTCGCGGTATTCCATTATCCGAATCCAGACACCGCAGGCATATCGGATGGACAGATTGGCGGATATCCTTACGAAAGCTGTAGAAGCAGGTATTATGGGGCAGGTAGATATGAACAGCGTTGTTTCCAAATTGGGAGAACCGGTTTACTTTTCTAAAGGCTCCGAATTTAATATGAAAATTAATACGGTGGAAGATGTGGAAATTTTTAAGGCATTGTTTAGAATGCAGCAGGAACGCGGGAAAGAAGAAAGATAGAAAATGAATGTAGCATTGATACTAGCGGGCGGGAACGGTTCCAGAACGGAGCAGGATGTCCCGAAACAATTTTTTAATGTTTATGATAAACCTGTTATTATATATACGCTGGAAGCATTTCAGCAGCACCCGGATATCGACAGCATCGTCGTAGCATGTCTGGATGGCTGGCAGACGATTCTGCAGGCATATGCAAAAGAATTCGGAATTACGAAATTACAGTATATTGTGAAAGGCGGAGAAAACGGTCAGGAATCAGCCAGAAATACACTGGAAGCGCTGAAGGGAATCTGTAAGGAAGATGATATCGTTATCATTCATGATGCCGTCCGCCCGATGGTTTCTGCTGAAATTATATCTGACTGTATTGTTAAATGCAGGCAGTTTGGATCCGGACTTGCAGCCGTGAGATGTCAGGAAACAATCATCAGGACGCAGGATGGGGTGAAAGGGGATACATACGTTAAGCGTAAAGGCATCATGCGTGTCCAGACGCCGCAGGCCTATTCATACGGGAAAGCGCTTTATGTGCATGAAAAAGCGCTGGAACAGGGGATTTGCGATGTGGTTTATACAAATATTCTGATGCTGGATATGGGAGAGACCGTGTACTTCTCCAAAGGCTCCGAGAAAAATCTCAAGATAACGACGATGGAAGACGTGGAGATATTTAAAGCATTATATCGTATGAAAAGAGAAGACTGGGTGAAATAGGAATTAATATTAAACAGATTTCTGCCGATATAAAATATAGTATTATGTGCGAAAATAGCACAGGGGGGGGTAAAAAGGTTCGATGCGCAGATGCCAGAAGATTCAGCGGTTACTAGATATTGCTACTTTACGTATGATTCATCAGCAGATCAAGGAAAAACTGCCGCAGAAGGAATACCAGCTTATTCTGGATACACTGGCTGACTGTCAGGAAATTGCCATTCGGATGGGAGAAGGCATCGAACAGACAGAAGGGACAGACAAAGAAATAGAAGCTGTTCGATTTCTGGAACAATATTGTGAGGCGCTTTACGAGGTCAGTCTGCAGTTAGAAGAGATTTCGGCGGAGAATTTATATGAGACATTGGAAGAAGCGCTGCGCTTTGTGGAAGAGGCGGTCATCCGAATGCCCGTAAGGAAGGAAATTGTTTTTCTGCCATATAAAGCGAGTATGTGGGACTCTTTGGAAAGTGTCTATCTTGCAGCAGCACAGGATGAGAACTGTGACGCCTATGTAGTGCCGATTCCGTATTATGATATAAATGCTGACGGAAGCCTCGGTAAGATGCACTATGAGGGTAACGAATATCCGGACAATATTCCGATCACCCATTATGAAGAATATCATCTGGAAGAAAGACGGCCGGATACAATCTACATTCACAATCCCTATGATGATAGAAACTATGTTACATGTGTACCGGAGAGGTACTTTTCCAGCAGGCTGGTAAATTATACAGAACAGCTGGTTTATATCCCCTATTTTGTTCTGGACGAGATAAAACCGGACGAGCAGGAGAAAATTGATAAAATGAAACATTTTTGCATCCTGCCGGGTACGATTTATGCGCATAAAGTGATTGTCCAGTCGGAAGATATGCGTCAGATCTACATCAATGAATTCATGAGAAATGCAAAATGGCTTGCAGGTTACATGGGGCATTTTGACCGCAGGCAGCTGGAAGAAAAAATACTGGCGCTTGGTTCACCCAAACTGGATAAGGTGCGGAATACAGATAAGAAAACGTTAAAGATTCCGGAAGAATGGCTGCAGGTCATCAGGAAGTCTGACGGAACATGGAAAAAGATTATTTTATATAATACAAGCATTAATGCATTTTTAGAGAAGGATGAGCAGATGCTTGAGAAAATAAAATCTGTTTTTGGGAAATTCAGAGAGTCACAGAAGGATGCAGTACTCCTGTGGAGACCTCATCCGTTGATATCCAGTACACTGCAGAGCTTAAGACCACAAATTTATCCTGAATATGTACGTCTTGTGGAGGAATACCGGCAGGAAGGTTTTGGAATCTATGATGACAGTGCCGATGTTGACCGTGCAATTATATTGAGTGATGCATATTACGGGGATCATAGCAGTGTGGTGCAGTTATATCAGGACACAGGCAAACCAGTCATGATACAGGATGTGGAAGTGCTATAGTGAGGTCTGGTATGGATAATGCGTATATCAAAGAGTTATTTGAAACATTAAATAATACCGAGATTTGGAGAGGTATCACGCAGAAATGCGAGAGTTATGATACCGGTATCAAATTTTTGGTGGATATATTTACGGAGTATAAACAAAAGCAGGCATGGCTCTTTTTTATAGGAAATGGAGGGAGTTCCGCCATAGCAAGCCATATGACTGCGGATTATATGAAAAACGGCGGTATGAATACGTACAGCTTGTACGATAACGCGGTGACGACCTGTATGGGGAATGATTACGGATATGAGGCTATCTTCTCAAGACCCATGGATTTTCTAGTAAAGAAAGGTGATCTTGTAGTGGCGATCAGTAGTTCCGGAAACTCACCAAATATCATAGCGGCTATAGAAACTGCCAAGAGGAAAGGCGCGACGATCATTACATTTACAGGTTTTTCCCCGGATAATCAGGCAAAACAGTCAGGAGATATTAACGTGTATGTGCCCTGTGCAAAATATGGTATCGTGGAATCTATCCATAATATGATCCTCCAACAGATTGTGGATATGATTATGGAGAGGGACGGAGTGAAACTGTGATATGGATACAGGAGTGAAGAGACCGGCAGTATTCTTAGACCGGGACGGAGTGCTGACGGAAGAAAACAGTTATATTACGTCGCTGGAACAAATGAAGATATTTCCTTATGCTGAGGAATCCATCCGGAAGATACGGCAGAAAGGTTATTACACAATTGTGATTACAAATCAAAGTGGCGTGGCAAGAGGCTTGTTTACAGAGGAGACGTTGCAGGAGATGAACGATTATCTGATGAAACAGACAAATGTGGACGCCATTTTCTATTGCCCGCATCATCCTGACGGGAAAGTTGAGAAGTATAGTAAAGCATGTAAATGCAGGAAACCCGGAACCGGAATGTTTGAAGCGGCATGTAGAGAATATGCAATTGATATGCAAAAGTCTTACATGGTGGGAGACCGGGCGGGCGATATTATTGCAGGGCAAAGCGCGGGTGTGCGGACGATATTATTAGAATCTGGTTACGGAACAAACAGATTGGAAAAAGAGGTTACGCCGGATGAGATTATTCAGGATCTGCATGATGTGGCGGAATATCTGCCGGATGTTAGCGGAGATTACAAATTAAGGAAATGAAAGGAAATAGGAAAATGGTTTCATTAGTAACGGGGGGATGCGGATTTATCGGCTCCCATATGGTAGACAGACTGCTTGCGGAAGGGCAGACGGTTAAGGTAATTGATAACTGGACGACGGGAAGACCGGAGAATCTGGATCATCAGAAGGATAATCCGAATCTGACGGTATATCATATGGATATCAGAAATAAAGAAGAAATTGAACCGGTTTTTCAAGGTGTGGATTATGTGTTCCATTTCGCGGCGCTGGCGGATATCGTTCCTTCCATCCAGAGACCGTGGGACTATTATTCTTCCAACGTATTGGGTACTTACAATGTGGTAGAGTGCGCAAAAAATGCAGGCATTAAGAAAATGGTGTATGCGGCGTCTTCATCCTGTTACGGGATACCGGATGAATATCCGACGAAAGAGACTGCTGAGATCAGACCGCAGTATCCATATGCGCTTACCAAGCGATTAGGAGAAGAAACGGTTCTACATTGGGGACAGGTGTATGGACTTCCTGTCGTGACACTGCGGCTTTTTAATGTCTACGGGACACGCTCCAGAACGTCCGGCACTTACGGCGCGGTGTTTGGTGTGTTTTTAGCACAGAAGCTTGCCGGAAAACCTTTTACGGTAGTAGGTGACGGCACACAGACGAGAGACTTTACTTATGTGACGGACATTGCGGATGCTTTCTATACGGCGGCGATGTCGGATGTGGTTCAGGATACTTTTAATGTGGGAAGCGGCGGAACGTATTCGGTCAACCGCCTTTGCGAACTGCTTGGCGGAGAGATCACACACATTCCCAAAAGACCGGGTGAGCCGGACTGTACTTTTGCGGATACGTCGAAGATTGAGAAAGCGCTTGGCTGGAAAGCAAAAGTGAGCTTTGAGGAAGGTGTGCAGAATGTGCTTGACAATATCGACTACTGGCGGGAAGCACCGGTGTGGACACCGGATAGTATCGGTGAGGCGACGGAGGATTGGTTTAGGTATTTGGGGAAGTAGAGCACTGCATGAAAAGATAGTATGATGGGAGAAATCTATGGCAAGGACAGTTGGAATTGGTATACAGGACTTCGGCAAGATAATTGAAAATAATTGTTTCTATGTGGATAAGACATATTTTATCAAGGAATGGTGGGACAGCAAGGACGAAGTGACTTTGATCACCCGTCCGCGCCGTTTCGGCAAAACATTGACCATGAGCATGGTGGAGCAGTTTTTTTCCATAAAATATGCGGGACGGGGAGAGGTGTTTCAGGACCTGTCTATCTGGCAGGAGGAAGAATATCGTATTTTGCAGGGGACTTATCCTGTGATCAGTCTATCCTTTGCCAATATCAAAGAAAAAGATTATCAGAATATGAGAAGGAAAATCTGTCAGTTGATAACAAGCTTATACGCAGATCATGCTTTCCTGCTTGACAGTGATGTTTTGGCAGAAGGCGACAGAGAATTTTTCAAAGGAGTTTCAGTGAATATGGATGATGTGAGTGCGACGATGGCGATTCACTATCTGTCGAAGTATCTGCATTCATATTACGGGAAAAAAGTTATCATTTTATTGGATGAATATGATACGCCGATGCAGGAAGCGTATGTAAACGGATATTGGGAAGAAATGGTTGCTTTTATCCGAAGCATGTTTAATGCGGTTTTCAAAACAAATCCATGGCTGGAAAGGGCAATCATGACCGGAATTACGAGAGTTAGCAAAGAATCGATTTTTTCGGATTTGAATAATCTTGAAGTAGTGACTACTACGTCAAGTAAATATGGTGAGGTTTTTGGTTTTACGGAAAAAGAAGTCTTTGATGCGCTTGGCGAATATGGCATGGATGAAAAAGAGAGGGTAAAAAGCTGGTATGATGGCTTTATTTTCGGGAAATGGAAAGATATCTATAATCCATGGTCTATTTTAAATCTGCTTGATAAAGGACAGTATGCAACCTACTGGGCTAACACCAGTTCCAACAGTCTTGTCGGGAAACTGATACGGGAAGGTGACCCGGATATAAAAATTGTGATGGAAGATCTGCTTCAGGATAAAGTGTTCCACACATTGATTGATGAACAAATTGTTTTTAGCCAGTTAGACCATAAAAACAGCGCAGTCTGGAGTCTGCTTCTGGCAAGCGGCTATTTAAGGGTGGAACGGTTTGAATTTAACGAAAGGCGCGGTAAGATCGAATATGACCTTAAATTGACGAACAAGGAAGTCCGCCTGATGTTTGAGCGGATGATTGAGGACTGGTTCATGGACTATACTCCTGATTATAATGGTTTTATCAAAGCGATGCTGCAGGACGATAAAAAGACAATGAATATCTATATGAATAAAGTGGCGCTTGCGACGTTCAGCTACTTCGATGCGGGAAAAAAGCCGTCTCATGATTTGGAGCCGGAAAGATTCTATCACGGATTTGTGCTGGGGCTTATGGTGGATTTGTCGGAGCGGTACGGCATCACATCGAATAGAGAGAGCGGATTTGGCAGATATGATATTATGCTAGAGCCTTATGATGAAAATGATAAAGCTTATATTATAGAGTTTAAGGTGCACGATCCGGAGAGTGAGGAATCTCTACAGGATACAGTGCAGGAGGCATTGCGGCAGATTGAGGAAAAACAATATGCTGCTGTATTAGAAGCGAAGGGAATCGGCGCTGATAAGATACGGAAGTACGGATTTGCGTTTGAGGGGAAGAAAGTTTTGATCGGGTAATCCGATATGACCGGTAAAGAATTTTAGATTCATGCCGATATATTTATTGTGGTGTGAGTAGTTCAGGAAGAATGAAGAAAAGCTGCAAGGATGCAGAAATAGGAGAAACATATGAGCCTGTTATTGTGTCTTCATGCAATAACGGGCTTTTTAACATTATATTCTGAAATATATAGCTTTATCTTAATGAAGCGAACAGGGAATTGTAAATGGCTTATATAGATTTTGTATCAGAATTGCATAAAGCAACCAAAAGGGACTACATTGGACGCGTCACAAGTGCTGACAAAGCGGAATGTGCCAAAGTTGCCAAAGAGTACGGGTATGATTATTGGGACGGCGACAGGAAATATGGCTATGGCGGTTATCGCTATGATGGCAGATGGCGGAGCGTTGCACAGAAGCTTGCAGATCATTATCAGTTATGCGCAGGACAAAAAGTGCTGGATGTCGGATGCGGCATGGCACATTTGTTGTATGAGCTGACGCAGGTGGTGCCGGGACTTATTGTAAATGGCATTGATATTTCGCAGTATGCCTTGGAGCATGCCAAAGAAGAGGTGCGGGACAGATTGCAGTATGGACAGGCGCAGGCTATTCCATTTGAGGATAATGAGTTCGATCTGGTGATTTCTTTAACTACTTTACACAATTTGAAGGTATTTGATTTGAAAAAGGCTGTTCAGGAAATTGAGAGGGTCAGCAAAAGAAACTCTTACATAATGGTAGAGTCGTTCCGGGACGACAGGGAGGAAGTCAATATGCTCTACTGGCAGCTGACATGTGCCAGCTATTATTCTGTTGAGGAATGGGAATGGCTGTATCGTGAGTGGGGATATACCGGGGATTATAGTTTTATATTTTTTGAGGATTAAGAGTGCATGGAAGCCAAAACGAATATGTCGAACAAAAACAAAATTGTTTCAAAAGCAGAATATAGAGAATCTATAAAATCAAATCTAAGGAATGCAGGGCGGACCGTTGCTTTATGCCACGGTGTATTTGATTTAGTTCATCCCGGGCATATTATCCACTTGGAGCAGGCAAAAGCAATGGCGGATGTGCTGGTAGTGTCTATTACAGCAGCGGAATACGTCCGCAAAGGACCGGGAAGACCATATTTCGATGATGAGATGCGGATGAAAACATTGGCAGCCTTGGAATGCGTCGATTATGTTATACTTTCTGAGGGGTATACCGTGGACGATATTGTTGAATGTGTTGAGCCTGATATTTATGTGAAAGGCGAAGAGTACGCCAGACCGGAAGATGATATTACAGGGAAAATATCAGAAGAAAAGGCTTTGGTGGAAAAACATGGAGGGTGTATACGATATACGTCCGGACAGACTTTCAGTTCCACTAATTTGATCAACACGGCATTGTCCGGTCTGACAGATGAAGTCAGATGTTATATGGAAGACTTTATAACAAGATATTCCATGAAAGAAATCCGTGCATTTGCCGAAAAAGCAGAAAGCTTCAACGTTCTGGTAATCGGTGATATTATTATAGATAAATATACTTATTGCGATGTGCAGGGACTTATGAGTAAGGATATGGGATATTCTGCGAGAATTCAAAACTCGGAGGAATATTTGGGTGGATCCGTTGCTATTGCAAGGCATCTTTCAAGTTTTAACAATCATGTTACGCTTTTGTCTGTCATGGGTGATGAACAGGAGTTTTGTGCTCGGATGTCACAGGAATTATCCGGATCCATGCAGTTAGATCTTCTACATAGTTCTCAGTTTCCTACGATTGTCAAACACCGTTATCTAACGCGCAATGCCAAGCGTGAAGAATACCGTAAGGTGTTAGCAGTGAATAATATCCCGGAAAGAATGGAATATGAGAAGGATGTCAGAGAGACATTTTTAGAAAAGTTACGAGAAAAGCTGGAGGTCTGTGATGTAGTATTTCTATGTGATTTCGGACATGGGCTGATTGATGCACAGACTATAGAGCTGGTTCAGGACAAAGCAAAGTATCTTGTATTAAACTGCCAGACCAACTCTTCAAACCATGGGCTGAATATTATTACGAAGTATACGAGGGCAGATGTTTTCGTGGTGGATCAGCAGGAACTGAAACTGGCGTTTCCTGTTTATGCAAGTGATGAGAAAGCAGGGCTAAGAAGATTGGCGGAACATCTGCACGGGAATGGATGGCTGACAAGAGGGGCTCTAGGCGCATATGGAATAGATGGCAGCGATATAAAAGAGTGCCCGGCATTTACGCTCACGGTCAAGGATACGGTGGGGGCGGGTGACGCCTTTTTCTCTGCGGCGGGGTTGTATGCGGCAGCAGGCGCGCCGATAGAGGCAGGGACTTTTGCCGGTAATATAGCAGGTGCACTTGCGGCAAATATTGTTGGGAATAAAGAGTCTGTTGAGAAAGTCAATGTGTTGAAGTATGCGAATACGTTGATGA
Organism: uncultured Lachnospiraceae bacterium; assembly: GCA_947179245.1. Taxonomy (GTDB): domain Bacteria; phylum Bacillota; class Clostridia; order Lachnospirales; family Lachnospiraceae; genus UBA3282. Next base: position 2,994 of record CAMXBD010000104.1, on the reverse strand, counting down.
ATGTGTAGCGTAGCTGTTAAGTACGGAATGAAAAGGACATGAGATAATTATGGCGGAGAATATCAGAATGGATTCCCACAAGTTAATCTATCATCCGGATGTGGTGGCAAGGTGGATGAAAGGGGAGAATATTTATCCGATAGAATTGGAGATAGGCTTAACGAATGCCTGCAATCATCGCTGTATTTTCTGCGCAGTAGATTATACGGGGTATCAGCCGGATAAGATTGACAGTAAGTTATTGGTGGATAATTTGAAAGAACTGGCTTCAAAAGGCGTTAAAAGTATTATCTATGCAGGTGAAGGAGAGCCACTGTTACATAAAGAAGCTCCGGACATTATAAATAGGACGAAAAGTCTGGGAATCGACGCGGCAATGTCAACGAACGGTGTGTTGCTGACTCCCGAAGTGTCGCGGGAATGTTTAGGGTCGCTGACGTGGATTAGATTCAGTGTAGCGGGTATTACCAATGAAACATATGACAATATTCAACGTAGCAGGCATGGCGATTTGGATAAAGTGCTTTATCATATGGAAGAGGCTGTAAAAGTAAAGCAAGAGCAGAAACTGCATACCACATTAGGGGTTCAGCTGTTGCTTCTGCCGGATAATAAAGATGAAATTGTGCAGATGGGAGAAGAACTTAGGAAAATAGGCGTAGACTATTTTACGATCAAACCATTTTCCCAACATCCTCAAAGTCAGCATATTTTGCAGGTTGATTATAAAGAAATGCTGGCACTGGAAAAAGAAGTAAAAGATTTGCAGACCGATGATTTTAAAGTGTATTTCAGAGCGCATTCCATGCAGAAATTGGAGTGTAAAAGAGGGTATAAGCAATGCCTTGCTTTGCCATTTATGGTCTATATAGATGCCAAAGGGAATCTTTGGCCGTGTATTGTCTTCATGGGAAAAGATGAATTGAAATATGGCAATCTGAATGAAGAAAGCTTTGTGGATATCTGGGAAGGAAAGCACAGGAAAGAAATCGTGGATTATTTTATGAATATGGATTTGGAAAAGAATTGTAGAGAATTATGCCGTTTGGATGAGATGAACAAATACTTAGATGAATTGAAACATCCGGGCGGGCATGTGAATTTTATATAGAAGTGATATGGAGAAAGATGATGGAAAAAGCGACACCTTACAGTAATTTGAAATTATTTGCGCATGCACAGGCACTTAATGACATAGGAGAAGGAAATAGAATTGCTCCGATTTATATCCGGATTAAACCAACCAATTATTGTAATCATAAGTGCTATTATTGTAGTTATGCGGATAGTGAATTAGGATTACGGGATTCGGTAAACAGACAGGATCAGATTCCGTGGGAGAAAATGCAGGAAATTATTATGGATATGGATGATATGGGCGTAAAGGCTGTTACATTCAGTGGAGGCGGTGAGCCATTAGTATATCCGTATATTGTTGATGCCATGAAGGGAATTCTGGATGCCGGAATTGATTTGTCCATCATTACAAACGGACAGATGTTAAACGAAGAAAGAGCAGAAGTGCTGGCGAATGCTAAATGGGTCAGGATTTCATTTGATTCTGCCGATGCAGATACCTATGCAAAAGTACGGCAGTTACCATTGTTGGCATTTGATGAAATTTGCAGTAATATTCATCAATTTTCCAAGATAAAGCAAAGTGATTGTGAGCTGGGAATCAATTTTGTCATAAATCATGAAAATGCAAATCAGATATATGATATGGCAAAAATGGTTAAAGGATTGGGCGTAAACCACATTAAATATGCGGCAAGAGTCACGAAGGATCTGTTTGCATATCATGAGCCATTTAAGCAAAGTGCGATTGAGCAGCTGCATAGGGCAAAAGCAGAATTAGAGGACAAAAAATTCCGAATCATCAATAAATATGAAGGTGATTTTGATTCAGCACTGCTCTTTCACCGCTGTTATGATAAATGTTACATTAATCGGATTTTTACTGTGATAGCTGCAGACAGTAAAGTTTACTTTTGTCATGACAAAGCATACGTAAAAGCTGGTGTTGTAGGCGACTTAAAGAAGCAGTCTTTTAAAGAGTTATGGTTTTCAGAAGAAACGAGAAAACGATATCAGGAGTTCAATCCGCAGGAAGAGTGTAATCATCATTGCGTTTATGATGATAGGAATGAACTTTTGAATACATTTTATAGTTTGGATAGGAATCATATCAACTTCATTTAAAGGAGTAATGTATGGAGCGTAAAATTTTATTACTTATACCCAATTACAGTTGGTTCGGAAAAAGAAAATGGAATACACTACCCTTCGCAATCCCTATACTGGCATCTATCTTGAAAAATTATAATTTAGAAATTATAGATGCTAATATCAATAATTATTCGGAGAAAGAATTGGCGGGTATTTTGATAGACAAAGCACCAGAAATTGTTCTTATATCAGTTATATCATATGATTACAGCAAGATATATCATAAAATGACCGAAATTGTAAAAAAGACGGTACCAAACAGTACTGTTGTAATGGGCGGCGTATATGTTACCACTTGTATTGAGCATGTAATGGAAGACCCTAATATAGATATTGGTATGATGGGACATGCAGAAGAACGAATATGTCCGTTGATAGATGCGATTATTCGTGGGGATATGAATGAAATAAAATCAATGGAAGGTATTGCTTATAGAAGCGATAATAAAGTTATTATAAACCCATTGATAACTAATGTGGCAGACGTAGAGAAAATGGTTAAACCTGATTATAGTAAAACCGCCATTAAACAGTATGTGAATCAAGAGAATGCACTAGCAACGAATTTTGTAAATGAAAGCAAAAAACATTTTGCAAATATATTAACTTCATATGGATGCCCATATAATTGCTTGTTTTGTGCTTCTCGTTCTATAAGTGGCAGGAAAGTGGTAGTCAGACCGGCAGATGATGTGTTAGAGGAGTTGGAGTATTTAGTAAATGAGTGTAATATTGAATTATTGAATATTATGGATGATAATATTT
>CAMXBD010000103.1 GCA_947179245.1 uncultured Lachnospiraceae bacterium | reverse complement strand
CTTTTTAATTACAAAAATAGGAGATACCGAAATAGATACAACAGGAAACAACACAGTAACAGAACCGACAGGGAGTCACGGATTGCACTGCGCGAAAGAAATGCCCTGCCGGGACTACACACAATTCCAATATATTCTCCTTAAGAGCATAAGATATCACGAAAATAAACACTAAATGAAGTTATAAAGTAGATTGAGGGTACTAAAACATAAATTTTTAAGAAGTATTTTTAACTATATTTTTAATTAAATATTCTTAGAGTCACTCTGCATCAGATATCTGATATACTTAATGAGATTCCGGCGGTCTTCCTTTTTTAACTTTTGGATATCGTACAGGATATCCAGAAGCGTGACGTCTTCCAGATAGATTTTTTGCAGATCAACGCCGCCCGGATAGCCGAAAGCTGTACCAAGAAGGTAGTCAGCACTGACTTTATAGTATTTGGCTAATGCGGCGACCACCCATGTCGGTATCTCACGCTGACCAGTTTCATAGTTGGAATAGGTTTGCTGCGATATTACCAGATAAGAAGCAACAGTTTTTTGTCTCAGGTCATGGTCTTCTCTCAAATCCTTGATCAATGTCTTAAGTTCTTTCATATTTCCCAGCTCCTTTTAAAGTAATTTGTGATTCTGAGTATCAGCATACAATAATCGTGGTGGTATGGTTCAAAAACTTGACAAACTACCTTAAACGCGATAACTTATTATCATATCAGATTTATTCTTATAGTTATATCATTTGTGCGTATCGCACGATCGGCGGTTTCTGCCGGAAGTTCCAATGTTCCGAGTTTGCGACGAGTTTCCCGAGAGTCAAAGTATCTCATAGGAATACTCATAATCTCGTAATTGAGCTTGCTTGATTTAGTATTTGAAGAAACAAATTTTACCTGCAAGGAGGACAATGTATGGCAGCAAAGTTAAAAGAATATTTCCCAATGATCAGGGAGCGGGAGGAGGTGCTGGCGGTAATCGCGAAGGACAGTGTGCTTCAAGATAAGTTTGACAGCTGGGAGCCAGAGCAGCAGGAAGAGTTCCTGAATATCTGTACCGGGGTAAAGGGGCTGAAACTTCTGTATGATGGCTTTTTCAAGGAACTCATGAACCCGGAGTATGTACCGGAGCGGTTAAACGATTTTTTGTCCGGTTTGCTGGGGCAGAAGGTGAAGGTGGTGAAAGTTTTACCAAATGATTCCGTCAGGATCGCAGACGAGAGTTCCCTGCTGGTTATGGATATCGTGGTAGAATTGGAGGACGGGAGCATAGCCAATGTGGAAATGCAGAAGATCGGCTATCTGTTTCCGGGACAGAGGTGTGCCTGCTACTCAGCGGACTTACTGCTTCGCCAGTATAAGCGGGTGAGAGGTGAGAGGAAAAAGAAGTTCAGCTACCGCGATATCAAAAATGTCTATACGATAGTTTTGTTAGAGAAAAGTCCAAGAGAATTCCATGAATACCCTGATGTTTGTTATCACTTTTTCGAGCAAAAGTCTGACACAGGATTGAAAATGGAGTTCTTACAGAAATACCTGTTCATACCGCTTGACATCTTCCGGAATAGCAGGCAGAATAGAGACATAAAAGACAAAAAAGATGCGTGGCTGACCTTATTATCAAGCGACGAACCGGAGACTATTATAGAACTGATTGAAACATATCCGGAGTTTCGTGAAATCTATAAGGAAGGTTACGAGATCTGCCTGAATGTGGAGAGGGTGATGGAAATGTTCTCGAAGGAACTGTATGAGCTTGACAGGAATACGGTGCAGTATATGATCGATGAGATGCAGGATACGATAGATGTCCAAAAGAATGAGATAGATGCACAGAAGAATGAGATAGATACACAGAAGAATGAGATAAATGCGCAGAAGGATATGATAGATGCCCAAAAAGCAGCTATAGATAAGCAGCATCGGAAGATTGAAGAAATGCAAAAGGAGCAGGAAAAGTTATACCATCAAAGCATCAGTGGAACAGTAAATATTCTGCGTAGCCTGAACATACCGGAACAGGAAATCAGTATGCGAATCTGTGAACAGTATCAGTTGAGCGGGAAACAGGCACAGAAGTATCTGTAGACAGCAACTCTCTGTTGACATCGCCAAAGCATGGTGTTATGATGATTTCAACAATGAATAGAGACGGATAGAGGTTGCGTTTTTTATTAGTAGGAGTTCGGATGCAGCAGGTGCAGAGGAAGGATTGTGAAAGGGAAAGACGCCGAAAGGGAGAGTTACCTGTAAATTCTTACCTTGGGCATGCAGTTAAGAGCTGTATGACTGTCATCGAATCGATGGGGCGCTATCAGTAAGTTATAGTTAAAGCTGGCTGACCCTGTGCGGTCGGCTTTCTTTGCTTTATGAGAAGCGCACAAGAAAGGCAGGGAGATATATGGCAATTTTTAAAGGAGCAGGTGTGGCGCTTGTTACACCATTTCATGAAGACGGAAGTATCAATTATGAGAAGTTTGCGGAGTTGGTGGAGGAGCAGATTGCAGGAGGTACAGATGCAATTATTGTGTGCGGTACTACAGGCGAAGCGTCTACGCTGACCCATGAGGAGCATTTGGACTTAATAAGATTCTGTGCGGAGACTGTAAAAGGCAGAGTCCCTGTGGTTGCAGGTACAGGTTCTAACTGTACCAAGACAGCGGTGTACTTATCTACGGAAGCGGAGAAATACGGTGTGGATGGACTTCTTCTTGTGACGCCTTATTATAATAAAGCGACACAGAAAGGTTTATATGAGCATTTTAAGCAGGTAGCGGATTCCGTGAAACTCCCGATTATTCTGTATAATGTGCCGGGACGGACGGGATGTAATATTACACCTCAGACTGCTGTAAAATTATGTACGGAGGTCAGCAATATTGTGGCGATCAAGGAGGCAAGCGGCAATATTGCACAGGTGGCAAGACTGATGGCGCTGGCGGATGGTAAGATTGATCTGTATTCCGGTAATGACGATCAGGTAGTGCCTCTTCTGGCATTGGGCGGCAAGGGCGTGATTTCTGTAGCGTCTAATGTGGCTCCGAAACAGATGCATGACATATGTCAGAAATTCTTTGACGGTGATGTGGAGGGCAGTATGAAAGAGCAGCTCCGTGCCATTGAGTTATGTGATGCATTGTTCTGTGAGGTGAATCCGATTCCGGTCAAGACTGCCATGAATCTGATGGGTAAAGGCGTCGGTCCGTTACATATGCCTTTGTCGGAGATGGAACCGAAGAATGTGGAGATTTTAAAAACCGCATTGCAAAATTATGGTATTTTGTAAGATGTAGGAGAGAAGGTGTCTGTCGTGGATGTGGTATTTATGCGGCAGGCACTTTTTGAATAGTGTCTGGTAAGAGTGGCACGACAGGAACAAAAGTGATATGATGATAACAGAATCAGGCGGGAAAGGAAAAGAAAAGAATGATCAGAGTGATTATGCATGGCTGCAACGGTAAGATGGGTCAGACTATCTCCGGATTGGTTGCGGCAGATGAGGGGATAGAAATCGTGGCAGGTGTGGATGCCTATGATGACGGCAGAAATCCGTATCCAGTATTTCATACGATTGCGGAGTGCGGCATAACGGCAGATGCCGTGATAGATTTCAGTGCGGCTCCGGCGGTAGACGGATTAATCGCATATTGCGTGGACAAAGAGGTTCCTTGTGTACTGTGTACTACAGGACTGTCAGAGGAGCAGCTTGCTAAAGTGCAGGAGGCATCCGGGAAAGTGGCGATTTTAAAATCAGCCAATATGTCTCTCGGAATCAATATGTTACTCAAACTGTTAAAGGATGCTGCAAACATTCTTGCACCGGCAGGATTTGATATAGAGATCGTGGAGAAGCATCACAATCAGAAGGTGGACGCGCCCAGCGGGACAGCGCTTGCACTGGCGGATTCCATCAATGAAGAGTTGGACAATGACTATAATTATGTTTATGATAGAAGTCAGGTGAGAGAGAAGCGTACGCAGAAGGAAATTGGAATCAGCGCCGTAAGAGGCGGCACGATTGTGGGAGACCATGATGTGATATTTGCGGGAGCAGACGAAGTAATCACTTTTTCACACAGGGCATATTCGAAAGCAGTGTTTGGCAAGGGTGCCATTCAGGCTGCCAAGTTTCTTGCAGGAAAGCCGGCGGGAATGTATGATATGAGTGATGTCATCAACGGATGACAACTCTGCCCTAATGACAGAGTTATAAGAAATGTGCAGTAAAACGGAGGAATTCATGGACGATTTAGAGCTAAAATACTTGAAAAGTTTATCTAAACAGTATCCTACGATTGCAGCGGCATCGACAGAAATCATCAATCTGCAGTCTATTTTGAATCTGCCCAAGGGGACGGAGCATTTTATGACAGATATCCATGGGGAGTATGAGCAGTTTAATCACATCCTGAAGAACGGCTCTGGTTCAGTAAGACGCAAGATTGATGAAGAGTTTGGCAATACGCTCAGCATTAAGGATAAGAAGAGTCTGGCGACTCTGATCTATTATCCGAGGGAAAAGCTGGACTTGATTTTGCGGGAAGAAGATGAAAATTCTATTGAAGACTGGTATAAGATCACTTTGCACAGACTGGTGCAGATTACAAAGAGAGTTTCATCCAAGTATACCCGTTCTAAGGTGAGAAAAGCTCTGCCTGCTGATTTTTCCTATATTATCGAGGAGCTGATTACGGAGAAGGCGGAGATTCAGGATAAGGAAGCATATTATAATGAAATTATCCACACGATCATACGGATCGGCAGGGCGCAGGAATTTATCATCGCTTTAAGTGATCTGATTCAGAGGCTGGTTATTGACCATCTGCATATTGTAGGCGATATCTATGATCGCGGACCGGGACCGCACGTGATTATGGATACGTTATGCACTTATCATTCTGTAGATGTGCAGTGGGGCAACCATGATATTGTATGGATGGGCGCTGCCAGTGGACATCTGGCATGTATCGCCAATGTAATCAGAATAGCAGCCAGATATGGTAACTTAGATACTTTGGAGGAAGGCTATGGTATCAATCTGATTCCGTTGGCAACTTTTGCGCTGGATGTATATAAGGATACCAATTGTGAGGCGTTTACCATCAAATATAATACTGACTACGATACAAAAGACTTGAGTCTGGACATGAAGATGCACAAAGCCATTGCAATCATGCAGTTTAAGCTGGAAGGACAGCTTATTATGAGAAGACCGGAGTTCGGCATGCAGGACAGACTTCTCCTTGATAAGATTGATTATGAGAATAAGACATTGGTGATAGACGGTGTTTCCTATGCCATGAAGGATGTGGATTTCCCCACCATCAATAAGGAAAGACCATATGAACTGACACCCGGCGAAGAACAAGTTATGGAGCGGCTCAGACAAGGATTTGTCAAATGCGAGAAACTTCAGAAACATGTCAGGTTCCTCTTTTCCAACGGCGGATTGTACAAGGTATACAATTCCAACCTGCTTTATCACGGCTGTGTGCCGATGGATGAGAGAGGTGATTTCAGCACAGTCAATGTATATGGTGAGGAGTACAGCGGCAAAGCATTGTACGACGTGTTGGAGCATTATGCCAGAAAAGGTTATTATGCCAATAACAATCTGAAAGAGAAATTAAAGGGGCAGGATATTATCTGGTATATCTGGGAGGGACCCAATTCACCGGTGTTCGGGAAGGATAAAATGGCGACTTTTGAGCGGTATTTTCTGGAAGACAAGGAAATGCAAAAGGAGACCAAGAACAGCTATTACAGGCTGCTCGACAATGAGATTGTGATCGACAGGATCTTCTGGGAGTTTGGTCTGGATGAAAAGTATTCCCATATCGTCAACGGGCATGTGCCTGTGGAGCGCAAGAAGGGAGAATCTCCGATTAAGTGCGGCGGCAAGCTGCTGATTATCGATGGCGGTTTTTCCAAGGCATATCAGGAGAAGACAGGAATTGCCGGATATACGCTTGTCGTCAATTCTTATGGTATGCGTCTGGTTGCCCATGAGCCTTTCGAATCTTCGGAGGCGGCGATATTACATGAATCGGATATCTTTTCGGACTCTGTTATTCTTGAGACCAGCAGCAGGAGACAGAAGATTGCGGATACTGATATCGGTGCGGAACTGCGTGAGGGCATACATCAGCTCGAGGAACTTTTGCAGGCTTACAGAGATGGTACTATCATTGAAAAACTGAATTAATATAAAACAGCAAAATCCGTCCCTGAAGTTTGAGAGGGACGGATTTATTGCAGTCAAAAAAACTATCTTCTTCCGGATGAGCTTCGAGTTGACATATTGGATCCTGTGTTGTTATTGGAACCTGAATTTGTCACGTCATCTACTAAATTCTCTACGCCGTCTGCGGCATCATCAATCACATCGGAAGCAGCATTGCCGACGTCACCGACTGCATCACCGACATCATCTAACACAGAGCCGTTGTTGTCGTTATCTCCGGCGGTTACGTCGTTGACGTTATCGTTGTCTGTGGCATTATTCACGGCGTTTGTCGTGCCATTTCCGGTACCACTTACAGAATTGTTTGTACCAGTAGTGTTGTCGTCTGTGATATTCTGGGATGTGCCGGCGCCGTTGTCAGTAGTTCCGGCGTTGGTATCATTGCCCGTACCGGAATCGGCGGCAGTTGAAGTGTTATTTCCATTACCATTGCCGGCGGCATCATTGCTTCTGCCGCATGCGGTCAGTGCCGCTATAGACAGTGTCATGATAGAAACAAGTAACAGTGTTCTTATCTTTTTCATAATTGCCTCCTTCTTTGCTCTTCAATTAGGAAATTTGCGATAGTATGATACAAATTTCCGATGGCAGAATGTTTTTGTGTAAAAACACCTGCTCCTATGTTATTATGTCAGTTAGAAAATAAAATATGCACGTAAGAGCAGATGTCAGAAAAACGTAAAATATATTAAAAACTGAACAAGTTCGATGGCGGACTCGGAATATATTGGGAGGATAAAAATGGAATTTCGACCATGTATAGATATACACAATGGCAGCGTCAAACAGATCGTGGGCGGCAGTCTGCGCGACCGTGGCGATGAAGCGGTAGAAAATTATGTGTCTGAGCAGGATGCGGCATTTTATGCCAATTTGTACCGCGGATATCAAATCAAAAACGGACATATCATATTGTTAAACCCTGTCACTTCACCGTATTATGAGGCTACCAAACGACAGGCAATCGCAGCGCTTAAGGCTTATCCGGGCGGGCTGCAGGTTGGCGGCGGCATTACACCGGAAAATGCAGGAGAATATCTGGACGCCGGAGCAAGCCATGTAATCGTGACATCTTATGTTTTTAAAGACGGTCAGATACAGTATGATAAATTGAATGAACTGGTGAATAAAGTAGGCAGACAGAATCTGGTTCTGGACTTAAGTGCCGGCAAAAAGGAAGAACGCTATCTTATTGTAACCGACAGGTGGCAGAAATATACTGAGGTAGAGCTGAATGAGCAGACGCTTGATGAGCTGGCTTCTTACTGTGATGAATTTCTTGTACATGCAGTAGATGTGGAAGGAAAGGCGGACGGCATTGAGGAAGAAGTGGTTAAGCTTCTCGGCGGCTGGGGAAAAATACCGGTCACTTATGCAGGCGGCGTACATAGCTTTGAGGATCTCCGGTTACTGAAAAAGCTTGGAAGAGACAGGGTTCATGTAACGATTGGGAGCGCGCTGGATTTATTTGGCGGCAGCATGAAATTCGAGGAAGTGCTTCGGGAGTGTGGAGAATAAAAAGCTGTCACCGCATTTTTTCAATGCATAAAAAAAACCTGTCAAGTATGACAGGCTTTCTCTAATCCGTTATAACAATATTGCAAATCTTAAATACAATTCCTCATTTATATTTAAGAACAGACACATCGTGATACTGATTATTGATGTTATAAGTACGATGCTTCTTATAACTTTGTTACATTTACGGCCTGAGGTCCTTTTTCGCCATTAACTACTTCGTACTCAACAGCAGCGCCCTCTTCGAGAGACTTGAAGCCTTCCATGTTAAGTCCTGAGTAATGAACGAACACATCGTTACCCTGCTCATCAGAGATGAAGCCGTAACCTTTTTGGTTGTTAAACCATTTAACTGTACCTTTGTTCATCGTAGTTACCTCCAGAATAATTAAAATATAGATTGGTTTTGTCAACATTGATAGGATATCACATGTCTTTCTAAATGTAAAGCATTGTTTTTTTTCGTATATATGAGCAACCAATATTCGTAACAAAAGTTGTCTTTTATGTACTGATTGTGGTACAATGTACCTATATGTGCTGGAGGTGATTTTTATTGAATAGAACAGAAGGCAGAAAAAGAATAAGCGTTGACCCGGTAATTATAGAGTCGGTGGCAGTGATTGCACTGGCAGCTATAATAATACTGGCGGTCATTTGTTACAGAGACAAGAAAAGCATCAAAAATCTGGAAGAGGAGAATGCAAAACAGCGGGCAGATATTGAGAAACTGACAGAGGAGAATGCTGATCTGATTTCACTCAGGGAAGAACTGTCAGATAAGGTTACTATACTCAGTGATACGATCAATCAGAAGGTTGAGGAAGAAGAAGCCATGGAAGAAGCAAGAGCACAGGCTCATATGCCGGTTGGCTTTCCGATGTCTTCGTCTGCTTCTTTAGAGGAAGTGGAAGGTGAGAATCCTATGGTCAGGTTAAACGGCAGCGTGGGCAGCAGTATTATTGCATCGGCGGACGGAACTGTAATCTCGATCACAACAGACAGCGGATATCTTCATTGTATCAGGATAGATCACGGCAACGGATATCAAAGCATTTATCGTAATGATGGTGATGCTATGATTAAAGAAGGAGACGAAGTGGTCAGGGGAGCAATCTTGTATGTAATTGGTGAAGAGAACACCGCACTGGGATATCAGATTATGTACGATGAGAAATATATTGACCCCATGGAACTGATCAACATTGATGGTTAAGACGTTCAAGTATCATATCATAGCCGTCATTTCCATAGTTGAGCGAGCGGTTGACGCGGCTGATCGTAGCGGTAGAGGCACCTGTTTTATCGGCTATCTCCAGATAGGTATTGCTTTTTCTGAGCATGGATGCCACTTCAAAACGCTGTGACAGTGATAATAATTCGTTGACTGTACACAGGTCTTCAAAGAAACTATAGCACTCTTCTCTGTTTTTGAGACACAGTACCGCGTCAAACAGCTGGTCAACGGCATCTGTTTTTATTTTTTTATTCATTTGGAAATGCCTCCTATACAGTTGGTTTGGGAAAAGTTACTTTCATACGTTAAAACTTTACTGTTGTTATGTATGAATATATCATATCCTGTACAATTTGTAAATGGCAGCTGTAAATGGTATGACAAAATACTTGCCATGTAGTAATAGAAACTATATAATAAGGTATGTACATGTAAATACATTAGACAGATTCTATAATCGGAAGGAAGCAGAAGATGACAATCAACACGGAGGATCTGCTGGGCAGCATACTGGAGAGCCTAGACAGAATTGAATATATTAAGTCGGAGGATATACCGGATATCGATCTGTACATGGATCAGGTCACTACATTTATGGAGTCTCATTTGAAAAGTACTGTCCGTGATCCGGAACAGAATAAGATATTGACGAAGACGATGATCAACAATTATGCAAAGAATGATCTGCTTCCGCCGCCGGTTAAGAAGAAATACTCCAAGGAGCATGTTCTTCTTCTTATTTTTATATATTATTATAAAGGTATTCTGTCAATCAGTGATATACAGAATCTGTTCAGACCTATTACGGAGAAGTTTTTTAACACATCCGGGGAGTTTAATCTGGCGGCTGTATATGAAGAAGTGTTTGGACTGGAAAGAGAGCAGATAGATGTTCTGAAAGCGGATGTTGTTGAGAAATTTAAGATAGCGGAATCCACTTTTGGCGATGCACCTTCGGATAGTAAAGAGTTTTTGCAGATGTTTTCATTTATCTGCATGCTTAGTTTTGATGTTTATGTTAAGAAATTGCTGATCGAGAAGATGATCGATGGTCTTAGTGACAGAGGTGAGAGGGCAGATCGAAAAAACCGAAAAAAGCAAGATAGCAGTAGCCAAACCGATGTTTGATGTGGTATCATATATAGGCGCAGGAACTGTATAGTATGAAATTATATCAATGGGGCGGAATGGAGGTTTAGAATGGAACCGGTTCGGACAATTGACGATTTAGAGAATAGGGGATTCGATATTGAAGAAGGAATTGTGATGTGCGCCGGGGATGAAGACATTTACATGGAAGTTTTGGAAGCAGCTCTTGAGGAGGGCAGGGAGAAATTACCTCTTATCAGGGAGTGCTATGAACGGAAAGATTATGAGCGGTATTGTATAGAGATGCATGGTCTGAAAAATGCTATGAAATCTATCGGCGCCGGCTTTTTATCCGAGACTGCCAAAAAGCAGGAATTTGCAGTTAAAGAGAACAATCTGCAGATGATAGATGAGGGTGTTGAGGATGTCCTTACCCAGTATCAGAGTGTTATAGATGCATTGGAAGAGTTGATGTCTAATCGCGAGTAAACAATGAATGTATAACGGGACTGTACACGGATGATTGGTGTACAGTCCCGTTTTTGGGTATAAGATTCTTCTGCGATACCCGGATTTATAAGAGCGTTGTCTGTCAGTGTGCTGAGTTTTGTGCGAAAGTGGTATCTACAAGATCTGCGTAAGGGACACGCTCATCCAGTTCACCGGCTTCTTCCAGAATATTCTGTAATAGATTAAAACTGTCTTCCTCGAAAATAAGATCATTCTTCCATGTGTTCTGGGAGGCATAGCGTTCTACGATCGTGGTGATTGTATCCAGATCAGTCTCCTCAAACTGTGGCGCGATGACTTTTGCAATTTCTGAAGCGGAGTGGGACTGTACATAATCCATTCCCTTCTGTAATGCATTGGTAAAAGATTGAATTACTTCTGGATTTTTTTCAAGATAACTCTTCTTAGCTGAAAAAGCAGTGTAAGGGACATAACCGGAATCTTCGCCGAGGGATGCCACCACATAACCGTCGCCTTTGGCTTCTAAGGAAGTGGCATGCGGCTCAAACTCAACAGTAAAATCAGCCTGACCGCCGGAAAAGGCCGCTGCCGTGGAACCGAAGTCGATGCTCTGGTCGATGGAAAGGTCATTTGCGGGATCAATGCTGTTTTTCTTCAGGATATATTCAAAGACCATCTCAGGCATACCACCAGCTCTGCCGCCTAGTACATCTTTGCCGATCAACATATCCCAGCTGAAATTATCAATGGGTTCTCTGGAAACCAAGAAGTTGCCGGCGCGCTGTGTCAACTGTGCAAAATTGACGGCATAGTCGGAAGCGCCTTCTTTATAAGTATAGATTGTACTTTCACTGCCCATGAAACCGATATCTGCTTCGCCTGTCAAAAGGGCAGTCATGGTTTTGTCAGCGCCGAATCCGGTGATCAGCGTCAGGTCAATGCCTTCCTCTGCAAAATATCCTTCTTCTATTGCCACATACATTGGCGCATAGAATATGGAATGAGCCACTTCGTTGAGAGTGACCGGGGTTTTGCCGGAAGACGATGCAGCGCCAGTGTCTGTACCGGATTGTTTCCCACAGCCGCCAAGCGTACCTGCGATGATGACCATTGTAAGAAGTAAACACAATATTTTTTTCATAATTTCCGCAAATCCTATTAGCGTATTTATTATAGGTTATGCGGGAAACGGGAAAAAGTGACTGGTTGTATGAGGCTTAAGCTGATTTGGAGTGAAATGGTGATAGTAAAACCCTTGAAGCATGGATGGATTTGCATTAAAATAAAATCTGTCATGAGCTTGGCTAAAGAAAATTAAAACCACCGGAGAACCGATGGCTTTAACAAAGCGGATAACGGGAATCGAACCCGCCTCTCCAGCTTGGGAAGCTGGCATTCTACCGATGAACTATATCCGCATGTAATTAGTATAACAGCAAATGAGCAAAAAGAAAAGCATAAATTAAAAAAGCAGAAAAATGCAAATGATGTGGTCGGATATGAATATGATGTGGATACCGTTAGTACTGTTATATGGCGTCTTAAAAGGTGTCAGAGAGATTGTCAAAAAGAAGGCATTGGAGAAAAACTCTACCATTGAGGTATTGTTTATGTATACTTTACTGTCTTTCCTGATTGTTTTGCCTGAAGCAAAAGTAGCCATGGGAATGGAAACGAAGTTTTATCTCTATGTGGCGTTTAAATCTTTCGTGATTTTTCTGGCCTGGATGTTCAGTTTCAAAGCAATTATGAAGATGCCGATCAGTCTGTACGGGGTGTTGGATTTGTCCAGAGTACTCTTTGCCACGCTGCTGGGCGTGTTTGTGC
>CAMXBD010000102.1 GCA_947179245.1 uncultured Lachnospiraceae bacterium | reverse complement strand
AGAATCGTCTTAAAAGGAACAAACAAAAGAGATGCAGGATGCTTTCTTTTGTTTGTTTTTTTGCTGCCGTATGTGTGTGCATGTCTTTGGGGACATGTGGGCGTGGAAAAGGACATACTGCGGCAAAATCAAAATCAAGAGAAAACGGAAGATACCGCAGAGTATATGGTGCAGGCTGATATGGGGTGGGGTATCTGGAAAATCCCTATGGAGGAGTATCTCATATATAAGCTGGAGTCTGTGATGCCTGAGGATTATGAGAAAGAGGCGTTAAAAGCGCAGGCAGTCCTGCTCAGAACGGAAGTGGTTCAAGTGCTCAGTGAAGAAGGAACAGAACGGATTCAGGTGTCCGGTGAGGGTCTGGACAAGTGGTATGAATCAGATAAGACGGCGCAGGAAAAGCTTACACCGTACAGAGAGGCGGTGGAGGAGACAGACGGGTTGTATCTTTCTTATCAGGGAGAACCAATTCAGGCCTCGTATTTCAAACTAAGTAATGGGCAGACAAGAAATGCCGGCACAGTTGTTGAATCAGAGAAATGTCCGTATCTGACAAGTGTAGACTGTGTACAGGATAAAGCAGCGAAGGATTACAGCAGTGAAGTGTCAGTAGCAAAAGCAAATTATCTGTATGAAATAAAGCTGCATATTGAGCAGGGATATTCATCGGAGGATATATGGGAGGGCATACATCTGACATACGACGATGCGGGATATGTGACAAGTGTGTCATTTAAGGCGGGAGAAGATGAGATCGGGCAGATTGACGGAGAGACATTTCGACATATGTTCGATCTTCCGTCGGCATCTTTTGAAGTCAGGCAGGAAGGAACGCAGGTCATATTTCATGTGACCGGCATCGGACACGGTTTTGGAATGAGCCAATATAGCGCTAATTGTAAAGCATTAAATGGGGAAACGTATGATCAGATATTGAAGGAATTTTTTTTAGGGACAGAATTAGCAAAAATTGAATAACATGTCAAAAATGGGTAAGACTAACACCATGTAAACTTTTATGAAAAGCTTATAAAGCAAACATGAAAATAGGAGGCTGGATTTCATGGCAAGAAGAAATAGAAATGGTGTTAGAAAAGAGAGACTCATTATGTTGGCATCATCCGTGCTTGTTTTGACAGCACTGACGGTAACCGGTGTTTTTGTACAAAGAAGCAATAGAGCGGAAAAAGAGGACTATGTAGTAGACTTTGAGGCGATTGAGCAGGGAGGCAATACGGTTGCAGAAAGCTTGATGTCCGGAGAAGAGCTGGATACTTTATTCGCGGAAGTTGGAACTGACGATCTGGACTATGATCCAAGTTTTCAGGAAGCTAATTCCCAGAAGGTTGAGAACACGGATGATAAATCTGATTCAACCACGAAAAGCGAGAAAACAAAAGATGTGAGTGAGGAGACGGAAGAGAAATCAGAAGAGAAATCCGATGAAGAAAAGAAGGAGAACAGTAAGACCGAAGTATCTGATAAGACTAAGCAGAAAACAGAGGATGAGGAAGAAGAGGGAATGTTTGACGAGTCTGTAGATACAGCATTGAATGCCGGGGAGATGGAGACGGCTGAGGCCATTTCGACGACGGTACAGCCTTCCCTTGATTTTAAGGAAGAAGACGGGCTGGTATGGCCAATCGTGGGTGATGTACTGATCAATTACAGTATGGACAAGACAATTTATTTTCCGACGTTACAGCAGTATAAATATAATCCGGGAATCGTTATTGCGGCGGCTCAAGGTGCAAGTATCTCAGCGGCAGCCGACGGCCGTGTTACTACTGTCGGATACGATCCGGTCATAGGAAATACAGTAGTGATGGATCTGGGTAACGGCTACGAACTGACATACGGACAGTTGGAGAACATCACGGTTTCCGAAGGCAGTTATGTGAACGTGGGTGACGGAATTGGTACGGTTGCATCCCCGACTAAATATTACAGCATGGAAGGGACAAATGTATATTTTAAATTGACAAAGGACGGCGAACCGGTAAATCCTATGAGTCAGCTGCACTGATAGAGATAAGAATAAAAGAATTACGTTGTAATGATTTTGCAGGTGACGGGAGAAATGGGACATGCTGGTTATCGTTCATGGAAATATTAAGACAATGGAAGATCACGATTATGCCGACGGATATATTCAGATCGAACATGGTAAAATCGTGACGATCGGTGATATGAAAGAGTGCGATATGGAATCGCTGCAATGTGATGATAAGGTGCAGCTGATTGATGCGAAAGGCAATCTGGTCATGCCCGGAATTATGGAAGCGCATTGCCATATGGGTATTACAGAGGAAAAGAAAGGCATGGAGGGTGATGACTGTAATGAAAATGTAGATCCTGTGACACCCTACCTGCAGGCTGTTGATGCCATCAATCCAATGGACGATGCATTCCATGATGCGATAAAAGCGGGTATTACCTCTGCCATGATCGGACCGGGAAGTTCTAATGTGGTGGGTGGACAGTTTGCTGTTCTAAAAACGCATGGCAGATGTATTGACCAGATGATTGTCAAAGCACCTGCGGCAATGAAAATTGCATTCGGTGAAAATCCTAAAGTGAATTTTTCGGGACAGGGAATGTCTCCGGTGACTCGGATGTCAATCGCGGCAAAGCTTAGGGAAGAGCTCAGTAAGGCGAGAGAATATGAGAGGAAGATTAATGAAAATCCGGAGACAATACCGGATTTTCATTATGAATGCTGGCTGCCAGTATTGCAGGGTGAGATACCTTTGAAAGCCCATGTACACAGAGCAGATGATATTCTGACGGCAGTGCGTATTGCTAAAGAATTTGGACTTAAAATGACGCTGGATCATTGCAGTGAAGGACATTTGATTGTGGAGGAACTTAAACAAGCCGGATTTCCGGCGATTGTTGGACCGGATATGGCGAGCCGCAATAAGATAGAGGTCCGTAATATGGCATTTAAGACAGCAGGATTACTCAGTAAAAATGGTATTTTGACAGCCATAACTACAGATCATCCAGTATCAAAAATACAATTTCTGCCGATCTGCGCCGGTCTGGCGGTTAAAGAAGGCATGTCTATGGAGGACGGATTTAAGTCGATTACAATTAATGCTGCAAAAATCTGTGGTGTAGATGACCGGATAGGCAGTCTCGCAGTAGGCAAAGACGGGGACGTGGCAATTTTTGACGGTAACCCTATGGAAGTGTTTACGAAGACGTTATGTACAATTATTGAGGGAAAAATTGTATATTATGATGAAGAATGCGGACTTTTGTGTTAAGATGTTCAAGTAGGCAGTGATTAGATTGAAAAATGAAAGTTTTTTCAATCGCGAGATTTGTGCTTACGCCCAAGCTCGCAGGTTGAGTAAGAATGAAAGATTAGTGTGGCAGATACAGGCCTATACTGCTCACTGCCGGTATTATGGATGAAAGAGCAGCCGCTGGAATGAGAAACGGATATTTTAAAAAATTAATTTGCATATTATTTTCTGTACTTCTGTTGACAGGATGTGCTTATGCGTCGGAGATTCCCCTAAATGGTAATAGTGACAACGGATTTACCACACTGGGATTGTCGCCGGAATTTGATTATGAAGTGCCGGAGTGCCTTCCCAGTATTCTGGTAGATCAGGTTGGGTATGCAGAGGGAAGCAATAAGATTGCTGTTTTTCAGGGGGAATTTCTTCCGAACTCTTTTGTGGTCGTTGATGCCGATAATGGAGAAGAGGTCTATAAGGGAGAAATAGTACAGAAGGGGTATGATGACAAAACGGGCGTGTTTATCAGCTATGGCGATTTTAGTGCATTTCAGACGCCCGGCAGCTACTACATAAAGGCAGCAGTCATAGGTCAGTCCTACGCCTTTGAAATAGCGGAGAATCCCTATGACAGTTTGTTTGATGTGGCGCTCAAACAATATTATTACAACAGATGCGGTCTGACACTGTCTTCTGAACTGGCAGGAGATGCCGCGCATAATGCATGTCATTCCAAGGAAGCGCAGATGAAAGAAGAAGCATCTGTCAAGCTTGATGTGTCGGGCGGATGGCATGTAGATGAGGCGGCTACCCGTGATGTGACAATAGGATGCCGTACGGTCAATCATCTGCTTCTCGCATATGAACTGTATCCGGAAATATTTGACGATGATTTGGGGATTCCGGAGAGTGGCAATGATATACCGGATATTTTGGACGAAGTGAAGTATGAGATAGACTGGCTTTTAAAAATGCAGGACTCCACCAGCGGAGCAGTATATTCTTCCGTAGGCAGCGTGGACAATGCGGGGCATGGTTATCTGCTTTATATTGACGCAGTCACTATGGATGCGACGATTCAGTTTGCGGCGACTATGGCGAAGTTCAGCTACCTGTACCAGAATTATGACAGGGAGTTTGCAACCAGATGTTTAAAGGCGGCGGACAGAGCGTATCGTTATGCGGGGCAGTATTTAAATGATGTGACGCCGGAAGAATATTTCTATGCTTCCACGGAACTTTATCGTGCTACCGGAGGTTACGGTTATCACAATGTGCTTCTGAATTATCTGATGCAGAATCCGGTGACGGATATGGAGAATGATTTTGTTTTCTGGGGATGTGTTACCTACCTGTCTACTAAGCAGAGAGTAGATATAAATACATGTGAGGAGCTAATCGGGGTCCTGATGGCAGAAGGCGAGAGAATCTCATATGCCTCCAAAAATTCTAAGTTTCTGGTGAGCATGGATGAAGAGCAAAGCGGCAGCGCAGCACTGCTTCGTGATATTACGCGTCTGGCGGTGGTAGATCATATCATCACGAATCACGAGTATGCTACGGTATTGGAGAATCATCTGCATTATATGCTGGGACGGAATCTGCAGTCCATCAGTTATCTGGATGGGGCAGGAGATCGCAATTATGAAGATATAGACGAGAAGCAGGGCATCATGAAGCAGGTTGAACTCAATGCAGAGCTGGTATTGATGATGAGCGCAATCATGGAAGAACTTCATCCAGAAAGCAAAAATTAGGCAGAAGGAACAATTCTTTGGATGAAGTCTGCCAAGCGGACTGCCAGTTTGTCTATTCTGAGAAGCGCAAAGAGACGCTGTCTGATCCATTCTATTGCGGCGCATACGATAAAGACGACGATCCATATGGCAAGAATCACCCAAATGTTCTCTTTTTCTGCAAGCCAGTAATTAATCCGTGTGCCTTCCCATAAAGGCCCGGAAAGATTTCTGTTATTATGAATCAGGTAAATTCCGAATGTCAGACTTCCGGTAAAATTTATAATTTTGGATACGCTTTCACTTTTTATTTCGATGGAGCAGAAAAACAGAAACAGAAAAACAGAAGCGCATGTTATCGGTAAGGAATTAAGGGAATATAAGAGCTCTGAGATTTTGGAAATTGTAGTCTCAGAAAGCATAGCGCTGATTATATTTATTTTTCCAATCAGAATGACAATAATTTTGCTAACAGGAAGAATAAGAATACTGATCAGATAATAGAATCCGGATTTCTTTCTTCCGTCCGCATAGTACTTTTTAATATAGCCGCCCGTCAGATATAAAAAGACAAACCAGACAATACCGTATGCACCACCGTCTTCCAGCCAGTTGTCGGCATAAAGACAAGTCGGGATAACACAAAACAGTACGCCAAGAACTAAGAGAAGCTGGCGCAGCTGCTTTTCGCTTATATTTTTTAGGGCAAGGTTTAAGAAAGGGGTCAGACAATACAGACCCAGATATACAGTTGCAAACCAGTATTCCCTGCGTGTAATGGGAAGAAGGACATTCAGCCACCCATCTTTTAAATCGAAATGGCAGATACGCATAATAACAGCTATGCCGACAGAGTAAAACAATACCTGAAAATAAATGCGAATCAGTCTGTCAAATTTGAATCTGCTCTCTGTTCCGAAATAGCCGCTGATCAATACATAACAATTTACGCTTGTCAGACAGAGGGCATATAACAACCATGAAATGTAATAAACAGGCCGGTCAGAGTTCACTTCCCATAATGCCGATGTCTTTATCAGAAGGTGCGCCAAAACGATCATAAGCATGGATATGACTCTGAGAAGCTCTATATTAGAATTACGTTTTTGATTTGTTTTTTGCATGTTATTTTCCTTTATTACTTAGAGAATTTACGAGTTCTTCGTTTTTTAAGTAATTGGTTTTGATAACTTCCTGTACCATCGCGCTCAGACGGCGTTTCTCTTCTTTACTTAAATCTCTTGTATAGATCGGTTTGCCGTATTCAATGACCACATGTGCCTTTTTGATGCGGGGGATATGATCCTCGAAGATGGCGTTTGCATTGTTGATACTGATCGGAACAATCGGACAGCCGGATTTCTCGGCAATCTTAAAACTTCCATCGTGAAATTCCAAGAACATCTCACTAGTTCTGTTGCGTGTTCCTTCCGGGAAAATGCAGATGGAAATTCCGGATTTCACTTTGTCAATAGCATCGAGAATGGATTTCATTCCCGCTTTGATGTTGCTTCTGTCCAGAAAGATACAGTGAAGATACTTCATCCATGTGGACAGGGAAGGATAACGTAACATCTCAACTTTAGCCATATATCCGGTAGGTCTCGGAACGCGGACGTAGGTCATAATAATGTCGTAATAGCTTTTGTGATTGCCCACATATAATACGGCTTCATCCTTCGGAACGTTTTCTTCACCGAGTACGGTCACAGAAGTGCCAGACAGAAAAAGAACTACACGGAATGCCCAGTTGACGATTGCAAGTGAACTGCGGTCTTTCAGATCCTTATTAGATTTGCCGATGATATATTCTACAAGCTGGATCGGCAGACTTACGATAAGAAATATTACAACAAAAAGCAGTACTAAAATTAAACGAATCATATGATAACCATCCTATATTTTATTATTATATAGTATATAGGCTGTCGCTCCAATAATCAATAGGAATAGACTCATGAATCGGATAATAAATTAGGTAATAAGAGTTTATTGTCGGAGTGGGAAACATATGAACAGATTATATGAATATCAGAAGAGACTGCTTAGCGTTTGTCTGGTCTGCCTGATGTGTATGGGAGTATTTGCGTGCGGGAAAAAGCAGGATACGATGGAGAAGATCAAAGATTTAGAGTGTACGGTAATTGCAGAGGATAATCTTCCGGAAGAGCTGTTTAATATGATTGAGCAAAAAAAAGCGGATGCATTTAAGATTACTTTTGAAGATAAAGGTTTTCTGTATATCTGTGTGGGATATGGAACGCAGGAGACCGGCGGTTACAGTATTACGGTAAACGATTTGTATGAGACTGCCAATGCAATCTATGTAGACACAAATCTGATCGGTCCGTCTCCGGAGGAGAAGAGCAAGACGGTGCCAAGCTATCCTTACATAGTGATTAAGACAGAGTTTATTGATAAGCCGGTGGTGTTTGATTAACCCGGAAACGCCTTTGCAGATGTCCGGCGAACTGTATTGCCATGAGAATTAAAAGTGGCAGTAAGAAGATGTCTATGGTAAGATAGAAATACGCAAAAATAAGATAACGGACGCCAAAGCGCGTCAGAATGGAAGGAACTATGATATATTTAAAAAACGGTTGTCTCATTGATCCTGCGTCGGGGACAGAAGGATATCGGGACATTTTGATAAAAGATGATAAGATTATCCGCATAGCGCCGAGGGGAGCTTTGGAAGAGGAACTTTCCGGCGGCAGCGGTACAGAGAAGGTATTGGAAGATGTCACGACAATTGACTTGTATGGTCAGTGCGTTGCGCCGGGGCTGGTAGATGTTCATGTGCATTTCAGAGATCCCGGTTTCACCCACAAGGAAGATATCTATACGGGAGTGCAGGCGGCGGCGCGGGGCGGTTTTACTTCGGTTGTATTGATGGCGAACACGAAACCTGCGGTGGATAATCCGGAAACTCTTGAATATGTTCTGAATAAGGGAAAAGAAACGGATATACATGTATATACATGTGCCAATGTGACCAAGGGACTTCAGGGAAAAGAACTGACAGATTTTGAGGCGTTAAGTAAGCTTGGGGCAGCAGGATTTACTGATGATGGGATACCACTTATGGATGAGAAGCTGCTGAGAAAGGCATTGCAGGCGGCGGCTAAGTGCGGTAAGCCGATCAGCCTCCATGAGGAGAATCCGTTGTTTATCACCAATAACGGTGTGAATGCCGGCAAAGCAGCAGAGCATTACGGAATAGGCGGTTCTCCCAGAGAAGCAGAGATTTCTATGGTAAAAAGAGACTTACAGATTGCATTAAAAGAAAAGGCTGATCTGTCAATCCAGCACATCAGCACAAAAGAAGCTGTGGAACTGGTGAGGAAAGCAAAGAAAAAGAGCAGCCATATTTATGCGGAGGCGGCGCCGCATCATTTTACGTTGACGGAGGATGCGGTAATAAAATACGGTACGCTGGCGAAGATGAACCCGCCGCTCCGGGAGGAAAGTGACCGTCTTGCAATTATAGAGGGACTAAAAGATGGCACCATCGATATGATTGCCACGGATCATGCACCTCACAGTGAGGAGGAAAAGGCAAAACCGCTTACGGAGGCGCCCAGCGGCATTATCGGACTGGAGACTTCCCTTTCGCTGGGGATTCGCGAGCTGGTGAATAAGGGATACTTATCTATGTTGGAGCTGATTGAGAAGATGAGTTATGCGCCTGCAAAGTTATATCATCTCAATGCGGGCTGTCTGGCAGAAGGCGGTCCTGCCGATCTGGTGGTCTTTGATCCGAATAAGGAATGGGTTGTGGAAACTTTTGCCTCCAAAGCGGCAAACTCCCCGTTTGTCGGTGAGAGAATGCCGGGGGTGATCTGCTATACGATTTGTGGTGGTAAAGTGGTGTACCGCGGTTAGTATTATTTATTGATAATGCAGACTTTCTGCGGTTGTACAGATTTAATATGCAAACTCCCGCGGACAATTTGTAAAGGGTTAAGAACCGTACGAGATAGTCCGATATATAATTTAATAATTATTTTTGATAAAAACGCAGGGAAGCGATATACGAAAGGAAAGGATGCCTATGGTTATAAAACACAATTTAACGGCAATGAATGCGGACCGTATGTTTAACCTGACCAATGCAAGTCAGGCGAAATCTACAGAGAAGTTGTCTTCGGGATATAAAATTAATCGAGCTGCAGATGACGCGGCGGGATTATCTATATCGGAGAAAATGCGTCGTCAGGTGAGAGGGCTTACGCAGGCATCAGCTAATGCGGCGGATGGTATTTCATGCGTGCAGACAGCGGAGGGAGCTTTGAATGAGGTTCATGATATGCTGCAGCGTATGAACGAGCTGGCGGTAAAAGGAGCAAACGGTACACTGACTTCGGTAGACAGAGATTATATTAAGATGGAAGTCAGACAGTTGATGAGCGAGATTGATCGGGTACAGTCCACTACAACCTTCAATGAACAGAAGCTGTTGGATGGCAGTTTTCAGAATAAGGGACTGCAGGTAGGGGCGGAATCCGGACAGCACATTGCCATCACAATCCGCAATATGTGTGCTAATGAATTGATTGCCAGTGCGCTGTCAAAGGGAATTTTTTATCAGACAACTAATAATAGTCCCTTGTGCCATGAGACAGATAATCCGGATCCGGCAACTAACCCTTGGCCGACAGGGGCTCCGGGATGTTTGTGGCTTCCGGGCGCCGGCACTACTTGGGCAAAGAGAGAATATTGGCAGGGAGACATGATTCCGCCGTGGCAGCCCGGTGCGGGACATAGCCATCTTTTGTCGGCTTATGACCTGACAGCATTCCATAGCTTTTCCTATAGTGCAATCACGGATGAAAATATAAAGAACAGGTTGACAACCTCTTATCCTGCCAATACTACGGGAGGTACAGAAGAGGCTTTGGCAGATGGTGTTTGTGATGTCCGCTATTTCCAAGCTCTGAATGCCTTTGCCAAAAGTGCAATTTTCGATGTGTCGGAGGTTCGTTCTAATCTGGGTGCTGTTCAGAACCGGCTGGAACATACGATAAGCAACTTGGATAATATTATCGAGAACACTACAGCGGCGGAGTCTGCTATCAGAGATACGGATATTGCTACTGAGATGGTAAAATATTCCAATAACAATATTCTTGCTCAGGCAGGTTCATCTATGCTCGCACAAGCGAATCAGAGTAATCAGGGAGCATTATCTTTATTGCAGTAGAATTGAATGGATTGGCTTGACAGCAAAGCCGCATATAGCAGGGGAGCTGCCGCTTCACGATTTTAATCGTACGAGCGGCAGCTTAATTATTGCGCGCAGTATTACGCGGAAGTTGGGGGTTGTGAGTAAACGTGAAAATGGATATAATGATATTACGTTATCGGTTGAATAGATAGAGTAATAATGCGATAGAAAGAGGACAATACAAAATGGACAGTCAAACAGCTCGAAAAAAGAAAGTGGAAGCGACAATAGTGTCACAAAAGCAGATCGCGGAACAGATATATGATCTGTGGCTGGAGACGGAACTGGCACAGGATGCCCATGCAGGGCAGTTTGTTGCGGTGTATCCGAAAAATGCTGCGACACTATTACCCAGACCGATCAGCATCTGCGAGGTGGACAGAGAACAGTGCAGACTACGTCTGGTCTATCGTATTGCGGGTAAAGGAACAGCGGAGTTTTCGGTCTATGGTTCAGGTGATACACTAGAGATTCTGGGAGTACTGGGTAACGGATTTCCCATAGAGGCAGCTAAGGATAAGCGTGTATTTTTGATGGGAGGCGGCATCGGTATACCGCCAATGCTGGAACTGGCAAAGGAGCTGGATGCAGACAAACATATTCTGCTGGGCTACCGTAATCAGGATCTTTTCCTTCAGGATGATCTGGGAGAGAACGGGCAGGTCTATATTGCCACGGAAGACGGAAGTGTGGGTGTGCATGGCAACGTAATGGATATCATCAGAGTGAATGCGCTTGAAGCCGATTTGATCATGGCGTGCGGACCCATGCCGATGCTGCGCGCGATCAAGCAGTATGCTGCCGAGAAGGGTATAGATGCTTATATATCTTTGGAGGAACGGATGGCGTGCGGTGTAGGCGCCTGTCTGGGATGTGTGTGCAGGACGAAGGAAGTTGATCATCATTCCCATGTACATAATGCCCGCATTTGTACCGATGGTCCCGTATTTGAAGCTAGAGAGGTGGATATCTGATGAATACGAAAGTAACGATTGCAGGGGTAACTTTGAGTAATCCCGTGATGACGGCGTCCGGGACTTTTGGCTCCGGTATGGAGTACAGTGACTTTGTGGATTTGAACCGTTTGGGGGCAGTGGTGACCAAGGGTGTGGCGAATGTGCCGTGGCAGGGAAATCCGACCCCGCGTGTAGCAGAGACATACGGCGGCATGTTGAATGCGATAGGCTTGCAGAATCCGGGAATCGATGTCTTTGTAGAGCGGGATATCCCTTTTTTGCAAAAATATGATACGAAGATTATTGTCAATGTCTGCGGCAAGACGGTGAAGGATTATGTGGAAGTGGTAGAGCGGCTTGCGGATGAGCCGGTGGATATGTTGGAAATCAATGTATCCTGCCCGAATGTGAAGGAAGGGGCGATTGCCTTTGGACAGAAGCCGGAGAGCCTTTATGACATTACTTCGCAGATTAAAAAGAAAGCAAAACAGCCTGTTATTATGAAGTTAAGCCCCAACGTGACAGACATTGCGGAGATGGCAAGGGCGGCGGAGGCGGCGGGCGCCGATGCATTGTCTATGATTAACACCATTACGGGGATGAAGATTGACATACACAGAAGGAAGTTTGCTCTTGCCAATAAGACAGGCGGGTTATCCGGTCCTGCGATTAAACCGGTGGCTGTGCGTATGGTCTATCAGGCGTCTCATGCCGTGAAGATTCCCATTATTGGTATGGGCGGCATTGCGAACGCAGAGGACGCTATAGAGTTCCTGCTTGCCGGAGCAAGCGCGGTGGCGGTGGGAGCCATGAATTTCGTGAATCCGTATGCGGCAGTGGAAGTCGTTGAGGGCATCGAAGCGTATATGGA
Organism: uncultured Lachnospiraceae bacterium; assembly: GCA_947179245.1. GTDB lineage: Bacteria > Bacillota > Clostridia > Lachnospirales > Lachnospiraceae > UBA3282. The sequence goes on along the minus strand of CAMXBD010000102.1, from coordinate 345 downwards.
GCGTTATGGTATCGAGGATGTGACGGAGTTGATTGGAGCGGTCGAGGAAAGATAGAGGATTTAATATGGCAAGAACAAAGAAACCAGAATCATTGGAGGAACAGCTTCTAAAAGTCGAGGATAATATTAAGACGACGCAGGAGAATTTGAAAAAATTGAAGAGAACCAAAAAAGAACTTGAAGAAAAAATTAGAATTAACAGACTTGAAAAATTAGATGAGATGATTGGCTCTTCGGGAAAAAGTTACGATGAGGTGGAGCAATTATTGAGCAAAGAATGAAAATAATTTATTAATGGGATAGAAATCCTTGTGCTTTTTTTCAATAGCACAGGGATTTTTATTG
>CAMXBD010000101.1 GCA_947179245.1 uncultured Lachnospiraceae bacterium | reverse complement strand
TTCCGTGTTTTGGTTCAAGATTACGAACGAGTTTAGCGAGTTTCGCAATTACCTACTCTATTCTACAATAATTTTTCTGAAACTCTTCTTCCCTTTTTTGACAATAAATTCTTCTGCTGCAATCATTTCCTTCGTATAAGAAGCCTTGATATCTGCCACCTTCTCACCTTTGACCGTAACACCGCCCTGCTCAACGGCACGACGTGCCTCGGAACGGGAAGCTGCAAGCCCTGATGCCACCAGAATACCCATAATGTCAATACTTCCATCCGCAAATTTATCATCTGTCAGTGTCGCCGTAGGCATATTCTCAGAACTTCCTCCGCCGGCAAAAAGCGCTTTCGCCGCTTCCTCGGCTTTCTTCGCTTCCTCTTCCCCGTGAACGAGATTCGTCAGCTCATAAGCCAGAATTTCTTTTGCCCTGTTCAACTGGCTTCCTTCCCATTTATCCATCTCATCTATCTGTTCTAAAGGCAGGAAAGTCAACATGCGCAGACATTTTAATACATCCGCATCAGCCACATTTCGCCAGTACTGATAGAATTCAAAAGGTGTCGTTTTATTCGGATCAAGCCATACCGCTCCCTTCTGCGTCTTCCCCATCTTTTTACCTTCGGAATTCATCAGAAGCGTGATCGTCATTGCATATGCATCTTTACCCATTTTACGGCGGATCAAATCTGTACCGCCCAGCATGTTGCTCCACTGGTCATCCCCGCCAAACTGCATGTTGCATCCGTATCTCTTGTACAATTCCATGAAATCATAACTCTGCATAATCATGTAATTAAATTCCAAGAAACTTAATCCCTTTTCCATTCTCTGTTTATAGCACTCTGCCCGGAGCATGTTATTAACACTGAAGCACGCTCCAATATCGCGGATAAACTCGACATAATTTAAATCAAGCAGCCAGTCCGCATTGTTGACCATCAATGCCTTACCCTCAGAAAAATCAATGAATCTGCTCATCTGTTTCTTAAAGCATTCACAGTTATGTTCGATTGTCTCTTTGGTCATCATAGAACGCATATCACTTCTGCCGGAGGGATCACCGATCATCGCCGTACCACCGCCAATCAGTGCAATCGGTTTATTACCGGCTTCCTGAAGTCTCTTCATAAGGCACAGTGCCATAAAATGTCCTACATGCAGGCTGTCCGCCGTCGGATCGAATCCTATATAAAACACAGCCTTTCCCTCATTAATCAGATCGCGGATCTCATCAGCATCCGTCAATTGTGCAAGAAGTCCTCTTGCCTGAAGTTCTTCATAAATTCCCATTGTCCTATTTCCTTTCTTTTTTCTGCTTCTGCTTACTCGCGCAAAAAAACCTCGTCCCGTGTAAAAACACATAGGACGAGGTTACTCTCGTGATACCACCTATTTTCACCGGCAACTCACATTGCCAGCCTCACTGAGTACGATTCCGAAATATATCTTAATATATATCCTTCATGATACTCTCCTGCTATAACGTGCATTCCCCGTCGCAGCCTACTAGGAATATCCATTCTGCCGCGAAGCTCCAAGATGTATTCATAAAAAACTTCCCGTGCGCCTCTCATCAACCGGCTGCTTTCTGTTCGTTCCGTAATTTACTACTTGTTCTTATCAACGCCATTCGTTTGAAACTATTTACTTTTCCAAGTCCGCCAAAACATGCAGTATGTCATGAACTCGTAAACGAACTTGCTCGTTTCTATATAATTTATACGAACCAGCCAATTTTGTCAACTATTAATTTGCGTTTTGCCCGTTCCTGTTTTCAATCATCTCATTCAAAATTGCCTTGACCTGATGGAAATCAAACATATCATAGGCAGCCTTAAGCTTCTTAATCTGCTCATTTATCTGTACACCGAAATTCTTAGACGCCATCTCCGGTACAAGTTCATCCGTTACCTTAAGATTCATCTTATCCAGTTCCGTCTTTAAATTTTGCAGCATTTCCACGGTCATCTCCTGTGCTTCCTGCTCGTCCAAATTCTGCTCCGACTGTGCCTCGCTGAACTTGCCGATATTAATCAGGTACGTCTTAACTTCCTCAAGGATTGCTTTAAATTTCTCCAAATATCCGGCAAATTTTCTGTTGATCAGATCTATATCGCCTGCTTTACCGGCAAATTCAAGTTCTTTAAAAAGTGTTGACACTTCCATGGCGCCGATACTTGCACTGGAGCTCTTGATCCCATGTACATCGGTTGTAAACAGCTGTATATCCCCGACTTCCAGAAGATTCGGCAAAAGCTCAAGATATTTTACCCCTTCCGTGTAATACGTATTCAAGATGGCAGCATAGGCATCCTGATTGAATCCGATATTCAAGAGTCCCTTCTCTGTGTTTAATCCGCCTGCCTGTTTCTGCTCATCTTTCCTCGTCAGGAGTACACTCTTATCTGCCTTCTCCCCGGCATCTTTCGTCTTAACATACTCAATCAGTTCCTCTGGAAGGAACTCCAGCAGACATTTTTCCAAATACCGCCTCCTAATAGGCTTTGCAAGATACTCCTGAAAACCTAGTTCGAGGATTTCTTTCCTGATATTTACACCGTTTTGCGCAGTCAACGCTACAAAAGGTATCTCCTTATAGTAATGATCCTCTTTCGAACGTATGATCCTAAGCACCTCTTCACCACCCAGATCAGGCATTACCATATCCATCAATACTAGATCGTAATTCTCAGTCTCCATTTTCCTGATACTGTCTTCTCCGCAGGTTGCCACCGAGATATCAATATCATATTTACTAAAGATTCCGGCGGCCACTTTCAAATTTACGGCATTATCATCCACCACAAGAATCTTGGCATTTTTAGCCGTGAACGTCTCCTCTCTGACACTCTTCTTATAATCTTCCTTATTCCATCTGTGATTTAACACTGTTGCGATCGTGATACAGGAAAACGGTCTGTGAATCAGCCGGCACTTATCGAAATCTCCATAGACCGCATCATACCCTGCTAAAATATAAGTATACTCCTCACATTGATACAAGGAGATAATATTTGACAGATTCACATATACTTTGTCCGGCACAAAAATAAAATCAAAATGCTTATCCTGAATAGCATGGTCAAATCCGTAATAATTGTGTGTATATGTCGGTCTGACATCAAATGGCTCCATAGTCTTCTGCCATTTAGCTATATTAACATCATCATCTGCATAGACGAGGACACTCGGTTTCTTCTCATCTTCCAACTGTATCATAGGCGAAGCATCCACAATCTCCTGACAGAAAGTAAATGTTGTGGCCAGTCCAATTCCTTCAATACTCTCTACCTTGATATCCCCCTGCATCATAGATAACAATTCCTTACAAATCGTAAATTTAAGACCGATTCCCTTAAGATTACTGGACTGTCTGGAATCATATATATCATACATGCCGAAAAGTGTTTTGACATCAATCTGAGATAAGCCCTTTCCTGTATCTGCAACCATACAATGAAAAGTTGCTGTGCCAGTGTCACTGTTCTTCTCGCATCTCACCTCAAAAAGTATCCTTCCGCTTGCCGTAAAGTCTATAGAAATAAAAAGAAGATAGAGGAATATCTGACGTATTGTAACACTGTCACCCAGCACCAGTTTCGGTATATTGCCATCTATATCCATATCCAGATTAAGTTTCTTTTTCTGTAAATCTTCTGAGATCGTCTGCACGATTCCCTTCACCAGTTTCTCAAAACTGTATGTCTCCTTATTCAAACGCATCTCTCCGGCATCGATCCTTGCATATGTAAGCACATCATCTATAATAGCAAGCAGATCATACGCGGCACTTCTTACCGTATTGACGGCGCCCTTTGTCTCGTCGTCTTTCTCGCCCTTAAGCATGATCTCCGACAGATTGATAATCGAATTCATAGGCGTTCTGATCTCATAGGACATATTTGTCAAAAACTGCCTTTTGGCAGCACCTGCACGTTCAATCTTACGGCTGCTACGTTTGATCTTCTGCTGCTGGTACAGATAGAACTTCTCCTGAATATAGATCAGCAGAATAATAAAAAATATCGTACCTATAAAACTGATTGCCAAATCAGAAAAATGGAAAACTTGGTTTACATAATATCCTCCATCTTCCTGTGGAAAGAAAACATTGCTATACAGATAACAACATTCAAAAGCAAACATGATCAGCACTAGAATAAACATTAACCCCTCAAAAACGGAATATACTATGATCATACTTGCCACAAACCACATAACCGCAACACAATACGCTACATTCCCCAGCCTGAGGATCATAGGAATTGTTATGCCATCCAATATGATCAATGTTAAAACCGCTGTCAGATTATGCTTTCTATACCGCAAATTCAAATATAAGAGCAGACTACATCCAACAACAGTGATAAGCATAGGCGCCGCCAGCTTCTCTATTGTACCTGCAACCGCAACAATCGGCAGAATGATGACTCCCTCCGTGATAACCATTGCAAGAAAGAGATTTAAGTTAAACTCCGTAAGTTCCATGCCGCTTAACTTTTTACCCAATATCTGATTCAGCTTACATTTCATAATTTTCAGCCTTTTCCTCTTTATTTGCTGTATAAATAATCTTATCTTCCGGAATGTGCTCTCTCAATATTTTCTCAAACTTATCTCTCTCTATCGGTTTTGAAAGATATTCATCAAATCCTGCATTCAAAAACATTTCTCTGGCACCGCTGACCGCGTTCGCTGTAAGCGCCGCAATCGGTATCTTGTCCAGTCCGTTAATTCCTAACGCACGAATATTTTTTAATGTATCAATTCCATCCATCTCCGGCATCATATAGTCAAGAAATATGAAATCAACAATCTCCTTCTGCAGCATCTTAAGACATTCTTTGCCGCTTGCAGCAATCAGTACCTGTGCTTGATAACGATTCAAAAGACTGGTTGCCACTTCCAGATTAACGATATTATCATCCACCACCATAATGCGTGCATCCGGGCATACAAATCCGCCCTTATAGCCGATACGGCGAATCGTACTATTCTGTCTGTCTCTTAAAAGAGCTTCAAGATTCAAACAGTTAACTGGTCTTGCAAAAGTCGTTTTGACAAGCGCATCGTCATAAGCAAGAAGACCGGAACCAATCAGAATAATCGATTGAGGACTCAAAAGTTCGCCCAATCTGTCCTTCATACTGTTATAATGCTCTGATGAAATCATAAGATGAGTATAGCTTATATCAACACACTCTTTAAAGAAAGACTCACTCGTAGACACCTGATAAAAATCCACATTCATATCATGCAGTGTCTTGGCAAACACACTTCCATGCCGATCCGTATCCTCATAGACAAGAACCTTTACTTTATCATCATTAAATTTATCAACTAAATTTTTACCGGGTATATACTTCTGCGGAATTTCAAAATAATATCTTCTCTTCGCTGCTTCCTCTTCCATCCATATTTCACCACCCATAAGCCGGATCAGACGGTGAGGCAGCGGTATCATATCATCACATTCCGTCTCCCGGGCTGTGCTGCGGTATAATCGTTCTTTATAGGAATACTGAAAAATGCCCTCCGCACGCACTTCAACCAACAGCCGTATCTGCTCTTCCCCGCTGTTCTCCTTTTGAATATTCAGATATACTTCTCCACTCTCTAAAGATTTCATGATACCATTCAAAACATTCAGCATGATCTGACGTACCATTGTTTCATCCCCGCGTAATTGCGCCGGAATATCCGGTTCGATATCCACACACAAATCTGTCTTATAATCTGCATAGCGCACTGAGAGCATATTGATCAGCTCATTGCAGATATTCTCTATATAATAGGGTTTATCGGCAACAGCCAGATCACTATCATCTAATCTGGAAAAATCCATTAATTCATTCGTGATAGATAAAAGGGCTTTGCTGGAATTAGCAATATGAAATGCATTTTCCTTGACGCGGTCGTCTGTGTCCAGATCAAACAGCAGCTCGGTAATTCCTAAGATAGCATTGAGCGGTGTCCTGATTTCATGCGACACATTGACAAGAAACATATTTTTAGCGTAACTTAACTGCTCTGCTTCCTGCTCCATAGCAGCACTCTTGTCAATCTCCCTGCGAAGTATTCTGTTACGATAGGAGACCAATATCCCACACACCGTGCCAGTTATAAACAGCGCAACTATAATCCTGACAAACAAAATAAGATTATACTGGGTGCTTCCTTCCAATATCGAAGCGGTCACCGCAGACTGCACCAGCATATGCCGGATACACACAATATCTATGATTGTATCCACAGTAATGAATACTGCCGCCCATTTTTTCTTTAAAAGAATTGCCGTAAATGCAATCCCTGTCAGAAAATATACTGGAAAATCATATATGGCATACGGCACATAATATGATGATAACGGCACCAAAATGAAATGCATTAAAAGAAGATAGCCGGCAGAAATCCATTTAAGCTTGTCCGTTCTGCTCTCCGCATACATAGCTGCTAATGTAAGTATAATACCGATAGATAACAAAAGCGGCACACGGATACTCATCCGTAAAAACAATGTGAAGAGCACCAGCAAAAAACACTCTGACAGACTAAGCAGCATTGCTACATGAAATAATAATATTTCTGCCGGTAATTCCATATCCAAATATTTTTCTAACTGCTGTCTAGATGTCATACCGTAACCTCTTATATTTAACCGGCTACGCTTTTGATCTCACTCTCAACAGACAGAAAGATATCTACGATCTCCGGATCAAAACATGTGAATTTCATAAATTTAATCTTCATGATAGCTTCCTGATGGCTGAGTGTCTTGCCACCCACTGCAATATTTCTCAGATTATCATATGTATCGACAATAGCCAGTGCCCTCGCCTCTATCGGAATATTCTTTCCTTCTAATCTGTCAGGGTAACCTTTGCCATCCCATCTCTCATGATGGCTGCGGCACATATTGTAGGCGTAATTCATAAAGTTATTCTCACCGGCGCTCAACTGTGTAACTTTGGAGAGCGTGTCCGCTCCCAGTGTGGTGTGCGTCTTAACTGCTTCGCGCTCAAACTCACTCTCATTACCCAGCCTTGCATTATTCAAATACTGATCGGCAATGCACAGCTTACCTATATCATGAATCTGGGATGCAAAACAGATCGTGATACCATCATCCGCTGTCAGATTATGCTTTTCATTCCTTATAAGCGCACTGATAAGGACATCCATGTATTTCTCCACACGCCTTGCATGGTCGCCGCTAAAACCGTCTCTTTTCGTCAGCAGATCTACAAACATCGCTACAATTGAATACTGCAGCTCCAAGTTCTTCTTGTTCTTATCCTGAACAAGATTATTCAGGGAACGATTCATATCTCCCAGTTTTCTCTGCTGCGACAAAAGCTGGATCTGGATATCCACGCGCTTCTTTAACAGATTCGCCGTATAGGGTTTCCGTATGTAATCCATAGCTCCTAAATTATAGCTTTCCAACTCTGTAGTATCATCATCCTGTGCTGTCAGGAAAACAATTGGAATCTTCACTAACTTCGGATTATTTTTCATTTCAGAAATAACCTGAAAACCGTTTACATTCGGCATATCCACATCCAGAAGAACTAAATCAGGAAGCTCCGGCATATCATTAAGACACTCCAGTGCAGAAATACCGGAAGATACAGGGATTACTTCATATTCCTCCTCCAAAGTTTTCCTTGCCATAATCAGATTCGCCATATTATCATCTACGATCATTACCCGATACATAATCTTCACCTTCCTATCTATTCGTCATTAGTTTGATCATTGCCTGATTCAGCCCGTCCACGGTCAGCTTATACATTGGAATCATTCCTTTAATCGCTGTCTCCGCTTCTCTCCACGGCGCATGTCCCGGAGCCATTTTCGGGTTAAGCCACACAATCTTCTTATAGTGGCGCTTCATCAGCATAAGCCATTCCATTCCTGACAATCCACCGTTAGGTCCTCTGTAGTTCCCTGTGGTGGAATACAGTTCTTCCGGAGCCATCGCTGCATCCCCCACGATGATCACTTTATAGTCACTGTCCAGATTTCGGAACATCCACTCTGTCTCAATCCAATCCCCATTCTCACATTCCGGTGTGTTATACACATTGGAATAGATACAGTTGTGAAAGAAATAGGTTTTCACATCTTTATAATGATTAGATTTATATACGGAATGAAACAGCTCATTCAAAAGTGTCGTATAGGGAATCATGGTGCCGCCGGAATCCATGAGCAAAAGTAATTTTATCGCATTCTTCCGCGGCTTCTCCATCACGATCTGTAAGCAGCCGCCGTTGTTACAGGTAGCGTCTACCGTGCCGTTTATATCCAGTTCTGTTTCGGGAATATCCAGTTTGGTAGAAAATTGACGCAGTTTTCTAAGCGCCATCTGAAACTGCCTGTTGTCCAGAACTTTATCATTACGAAAATCGCGGTATTTTCTCGCACCGATCACTTGAAATGCAGACTGATACCCAGTCGTTCCGCCTACTCTGATACCGCCCATGTTGCCACCCATATTACCGAAAGACGTCTTACCCATCGTTCCAATCCAGTGGCTCCCTCCGTTATGCTCTTCATTCTGATCACGCAGCCTGTCCTTGAATTTATTCTCCACGTCCTCCTTGTCAATTGTGATGACTTCCTGATTCATCTCATGACGCATCTCCTCAAAGACGTCCTGCATCTCCGGCTTATCAAGCCACCGCATCATATTCTTACTTATCTCATTCTCAGACTGAATGCCTTTGAACACTTCATCAAAAGCCATATCGAATTTATCATACTCAGTCTCAGACTTGACCAGTATCATGCGCGACACATAATAAAATTCTGTCAGACTGCTGTGACACAATCCCTGCTGCAATGCATCCTGCAATGTCAGCCATTCACTCAAAGACACATCCAATCCCTTGTCTTTTAATGTATAAAAGAATTTACTGAACATAAAATGCCCTCTTAGAAATCTTTCTTATTTTTAACAGTTTCTAAATCTTCATCCTTCTTCACTACCACACCGATAAACGGAAGTTCAGTGCGCAGCCTGTCCGTCGGAATCCCTCCGATCTGCAGCGCATTGACCCAGTCAATGAGTTCCGATGTGCTGGGTTTTTTACGGATATCTTTCATAGAGCGTATCCAGTAAAACACCTCCATTGCATCCTGAAGCAGCTTATCTTCAATATCAGGATAATGAGTCTTCACGATCTCCTCCATCAGATTCTGATCCGGGAAATCAATGTAGTGGAAAATACATCTTCTAAGGAACGCATCCGGCAGTTCCTTCTCCGCATTGGAGGTAATAATCACAATCGGTCTGTGCTTCGCCTTAACAGTTCTCTTTGTCTCATGAATATAGAATTCCATCTGATCCAATTCCCAGAGAAGATCATTCGGAAATTCAAGATCCGCTTTATCAATCTCATCAATCAAGAGGATTACCTGCTCATCAGATTCAAAAGCTTCCCCCAGCTTTCCCAGCTTGATATAGTGGGCGATATCATCCACCCCTTCCTCACCGAACTGCCCGTCATACAAACGCTGTATCGTATCATACATATACAGACCGTCCTGCGCCTTCGTAGTGGATTTGATGTTCCAGATAATCAGCTTCTTGCCAAGCGAATTAGCCACCGCCTGCGCCAGCATGGTCTTACCCGTACCCGGCTCTCCTTTTACAAGAAGAGGTTTCTGAAGTGCAATCGCAACATTGACGCTTGCAAGTAACTGTTCAGATGCCACATAGTCTGAAGTACTGTTAAAACTCTGATTTTGTTCACTCATATTACTAATCCTTTCCGGTGTTTTATTTGCATGATGAATCATTTCATTTCTTGCCTATCTTATAAATGTATGTTACGATATTTCAAGTGCAAAAGCAAGAATTTGTTGTAAGAATCACGGAGGGATAAACACATGTCACAGAATCACAAAACACATCTTTCTCTGGAAGTATTTCCCCCAAAGAAGGACGAAGAATTTGATAATGTATATCAGCTTTTGAGAGAGTTTGGTCATCTGAATCCTGATTTTATCAGTTGTACTTATGGTGCAGGAGGTTCCAGAGCCGGCAAAACAATAGAGATCACTTCTTTTATCCAGAAAGAGTTAAATATCGATGCCATCGCACACATTACCTGCGTCGGCTCTACAAAAGAAGACTTGGCAAAGAACTGCACGGCTCTTAAGGATGCAGGAGTCAGCCGTGTTCTGGCACTCCGCGGAGACAGACCACAATGGATGAGCGATGAGCAATTTAACAATCGGGAGTTCTATTACGCCACTGATCTTGTACGATATCTGAAAGAGCACTCTGATTTGTATATATCCGGCGCATGTTATCCTGAGAAACATTTTGAGGCTCCCACTCTTGAAGAAGACTTACGTCACCTGAAAGAAAAAGTAGATGCCGGTGTGAGTTCCCTGATTTCTCAGATGTTCTTCGATAATAATTACTTCTATCGCTTTTTAGATAAAGCAAGGGCTATGGATATTAATGTTCCGATTCATGCAGGTATCATGCCGATCACCACCGCAAAGCAATTAGGAACTACCGTATCTCTTTCCGGCTCTTCCGTTCCCAAGGAACTTGCTGACATCATTGCAACTTACGGAGAAGACAAAGAAGATATGCGTAAGGCAGGAATTGATTATGCCGTACGGCAGATCCGTGATCTGAAAGAACACGGCGTGGACGGCATTCACATTTATTCCATGAATAAAATAAAGACTACTACGGAAATCTGCAGCATAATCTAATAAATCGAACAAGTTCGATTACGAGATTCGCTTCGCGAACTCGAAAAACAGGGCATTTGCCCTGTTTTTTGTTAGTCCTCATCCTCCCACGGAAGAAGCGGATTCTCTATTTTCTTATCTCTGAGCATCAGATTTCTGACTGCTTCATCGGCAGGCTGCCCTTCAAACAATATAGCGTTAACCTGCTCAATAATAGGAAGCTGTGTATCATATTTCTTCGCAAGACCCATGGCTGCCTTGGCAGAGTATACACCCTCTACTACCATCTTGACTTCAGACATAGCCTGTTCCATCGTATATCCCTGCCCGATCAGTATTCCGGCACGTCTGTTACGTGAATGCATGGAAGCGCAGGTAACAATCAGATCTCCGATTCCTGTCAGACCGCAAAATGTTTCGAGTTTGCCTCCCATGGCAACTCCCAGTCTTCCGATTTCTGTAATACCTCTGGTAATCAGCGCCGCCTTAGTATTATCTCCATAACCCAATCCGTCGGCAATACCCGCCGCCAATGCCACCACATTCTTGAGTGCGGCGCCCAGTTCTATTCCCAGCACATCAGGGCTGATATATACTCTGAACACCTCGTTCATAAAAATATTCTGCAAATATTCCGCCGTAGCTTTTTTCTTAGCACCCACAACGATCGTCGTGGGAATACCTCTGCCTACTTCTTCTGCATGAGACGGTCCGGACAAAACTGCCACCTGTGCCTGTGGAATTTCTTCCTCGATAATCTGCGATAACGTCAACAGCGTATTCTCCTCAATTCCTTTTGCTACATTAACGATAATCTGTCCCTCATGCACATAAGATGCCATATTGTGTGATGTACTCCGCGTGTACGGAGACGGTACTGCCAGTACAAGTACGTCTTTACCCGTTACAGCTGCTTGAAGATCAGTTGTAAATTCCATGTCTGAGGGAAGTTTTACTCCGGGAAGTTTATCTTTATGCTCACGCTCATTCTTAAGCATTTCAATCTCCGCTTCCATAATGGACCATACGGTTACACAATGCCCGTTTTTGTATAACAAAAGTGCCAGTGCAGTGCCCCAGCTTCCGGCACCGATAATACTGATATCAGCCATTTTGCTCTCCTTCCGCCTGCTCTTTATTCTTGTGGCTCAAATATGTTTTACGCTCTGTTCCGCTAAGCAGTCTCTTAATATTATCCTTATGCTTGTAATATGCCATAATCGTAAGTCCGCCTGCTATGACATACATCTCAATCAGTAAAGTCTGCGACATTCCAAAAAATCCCATCTGTCCAAGCACAATCATCTCAATAATAAATCCCGCATATACAAGCAGCGATCCAAGTGATACATAATGCGTCGTAAAGAAAGCGCCAAAAAACAAAATGACGCCCATAGGAATCAGACAAGGATGAAAAGAAAGAATCAGTCCTGCCGTCGCTGCAATTCCTTTTCCTCCCTTAAAATGCAGATAAAACGGAAAGTTATGTCCTAAGATGGCCCCTGTTGCCGCATAAAGCTTAAGCAGATATATCATTTCCGGATGGGTCTTGCCAAAAAACAACCCTGTCACAACCACCGCCAGTATACATTTCAAAATATCTCCGAAAAGTACCAGTAGTCCCGCCTTGGTTCCGAGTACCCGCATCGTGTTAGTCGTACCCGCATTGCCGCTCCCGTAATTCCTGATATCAATTCCGTGCAGTTTTCCATAAATATATGCCGTCTGAAAAAGCCCAAACACATATCCGATCACCAAACATATAATCCGTTCCACTTTTACTTATTATCCTTTCTCTCTCTTATAATAAACTTAAACGGTGTTCCCCTGAATCCGAATGTCTCCCTGATCTGATTCTCCAAATATCTCGTATATGAGAAATGCATCAGTTCCTTATCATTGACAAAGATTACAAATGTAG